>JAEELE010000140.1 GCA_016288755.1 Oscillospiraceae bacterium
CATGTAGAAGTCATACTCACAGAGCCAGCGGATCGCAGCGCGCATTTTTTTCGGACTCTGCGAATAGACATACGGGATCTGCTGCAATGCAGAAATCTCAGAAATAACCTGTTCCGTGATCTGCGAATCCGTCAATCCGTCTGTCACATCTTCGCCGTGCGAAGATGGATAGATAGAAATCTCTGTAGAAGTCTTTGTAGTATTCTCTGTATTTGTCTGGGGAAATTTCCCATAGGGGTGTGTGGATATTTCGGCACACCCCCCTCGAAATTCCGACACAGGGGTACCGGAAAAATCATCGGATGCCTCGTCAGAATCTTCGGGATACCCGTCCGGTGAAATTTCACCACATGGGTAAGTCAGCTCTTTCAGGCGCTCAACATTGAGCGCAAGATAGAGAACATTCGCGTATACCATACCGTTGGATTGCAGCGTTCGGAACTCACGGCGCACCACGCCCATCTGTTCCAGAAAGACGATTGCATCCTTCGCCTGTCCGGCAGAGCAGCCGAACTGCTCCGCGATCTGCGCGTAGCTCCGCTGGAGCATATCATCCCGGAACTTCTTCTGATAACCAATGACCTGACCGCTGCCCTCGTCCCGAATCTCCCGCGGACGATACCAGTAGACGATATCCGCCAGGATATTGATTGCCAGCAGATGCGGCTTCGGATGTTTGAGGTCAGACTTGACGAATACGCGATACCAGACCTGCGGAATCACATTGCCGGTAAAGGCGATCTCTCTGAGCTGATCACAGGTCGAAATTCCGGTGGTATACATACTATTATCCTCCGTTTCAGTATCGTTTTGAAACGGAAAAGGTGCGCAACAAAAAGCACGCCGCTAACATCCGCTAACAAAGATCCGTGTCAATGCGTGACACGATGTGCGAATGCATGGCAGCGCGTGCCCGCCGGAAATCCGAACAAGAATCCGAGCGGCTTCTGAGAGGACAGCACCCGCCTGCCGGAATATTATGACGGGACTTATCAGTATCTGAAAAGTCTTGGGCTTGAAGAAATCTGATGCCGCAAGTGTTATTTTGATGCTTTATACTTGACATTCGGCAATCACAAATGCTATGATGAACATAAACGAACGCCCCCAACCATCCTGAACGTAGGAGATTGACTCGTGACTTTGCTGGAATTTGAAAAGGAATACTGCCTTCATGACAGCTACATTGAAAGCATGCGGTACAACGAGGACAAGGCGACTCTTTCTTTGATCATCAACTTCGCGTACTGGATGCAGGCGAACTATGTCGAAGGGGAGGAAGAAACCGGACTGATTGAGGTGTCTTTCAGCCAAGTGACCAGTTATTCGTGCGAGGGAGATCCCGCCGGAAGATTCGTCGGCATTCTGAATGCTGAAGCTATCGGAGACAGCTTTGTCATCCGGTTGTTTGATGATATGAGTCAGCAGTATATGGAACTCATCATCCATGCAGCTGATGTGAATGTGAAAAGACTGCGGTACGATCATCTGCAAGTCAACAACGCAGATAAAAGCATGAACCGTTCACTTGATGAGTATGAGTTTCTCCGGACGACCGGGATAAATGACTGGGTACTGGTAAATACAGCCTTTGCGCCTGCCATTGTCAACAAAACAGAACAAACGGTACTGCATGTTGAAGATGAAGAACTTGAATCTGCATTGGCCGACCGTATGCGCTCCGCCGGCTGCAAAATTTACAATACTATCAAGGATGCATTTAACGACGTGCCGGACGGACCGGTATTTGGTGACGATATATTCCTCTGCGAAAAATGCGGGCACGAAATGCGGTCGTTTTGTCACGGCCATGCATGCGGAATGACATGCACAAACTGCGGCTGGGGCTGGGTAACATCCTATTTTGAAACGTATGAGGTTGATTCGACAGTTTACCATATCAGTCTGACTACTCCGTTTGAAGCATCTATCGCTGCTGTAAAACTGATCGCAGAAATTGCGAACTGCAATTATCTGGAGGCAAAAAAGCTGATTGAAACTGCACCATCTAAGATTTTCAGCGGAGTTGCTGTTGATATCATGAATACCAGAAAAAAGCTGAATGACGCAGGCATCAGTTTCATAATTGAACCTGTTTTTCCATACTGAACAACACAGCTGCTTTGCCATTTCTAATGTTTCAGCCAGCAAATCATATGACCGATAAAAATATACTACTGGTTTACTTGGCATTTCTATCATACCGTGATATAATGATTTACTAAGAGCGAGAGCTCTCTAATTCTAACGAACGAAAGGGTGAAAACAATGTACGCCATCATGAACAAGCTGAAAGCTATGTCCACAAATATGTGGAATTCTGATAATCAGATGTCAAGCTATAATCTTCAGTCGGAAGATAATAGCTCGATTGTGCTGCGCACAAGACATAAGTTTGCTTGTTCAGTTGCCCTGACAGGGTGAGCAGAGATCGTGTTGCAATATGCTGTATCACTACACTCCCATGCATTTCCGCATTGTGCATGTATACAAAAAGCGCGTCGGGCGCTTGACCCTGACGCAGCGTCATAGTTTATAATGAAGCCACACGGGGGAGGTGCAGAGATGAAAACGGTTCACGAGGTCAGCGCGCAGACGGGCGTCAGCATCCGCACGCTGCAATACTACGATCAGATCGGGCTGCTGTCGCCTTCGATGCGCACGGAGGCGGGCTACCGGCTGTATGACGGGACGGCGCTGGAGCGTTTGCAGCAGATTCTGCTGTTCCGCGAGCTGGAATTTTCTCTCGATGAGATCAGGACGATTCTGAACGCACCGGCTTTTGACCGCGAGAAAGCGCTCACGCAGCAGATCGAACTGCTGACCATGAAGAAGGAGCGTCTGGAACGGATCATCGCGTTTGCCCGTGAAATACAGCAAAAAGGAGAACCGAATATGAATTTTGATGCGTTTGATTCTGAGCAGATCGAAGAATACGCCGCGCGCGCAAAAGCGCAGTGGGGCAAAACCGAGGCGTATGCTGAATATGAGAAAAAGGCTGCACACCGTTCGGCGGCGGCTCAGCAGCAGATCGCAGCGGGGCTGATGGATATTTTCACAGAATTCGGGAGCATCCGCGAAAGCGCCGCCGCAGACAGCCCGGAGGCGGCCGCGCTGGTGCAGAAATTGCAGGCGTATATCACCGAGCATTATTATCACTGCACGGATGAGATCCTTGCCGGACTCGGCGCCATGTACGCCGCAGACGGCGAATTCCGGCAGAACATTGACAGGGCGGGCGGCGAAGGCACTGCCGATTTTGCAAGCCGCGCGATCGCTGCATACTGCAAGCATTAAACACAGCGGGAACCGACACACAGCCGGTTCCCGTTCTCGTTTCTGTACGCTTCCAGATTAATTGCGTGATGATGTTCACACGGTATCAGCAGCCTTATTTACCATTGGTATTTCTCGAACAGGTCTTCGTCAAGAGCTTCTCTGATAAATATGCTGATAGACATGACTGTGTGATTATCCAACTCATCTTCAAGCCAATATCCTGCAGGCGATTGAAAATCCTCTTCCCAATCATTCCACTCCAGTTCAGGATCAATTTCGCATGCCTGCTTAATTGGCATACCCAAATGGATCCCATTCGGAAGCGTTGCTGGGCATCCGTTTTCAATATGAATTTTGAACAATTTATCATTTGCAAAAAACAGATTAATCTGTTTTTCGATTCTGATTATTGTCCACGGCATCGGGACCGTCAAATCGCTGTTCGACCACACCTCTGTTTTGAAAAGCATTCCGCTGTTCTTGATGATAGATTTCGCTTCAGACACTGATTGATAAAGCGTGAACGCACCGTAACCCACAAAAGGAGTCAATGTATCAGTAATATTCATGTTCTTCGTTCCCTCATGAACAGCGATCCGGCTTTGTCCCGTGAACCGGTCATTTCGCGCGGGCATGCTGAGCGTTCGCGGAAGAAGCGTGCGCCGCCCGCTGCAGCACGCAGACCGTCTCGATGCCGGTCGTGTGCGGAAACATGTCGACCGGCTGGATCTCCGTGACGCGGTAGCCCGCCTGCGTGAGCTGCTGCAGGTCGCGCGCGAGCGTCTCGATTTTGCAGGAAATATACACAATGCGCGCGGGCTTCATCGCGGCGGCTGCCCGCAGAAACGCCGGAGACGCCCCGGCGCGCGGCGGGTCCATGATCAGCACGTCGCAGTGCCCGCCCGCCTTCGCTGTCTCCTGCATGAATTTCCCCGCGTCCGCATTGCAGAAGCGGATGGTCTCCAGCTGATTGCGCTTTGCGTTTTCGGCGGCATCGAGGCAGGCGGAGCGGTTCAGCTCAACGCCCGTGACCGCAGCGCCCTGCTTTGCGCAGATCATCCCGATCGTGCCGGTGCCGCAGTAGGCGTCGATGACCGTGACGCCCGCTCCGATCCCCGCCGCTCTGACCGCGCAGCTGTAGAGCCGCTCTGTCTGCGCGGGGTTGACCTGATAAAACGACGCGGGCGAAATGCGGAACCGGCAGCCGCAGAGCACATCCTCAATATAGCCCCTGCCGAAGAGCACAATGCTGCGCTCCCCGAGCGTCAGCGGCAGCCCGTCGGGGCAGATATTCTGCACGACGGTCGTCAGCTCCGGGTGCGCCTGACGCAGCGCCGCGACCAGATGCTTCTTTGCGGGCAGAACGGGCGAAGCGGTCACGAGCACGAGCATGACCTGACCGGTCGAGACCGACGTGCGGATCAGCGTGTGCCGCAGCAGACCCGTGCCCGTGCGCAGGTCGTAGGGGGCGATTTTCAGGTCGTGCATCAGCTGTTTCAGGGTCCTGACGATCGGTGCGGCGCGGCGGTCCTCCAGCATGCAGTGCTCTGCGGTGACCATCGTCTGCGCGGTCGACTGGAAAATGCCCGAGACGATCTCGCCGCGCTTGCCTTTGCCGTAGACATTCTGCACCTTGTTGCGGTAATAATAGGGCTGCTCCATCGCAAGGATCGGGCGCACCTTCGCATATTTCGAGAGCAGGCGTTCCGCCTTCTCCTGCTTGCGCTCCAGCTGTTCGGCATATGGCTCCTGCAGCTGACATCCGCCGCAGCGCTTGAAGCAGCGGCAGATTTTTTCGCCGGTTTTCGGGTCGGCGGTGATCTGTTTGTTCATGGGTGACCTCCGTGTGTTCAGTCTGACTCCAGTATACCACATCGCAGCCGAAAACGCAATAGCGCAGATGATATGCGCAGTCTGAGAAATAAGGTGTCTCCGACGGATGATACCAGGGGCGCTCGCACGCTTCGCCAGGGCAGGGGCGTGGGGACGGAGTCCCCACAAAAACTTTTATCGGCAAGCTGAGCAGCCCCCGAATCCGCTTCGGGGGCTGCTGTTCAAACAGGTTCATTCCTCGGTGATCTTGCCGTAGCAGTGCGGACGGCGATCGCGGTAGAGCCCCCAGTCAAGGCGGTGCTGCGCGATCTCGTCGAGGTCGTAGCTGTGCGTCAGAACCGTCTCCGTGTCGCGCCCCGCCTGCTCGGCGATCGCGCCGGTCTGCGTCGTCATGAACGATGTGCCGTAAAACAGCAGCGACGAGGACTGCATCCCGTTCGCCTCACAGGGCTCGACCGTCTCCAGCCCGATGCGGTTCGCGGCGATCACCGGCACGATGTTCGATGCCGCGTGCCCCTGCATACAGGTCTGCCAGTGCTGCGCGCTGTCGGTCTCGAGAATCGGCTCCGCACCGATCGCGGTCGGATAGAAGAGCAGCTCCGCGCCCATCAGCGCCATGCAGCGCGCAGGCTCGGGAAACCACTGGTCCCAGCAGATGCCGACGCCGATTGTCGCATACCGCGTCTGCCAGACCTGAAAGCCCGTGTTGCCCGGCGAAAAATAGAATTTCTCCTGATAATAGTGGTCGTCCGGGATATGCGTTTTGCGGTAGACGCCGAGCAGCGTGCCGTCCGCGTCGATCACCGCGACCGAGTTGAAGAGCCGGTTGCCGTCGCGCTCGTAGAAGCTGACGGGCAGCACGACCCCCAGCTCCGCGGCGAGCGCCGTGCACCGGCAGACAGCGCAGTTTTCCTCGGTTTTCTGCGCAAATGCGTAATATTCGTAGCGGCGCTCCTGACAGAAATACTGCCGCTCAAAGAGCTCGGGGCACAGAATGATCTGTGCGCCGTTTTTTGCTGCCTCCCGGATCGCGCGCTCGGCGGTCGCCATGCTCTCGCGCGGGTCGGGGCTGCATGCCATCTGCACGGCTGCCGCTGTCACTGTTCTGCTCATGGGTTTCCTCCTGTTCCGGCTGTGGCACTGTGACGCTGTGTCACACAAGGTGACAGACCATCAGCCATTCGGTTTCGGTCTCACCGACGGTCTCGAAGCCGAGCCGCCGATAAAACTGCACGGCGCGGTTCTCCTTCTGCACGGCAAGCGATGCCGCCGGATAGCCCGCGGCGCTGAGCAATCCGAGCAGCTTTTTCATCATCGCGCTGCCGATGCCCTGCCCGCGCACGCCGGGATATAACGATATTGCGATCGACGGGATGCCGTCGCCGATATGCCCGTAATCCTGCATGAGCCTTGCCCATGCCGCGCCGACCTGCCAATCCCCGAGAAACGCCCCGACGGCAAAATCGCCGGGCTTCGCGCCGAAATCCTGCGTATAGACCGCCAGCTCTGGCAGATCGAGAATGTCCGCCTCAGGCGGCGCCGCACCTGCGGGAATAAAGATCGCTTCATAGAGAAAATCGCGCAGATGCGTGTATTCTGACGGCTGCATCTCGCGGATATCCGCGGAAATGCTGCCTGCGGGCACCTGCTGCGTGATGCAGTGGATATTGCCGCCGCCGAGCAGAATACACCTTGCCGGGACCGGCACGACCGCGCGCCCGCGCAGTGCGCCGCGCAGGATTTCCAGTGCGCGTGCGTCGTCCTCCGCGTATTCGCCGCCGAACTGCGGCACGAGCGCGCAGCCGTTGCCCATGTAGAAGTTGACGTAGCTCGCGGCAAGACGTTCGCCGGGCTCGCGGGTGTCCTCACCCTCGGCGAAGCAATATTGTCCGCATTCCTCCGCGGTCACGCAGACGGGCTTGTGCGGAACGGGCAGTTTCACGATGCGGAAGCGTCTGCCCTTTGCATCAGTTTCGTGCGATAATACGTCGAAATCGGCGCGACTCATCGCGTACTGCGGGTCATCGGGGTCATCGCACCATGCGAGCACGATCTCTGCCGGTGCGAGAAACGCCGCAATATTGTCCACATGCTCGTTCGTCTCGTCGTTGTAAATGCCGTATGGGATCCAGATCACCTTCTCTGCGCCGAGAAAATCGCGCAGATACGCGGAAATCTGCTCCTTCGTCATTTGCGGGTTGCGCCCGCCCGAGAGCAGGCATGCCTCGGTGACCAGCACCGTGCCCTCGCCGTCCGAATGGATCGCGCCGCCCTCGAGCACGAAGGGTCTGGCGTCACAGCAGGGGAGCCCGAGCGCCGCGCAGATCTGCTCTGCGGCAGCGTCGTCCTTTGCCCAGTCGGCATAGAGCCCGTCGAAATCGCCGCCCCATGCGTTGAACTGCCAGGAGATGCCGCGAAGCGCGCCGTCCGCACTGCGCACAAAGGTCGGCGCGATGTCCCTTGCCCATGCGTCGTCGGTGTCGATTCGGAGAAGCTGCACCGAGTCCGGGAGCATTGCCCTTGCCGCTGCTTCGGAGCGCGCGTTCACGAGCATCCAGACGCGCTCATTTTGTGACAATCTTGCGGCGATCATCGCGAACGCCTGCTGCGCCGCGGTCGGGTCGGTGCCCCATGAGCCCGGGCGCTCCGGGAAGACCATGACCGTGCCCAGATGCGGCGCAAATTCGCCCGGCATGAAAAAGCCGTCCTGCTTCGGTGTGCGCAAAATGCCCACCGCCTTTCTGAAGTCTCAATCGTGAAGCGTTTGTTCGGATAAAAGTGTTCCCATCAGAGGGAGGAGGGAGGATGTGAGTTTGGAGTGAGAAGTGAGGAGTGAGGAGTTGTTCCGTCAATGCTATTCCTGCCGCTGATTGCGTGAAGCACTCTGGGAGTATCAACCCATAAGAAGGCGCTTCAGCGCCGTGCAGTTACACAGATTGGGAGGCTCCGCAAAAATGTTGCCGGAGGGAATCGCCAGCCCGGGCTCCGGGCTAACTCCAGCCCTCGTAATAGGTCACGAAGAGAAATTCGTCGCCCTGCATGGCGAGCCAGTTGCATTCGCAGGGCGTGCATTGACTCAGCGCGCCGACCGCCAGATGCCAGCCGCCGGAAAAGCGGTCGATCATCGCCTTTGCGGCGGCGTCCAGCCGCTCCGCTACCCACTTGCGTTCGCAGCTGATCGCGCAGGTGAACACATGCTCCGCAAATTCCGCGGGCTCCATATCGCGAAGCCTGCCCGAAAACAGCAGATGCTGTGTGTGCAGCTCACTGCTGAGAAATCTGCGGCGTGCCTCCGCCGTGCTGCTGCCCCACACCGCTTCGGGGTCCCATTCCTCCTGCATCGCGATCACGGTCAGCAGCATCTGCACAAATGCCTCCGTGAAATGCGTCTGCACAAAGCCCGGTCGGAATGCGACGGAATACACATTGAGATGCAGGTTCCGCTGCGCATCCAGCGCGGTCTCCATGCAGAAATTGTCGGCGTGCTGCCATTCGAGCGCTGCCGCGAGCGCTGAGAATTGCTCATAATGCAGCAGAAGGTCCTCCATGATCGCCCGGTATGTATCACGCATGATAATCTCCTGTCAGTAATGCCCGAGCAGTGCGCGGCGATCCGCCGGTGTGCCCTGCCCGTATTGCAGTCTTGTTTCCCTGTAGGCGTCGGCAATGCGCTCCGGGTGCTGCTCCAGCTCTTTTCCGAGCTCTGCCGGGATCGTCCGGCTCCATGCGGGACAGCCGTCCATGCAGGAAGCCTGATAATACGGACCGGCGAACAGATAGGTGACGTTGCCCGAGCGGGTGCAGCGCACCAGATAGCCGCCCGCGCCGCTGCCGACAATTTTCCCGCCGATGCTGCGGATATAGCCGATGACCTGATCCATGATCTGCCGCTCCTTTTTTACGGCTTACCAGCCGGAGTTTTCGCGTATCTGCCGGTAGACCGCCGGCAGAATCTCGGGCTCGCGCAGGATCTTCTCCGCAAGGAAATCGGGGATATCCGCATACCAAGCGGGGCAGCTGTCAAAGCAGCTTCTTGATTCATAGTGCCCGAACAGCCGGTAGACCGTGCCGCCGGGCTTGTAATCGCAGATGAGCACATGATATTTGCCCCACGCCCGCACCTGCGGCTCGCCCTCCCACTTTCTTTGCAGAATCGTGCCGAGCCATTCCTTCTGCATCGGCAGATGGCGCACGCCGTCCGGGGGAATTACCTCGCCCGGCTCCGGCGGGTAGGTCTCCGTGCCGACCGGTGTGATGACCGAAAGCGTGCCCTTGCTGCTTCTGACCCAGATATCGCCGTTCTGCGCCTTGCCGGAGATCAGCACCTCCGAAAGGATTTCGCGGTCGGTCTCCTCCGGATGCTCCGAAGCGCCGCCGTCGTCCCAAAAGAGGCAGTCTCTGCGGAAAAAGCGCCGCCAGCCGCTCGCTGCGCAGGCTTCTGCGGTGAAGACCCAGTACATCTCCCATTCCGACGCCTCGCAGCGGACCAGATATCCGCCGCCCGCCTGCAGGAGAATCTCCCCGCCGATGCTTCTGATATAATTCTCCGGCATCTGCTGCTCCTTTCGTGATCAGTAACCGCCGACGCGGCTGATCAGTTCATCCTTGTCGATCTCCCCGATCACGCCCCACGGCGCATGCCGGCAGACCAGAAAATGGCTCTTGGTGCGCTTTTCCAGATACAGGAGATAGGACAGCCCCTTGCAGGTGATGACCGAGCGGAACCGGATATCCGCAGGCGGCAGCTCGACCGGCACCTCGTATGCCTGCCCGCCCGTGTATTCCTGATAAGCCGCATGTTCAAAATCCAGCAGCTGATAGGAGATCGTGCCGAACGGCACCTGCTTTGCGGCATAGAGCGGCACCTGCATCGGCAAGCCGTTGACCGTGCAGTCGGTCTCGCCGAATTTCCGGCAGAGCAGGTCGTATCCGCCGATGTCATAGACCACCATGTCCTTGCCGATCGCGGTGGCGAAATTGAGCAGCCTTTTCAGGCTGTCGATGCTGCCGTCCTCGGTCTCGACCTCCTGCAGAATGCGTTCGATGCCGTCGATCAGGGTCTTCTTGCGGGAATACCCCTTGACAAAGTGCAGCTTGTGCCCCGTTACGGAATCCATCAGCTTGCCCGTCGGGAATTTGACCGCCGGGTCGGAATGAAAGCACAGGCAGAAGCAGCCGTTCTGCAGATTCTGATACACGCCGCAGCCGCCGACCGGCGCATAGGCTGCCGGGTCGTTGTATTTATCGAGCACGACCGCATTCTGAATCGTTTTGTCCGCATAGATCATATCGTTGAGATTCATGCTGCACCCTCCTTAATACAAGGTCAGACGCTGCCAGAGCTCGTCGGAGGTGTAAGCCTGCCAACCGCAGTTCTTATACACGCTCACCGCAGTGACAGTGCCCTGCCCGTCCTGAAATACGAGATAAATACAGTGCTTTTTCATGATGAAGGCAAGGCATTTCGTATCCGGCGTCAGTGTGAAGTCAATGTTGAATTCCTCATGATGCCGGTAGTCCCACTGCTTCTGATATTCCGGATAGCGGAGATTGAAGTCCGTCATGCCGTAGGGGTCCTCGCGGTATGCCAGCAGCGGCACGCGGATCTCCCGCCCGTTCAGCACCAGATCGGTCACCGCATACTGCCGGCAGAGCAGCTCGTGCCCGTCAAAGGAAAACACCACAGCCTGCTTGCCGAGCACAGAGGCAAAATTCACGATGCGGATGAGCGCGCAGATGCTGTCGTCCTCGGTCTCGACCGTAAACTGATACTTCTCGCCCTCATCTGTCGCGACCGTTTCGCCTGCGCCGTCCTCTGTCAGATGCAGCGCGTAGGTTTTCAGCAGATACGCAAGCGGATACTGCTCCGCGGAATCCGCGCGCACACAGAGGCAGTATCTGCCCGCCGTCAGATTTTTGTAAATGCCGAACGCGGCGGGCGCATAGGCATCGGGATCAAGGTATTCTTCGGGCACATACACGCCCTTGACGTCCATATTCCATTCCGGGCTGTCCTTCGGTCTCATGAATGAATCCTCCTTTTTCTTTCGCTGCGTTCTGTGATCTGTTCAGCAGTTCGGGTCAAATTCACTGCGGAGCGCGTGCGTCAGCGCCCAGCCCTCCAGCGCTGCAAGAAACCGCTGCTGATTGAACATCAGCGCTTTGTTCGTGCGGTTGTTTTCCAGATAGAGCACATAGGCAAAGCTGTCCCGCAGGATCACGGCGCGGAATTCGGTGTTCGCAGGCAGCTCCGGCACGGCAAAATCCGTTCCGCCTGTAAACTGTCCGCGGAACTGGTATTCGGGATAGCGCACCTCAAAATCGAGGCTGCCCCATATATCCTCGCGGCAGCCGAGCAGCGGCACGCGGACCGGCATGCCGTTCACGGTGCAGTCGGTTTCGCCGTATCTGACACAGAGATAATCGCAGCCGCCGATCGTATAATTCAGCACATCTTTGCCGGGCACGGTTGCAAAATGCAGCAGCCGGATGAGACTTTGCAGGCTGTCGTCCTTTGTTTCGACCTCCATCGCGATCTTGTCCGTGCCGTTCACGGTGACCTTTTTGCGGGAATACCCCTGCACAAAGACAAGACGGTACATCTCAAGCAGCCGTTTCATCGGGTATTGATCGGCACTGTCCGCATAAAAGCACATGCAGTAATTGTTTGCCGCGAGATTGCGGTATACGCCGGGAACGGCCTCTCTGTAGGTGCTGCTGTCCTGATATTTGTCAAGCGGAAATAGGTTCGGAATTGTCATGCACTTCCCTCCTGTTCAGCTTTCAGAATCGGGTGCGGCGGACGGACAAAGCCGCCTTTTGTGGTCACCGTGAAGCGGTATTCCGTTTCACCGTCCGTAAGCGCTGCGGGATTGGAGAGCAGCCCGTCCATGGTCACGGCGTAGATCTGCCGCACCCCGTCGGGCAGCGTAAGCGTAACGGTCTCGCCGTTTCTGACCGGCGCGCCGATCTCCGCGAGCGATTCCGGGTTCAGTGTCGGGCGGGGGTGTCCTGTCGCATCGAGCCGCACCTGCTTGAGCGTCTGAAAATGCGTCGGCTGCTGCTCCACAGCCTGCGCCGGAATGATCCAATAGGGCAAAAGCGCATTGGCAAGCTGCTTTTTCCGCGTGATGATAACGGTTTTCATAGGCGCTCCCCTCCCGGTCACTGCGGCTCTGCCACGATATCATACGGGCTCAGATCATCGTGGTGATAATACACGATATACGTCAAAGGAAAATATGCGTGCTGCGGCGTCCCGAACGTGATCGAAAAGCTGTCCCTGTCCGGTTCTTTCTTGCTTGATCCGCTGTACGGTCCGAAGTGCATGCAGTAAATGATAAATATTTTGTCAATCTCATTCGGAAACAAGTCCGGAAAGGGAAACCACCTGTCATGTTTCAGGTCCAGCCGGCTTAACCAGACATATGCCTTTTGGAGACATTCATCCAGATGCGTGAGCACATGGATCATCTGACCGGCAGTTTCCTCCGGGATCGTACCGCCGGGTGCGTCAATCGAGATTTCGACGCCCTGTGAAAGGTCATTCGCATAAAGATAGGTATATACGATGCACCATGTTTTGCCCTTCCGGAACCGAAAGTGCGACCA
Source organism: Oscillospiraceae bacterium (assembly GCA_016288755.1). GTDB lineage: Bacteria > Bacillota > Clostridia > Oscillospirales > Ruminococcaceae > Firm-04. Next base: position 12,724 of record JAEELE010000140.1, read on the forward strand.
GTCCCTTTTTTTCAGAAGGTCGATGAGTTCATCCGGGAAGAAGTAATTATTCTCGGTCATATTCACGGCGCTCACTCCTTTCAGAATACCTTGATCCACCGTTCGACCGCGATCGGGAGCATATTCCCGTAAACAAACTTCACGTCATAAACCCATGCCCACCATCCCGCATCGTTCATGAAGGAGATCGTAAAGCCGTCTGTGACCGGATTCGGATCATGCCCCCAGCGGAATTTCCCGAAACGGATTCCGTATAACGTCAGCTCCTTCTCATAGATCTGATCCATTTCACCCGGAAACCATTTCGGATACAGATGCGCAAACAGTTTATCGTTGATATTCAGATTGTTCAGCCAGCCGTATGCCTTCCGGATACATGCATCCAGATTGTTCAGCACATCGAGCATCCGGCTGACCGTTTCCTCCGGGAGCGTGCCGTCAGGTGCATCCGCACAGAGCCTGATCGGATCCGATCCTTCCGAATAAATATCCATACATGCTCTGCCGTGTTCAAAGCGAAAGTGCGAAAGGTCCCTGTTTTGCAGAAAGGCGATGACATCCTCCATGAAATTGAATTCATACACAGCAGCCACTCCTTTTCAGCTTCCCCATACTTCCAGCGAAACCGGCCGCATGTCGCGGTAATGAAACTTTACAGTAAAATCCAGCGGATAATATTCGGCTGTGGTGAAGGTCATGACAAAGCCGTCTTCTGTGACCGGATCATCACTGTCCCCCCAGCTGTAATGCCCGAAATAAATACCGTAGATTCTGAAACCCTTGTCCAGTGCGTGCGGATAGGCTTCCAGGTCAATTTTCACATCACCGAGCAGGCTCTGTGCCTGTTCGGTGCATGCATCCAGATGCTCCAGCACATCCGCGGCGCGCTTTGCAGCTTCGTCCGGGATATGACCCTCCGGCGCTTCGATGACGATCTCTCCCGCTTCACGGGAATACACATAGGCGCAGCCGTTCCGGAACTCGAGATCGGCATAGTTCCTGTTTCCGAGCAGACATATAATATGCTTGACAGAAAATGCTTTGTCCACGGCAATCACACCTTTCAAAAAGTTGGAGGGACATCGCCCGCCCGGGCTCCGGACTCATTTCATGAAAGCCTTGCTTTGAAGTCCTCGTAACCGAATTCCTTGATGATCTCGCAGTCGCCGTTTTCGTGCTGCACAGCGATTGCAGGCAGGGGCATGCCGTTGAAGGTGTTGTTCTTCACCATCGAATAGATTGCCATGTCGCCGAAGGTCAGGCGGTCGCCGATGCGGAGCGGTCGGTCAAAGCTGTAGTCGCCGATGACGTCGCCCGCAAGGCAGGTGCGCGATGCAAGGCGGTAGTCATAGGGCTTTTCGCCCCATTCGCCCGCGTTTTCCAGCGGCGGACGGTAGGGCATCTCGAGCACATCGGGCATGTGGCATGCCGCCGAAGCGTCGAGAATCAGAATCTGCATGCCGTTTTCGACAATGTCCATGACGGTCGTGTCGAGCCAGCCGGCATTGAGCGCGATCGCCTCGCCGGGCTCTAAATACACCTCGACGCCGTATACCTCGCGGATGCGCCGCACCAGCATGACCAGCGTGTCAATGTCATAATCCTCTCTTGTGATGTGATGCCCGCCGCCTAGATTGAGCCATTTCATCTGCGGGAGGAATTCGCCGAACTGCTTTTCAAACGCCGCATAGGTCCTGACCAGCGCGTCGGAATTCTGCTCGCAGAGCGTGTGGAAATGCAGCCCCTCGACGCCGCCGAGCTGTTCGGGGCGGAAATGCTGCCGCGTGACGCCGAGCCGCGAGCCGGGCGCGCAGGGGTCATAGATCGCGTGCCCCTCCTGCGTCGAGCATTCCGGATTGACGCGGATGCCGACGCTGACATTTGAGCGCTCCCAGACCGTGCGGTGATGCTCCAGCTGCGAGAACGAATTGAAGCTGATGTGGTCGCAGATGCCGCAGAGCCGGACAAATTCCGAATCGGTGTATGCCGGCGCGAACACATGCGTTTCGCCGCCGAATTCCTGCGCCCCGAGCATTGCCTCATAGAGCCCGCTGGCGGTCGTGCCCGCGAGATACTGCGCGATCATCGGATAGAGCTTAAAGCAGGAAAACGCCTTCTGCGCGAGAAGAATATGACAGCCCGCCGCCTGCGAGACCTGCCGCAAAAGCTCCAGATTGCTCCGGAGCTTTGCTTCATCAATGATATAGCAGGGCGTCGGGAGCGACTGCCGCCGCATTATTCCACCGTCTGCGGGTGCTCGTCGACCACCCACGGCAGACCCCATTTGTTCAGCATATCCATGAACGGATCGGGGTCAAATTCCTCAATGGTGCGCGCACCGGCATTGCGCCATGTGCCGTTTGCGACCAGCGCCGCGCCGATCATCGCGGGCACGCCGGTCGTATAGGAGATCGCCTGCGAGCCGAGCTCCTTGTAGCACTCCTGATGATCGCAGACATTGTAAATATAGATCGTCTTTTCCTTGCCGTCCTTCACGCCGGTGAAGATGCAGCCGATGTTGGTCTTGCCGACGGTGCGCGGACCGAGCGATGCCGGGTCGGGCAGCAGCGCCTTCAGAAACTGGATCGGGACGATCTCGGTGCCGTTGAACGAAATCGGCGTGGTCGAGAGCATGCCGACATTTTCGAGACACTTCATGTGCGTCAGATAGCTCTGCCCGAAGGTCATGAAGAAGCGGATGCGCTTGACATGGGGGATATTCTTCGCGAGCGACTCGATCTCCTCATGGTGCAGAAGGTACATATCCTTCTGCCCGACCTGCGGAAAGTCGTAGACGCGCTTGATCTCCATCGGCTCGGTCTCGACCCAGTGCCCGTTCTCCCAGTAGGAGCCGTTTGCGGAGACCTCGCGCAGATTGATCTCGGGGTTGAAGTTCGTCGCGAACGGATAGCCGTGGTCGCCGCCGTTGCAGTCGAGAATGTCAATATAGTGAATCTCGTCGAAATAGTGCTTCAGCGCATACGCCGTGAACACCGAGGTCACGCCCGGGTCAAAGCCGGAGCCGCAGAGCGCGGTCAGACCGGCGTTTGCAAAGCGCTCCTGATAAGCCCACTGCCATGAATAGTCAAAATACGCGGTGAAGCCGAGCTCCCTGCAGCGCTTCTCGTAGACCGCGCGCCATGCGGGATCGTCGGTGTCCTCGGGCTCGTAGTTTGCGGTGTCGATATAGTGCACGCCGCCTTCGAGGCAAGCCTCCATGATCGTCAGGTCCTGATAGGGCAGCGCGAGATTGAGCACCGCGACCGGCTGATAGCTGCGGATCAGTGCGAGCACGGCGTCCTTGTCGTCCGCGTCGACCTGCGCTGTGGTGATGACGGTCTTTGATTTGCCCTCCGCCTCGATCTTCGCCTTGAGTGCCTCGCACTTGGAAACAGTGCGGCTCGCGATGCAGATCTCGGTGAATTCTGCGTCGTTCTGGCAGCATTTCTGGATCGCGACGGATGCCACGCCGCCGCAGCCGATGATCAGGATTTTGCTCATTGTAGGTTCCTCCTTGTATGAAAATGTTTGGTTGATAAACAGCCTTTTGACGGATCAGAACGGGGGTTACACCGTATATCACCGCGTGATCAGCGTCAGATAGGCGATTGCCTGACAGACCGCCTGCGGGTCATCGCCGGTGATGCGCGTCAGCAGCAGCTCGCCGGCGCAGAAGGTCCCCGCGCAGATCTCGGTGTCGCTGATCTGCCGCAGCGCAGTCTCGCATCCGCCTGCATTCAGCTCGGGCGGAACGGGAATATCCGCGCCGCCTTCGCCGATCTGGTGCAGAAACACCGACCGCATGATCTCGACAGGCGCGGGAATGCCGTTTTTTTCTGCGTGCAGTGCCGTCAGCGTCAGCGTGAGACTTTGGTCGGGCGGAGAAAAACGGTTTTCGCCGGTTTCCTCGCTGTAGTCGTTTGTCCAGTCCTCCGGGAAGGCGGCTTGCCATCCCATCGGCAGGCGATAGGTTTTCATCGGTTTGCTCCTTTCATTCCAGCGGGGGCAGCGTCATCAGCCAGATGCCCAGCGCGATGAACAGCGCCCCGAACAGGCAGGGGAAGATCAGCATCCGGTAATAGGGCTTCGGGTCGAACATCTCGTCGAGATACACCGGGTCGACATAGATCATGCGCGTTTCACCGACATGCGGGTTGGCGCTTGTCGAGGCGGTATTGCCGCGCAGCTGATGCGTCGCGCCGCCGCAGAAAAATTCGTAGACCGGGACCTGTGAAACACGCCCGCGCCGGTTCCGCACATGGATGAGCTCGACGCAGGTCGCCTCGACGCGCTCGGTGCACCAGCGCCGCTTGTGGAAATATCCCGCGAGCACAAATGCGATGATGCCGATGCCGATGACGGCAAACACGCCGGAGCGGATGCGGTCTGCGAGGGCGCCCTCCTTCGGCAGCGTGAGCAGACCGAAGCGCTCGGCAGTCAGTGCCAGACCGGAGACGCCCATTGCCGCGCCGATCGCGAAGGATGTGACGCCGAAGCGGTAAGCGGGCTTGGCGCTGCGCTTTGCCTGCCTCACTGCCAGAATGCCGCACAGCACAAAGACCGCGGCGATCACCAGCGACGCGAGCCACGGCGTCGTCATGATCTTATGCGCCGCGATCAGGAGCAGCAGTGCAATGAGCACCAGCAGCACGCAGCCGCGCTTTTCCTTCGGGGACATCTGCTGCGGGCTCTGGTTCGTGCCGCCGGATTCCGGCACGATGATCGGGTCAAACGGTTCTTCCGGCAACGAAAACACCACCTTCTTTGAAAATGAGAAGTGAGGAGGGAGGAGGTCGGGTTAGAAGTGAGGAGTGAGGAGTTGTTCCGTCATTATTCGTTATTCTTTTCTCTGCCCCTTCCCTCAGCAGCAGGAACAGCGGCGCCGGTCATTCCGCATTCCGCATTTTCCCTGCCGCCTTTGCATTTCTCATTTCTGATTTATTTCTTCCGCTCCTCTGCGTCCTCCATGAGGTCCTCGACGTATTTGGGGAGCATGAAGGCGCCGGTATGCAGATTGGTCGTGTAATACCATGTCTGGATGCCGCGCTTCTTCCAGCGCTTTGCGTCAAAATCGCGCAGCGGGTGATATTTCTTCGAGGCAAACCCGAAGAGCCAGTAGCCCGCCGGACAGGTCGGGATATGCGCCTGATAGACGCGGCAGATCGGGAAGACGCGGTATGCCTTCTTGTGCATCGCCTGACACGCGCCCTCGTCCTCGTCATAGAAGGGGCTGCCGTGCTGATAGACCATGATGCCGTCATCCTTGAGCGCCTTGTAGCAGAGCCCGTAGAACTCCTTCGTGAAAAGCCCCGCCGTGTGCCCGAAGGGGTCGGTCGCGTCGTTGATGATGAGGTCATATTCGCCCTGCCGCGTGCGCAGTGCTCTGAGCCCGTCCTGATTGTAGATCGTGACGCGCGGGTCGTCGAGCCCCCTTGCGTTGTCGGGGAAATATTCCCTGCAGACCTCGACGAACATCTCGTCGGGCTCCACGACGTCGATCGTCTTGATCTCGTCGTAATGCGACAGCTCGCGCGCGACACCGCCGTCGCCGCCGCCGATCACCAGCACATGCTTCACATCCGGGTGCACTGCCATCGGCACATGCACGATCATCTCGTCGTAGATGAACTCGTCCTTCTCCGAGAAGATCACGCTGCCGTTTGAGACCAGAAAGCGCCCGAATTCCGCCGAATCGAACACGTCGATGCGCTGAAAATCGCTCTGCCCGCTGTAAAGCTGCTTCTCGCACCGGATCGACGCCTTGACATTGTCCGTGTGCATTTCGGAAAACCAGAATTCCATGCTGTTTTCTCCTCTTCCTCTGTGATCATCTGCACGCTTCGAGAATCAGCGCCCTCAGCCTTTGCGCGAGCGTTTTTCGCTGCGAGGGCGTATCGACCTCGAAATGCACAAAATTATTGTAAACATCGTCGATCATGGTGAAGCCGATGCCCCCGAAAGAACAGGGATACTCCAGATCGCCGTCGGGCTGCCGCTTCGCCTTTCCGCTTAGCAGAATGCCGTGCCGCCGGAACAGATCGAGGAAAAAGGCGGCTTCATTTCCCTCCTCCGTCAGCGGCTGATACTGTGCCGGAAGCACATCATACAGCCCGGAAAAATGAAACACGCGGTCGCTCCCCGCAGAATAGCAGAACTCAACCATCGCTTTTTCCTCACAGCCGGAATTTCGGCTTGCCGTCGAAAATGTGGATACGGGAAAGGTCTTTCGCGCGGCTCAGCAGTGCATTGCAGCCGTTCTGCACGGTGAAGTCATATTCCTGCTCAGTGATCGGCACCGCCCAGAGCAGATTGACCGGGTCGCCCGACACCGGGGCATACTGCGGCGCCTCAAGCCCCCTGATCGCCCGCGCATTGATGAACAGGAATGCGTGAAATCCGGGAATGCCCTCCCATGTGTTCGTGTGCCCGTGCGCGAAGAAGGCCCGGTCGCGGTAGATGCCCTTGGAGAGCGCCGTGAACATGTTGTATGCCTCCATCTTCACGGCATCTGCAAGACCGTCCGCTGCGGCAAAGCCGAATTCAATGCGGCTGTGCTGCCAGCCGTCGCGGATGTGCACCTCGATCTGCGGCTGTGTGAATACGCTGAGAAACTCGGTGATGCCGTATGTGACGCCGTTTTTCCGCCCCTCAAGGATGCCGCGCGGCGGATATGCGCCGCCGTTCATCGAATAGTATCCCCTGCCGCTGCCGAAAAACGCCTCCAGTATGCGGAGATTCTCCCTGTGCAGCGCCTGCCAGAAATCCTCCTTCTGCGAGCGCTCAAACAGCATATCGCTCTCTGCGATCTGCTCCATCCACTGCATCCGCTGATCGGCGGGCAGCTCCCACGCATAGCGGTTCTGCCCGACGGCATAGCGCGCAAAGCCCGGGAAATCGTAGAGACCGGCTTTCGGCGGGATGATCGCAAGGATATTGCCGCCCTCGAGCAAAGCCGCCGAGTCGCCGTCCGGCAGCCAGACGATGCGCAGCTTCTCTGCATCGACCGTGATGCCCTGCGGGTCATGCGAAAAGCAGCCCTTCGGCAGCATGGAGAGCTTGTCGCCGGCATCGAGCCGGTCGGGCGCCTCACGGCAGTTGCAGACCCAGCAGGCGCGAAGATTCTTCCCCTTGTCGCCGTAGAGATAGAACAGATAGAAATAGACGGCATTCTCCGTCTGCTCGGCAAATGCCTGCACCGGGCAGAGCGGGGATTCGCTTTCGATCAGGGTGATTTTTTCTCTCATCAGGTCCTCCTTCTGCCTGCACACAGCCGGGTTCTTCCGCAGCGGAGCCGTCCGTGCGCTTCATGCCGGCATCTGCTCATTCCTCATACAGCCGCTGATTGCCGCAGACAAACCAGTTGTGATATTCAAAATACAGCTCGTGGCTCTCCCAGAGTGCCGGGTAGTGCTCGACGATGCAGCGCTTGCCTTCATATACGGCATCCTGCGACTCCTCATAGCGGTGAGAGAGCGCAAATATGAACCCGCCGTAACAGACGCCTCCGACAAACGCCAGTGCCCAGAGCACGATTGCGGCAGTCTTCAGCCACTTTGTTCCGATCCGCAGCAGGAGCTGCAAAAGTCCCGCTGCCAGCCCGAACGCGATCAGCAGAGAGACCGGCTCGCGCACCCAGATGCGGAATTGCAGACCATTCAGCCGCAGAATTTCCGTCGCGCCCAGAAACACGGCGCAGACAGCTGCAGACCAGAATAATATACTCGTTTTCAGCTTCATGGTGCATTCTCCTTTTTCAGTCCGGCATGCCGGATCGGCACGTCACAGGATGCGCACAGTACAGCAGCTTCATTTCAATCGTCTCTTTTGAGGCGGCGCGGCATTGTGCTGCGGAACAGCAGAAACCGCGGCTCATAATAGTCGTAGCGATATCCGCTGACGCTCTCGCTCCGTTCCGCGATGCAGCGTCTGCCGTCGCACACATAGGGCTTTCCCCGGAATGCATGCGATTGCTCGTGCAGATGCTCGAACGCAAATACCCAGACCCCGGCAATCAGACCGACGACTGCTGCAATGCCCCAGAGCACGGTCACAAGAATGCGGAGCCAGCGCAGCGGAATCAGCAGCACGAGCTGCAAAAGCCCGCCCGCACCGCCGAGCGCAATCAGGATCGTGACCGGCTCGCGGATCCATGTGCGGAACCGCAGATTCAGGAGCTCCAGAATCCCTGACAGCGCGAGAAACACTGCCGCAGAAACGGCAGACCATAGCAGAATACTGTCCGTCAGCTTCATCTCTCAAATCTCCGCCCGCAAACGTCCCATATTCTCACCTCAGCACATTCAGATGCTCGATCTCGGGGTCCTCGGTGCCCTGCATGGAGCAGCCCTTCTCCTTTGCGTAAATGATATAGTTGAGGATATCCTCGGTGATGATCTCGCCGGGCGCGAGGATCGGGATGCCCGGGGGATAGCACATGACAAATTCCGAGCAGATGCGCCCCGCGGTCTGTTCGAGCGGGAGCATTTCCTTGTCGGCGTAGAACGCCTCCTGCGGGGTCGCGACGACCTTCGGCGCAATATATTCCAGCGAGAGCATCCCGGTGTTGTCGCAGGCATAGAGCCGCTTGATATCGGCAAGCGCACCGACCAGACGCTCAATGTCCTGCATGCGGTCGCCGATGGAAATATACGCGAGGATATTGCCGATGTCGCCGAACTCGATCTGAATATCATATTCGTCACGCAGCAGGTCGTAGACCTCGATGCCCGCAAGCCCGATCTCTCTGGTGAAGACCGACAGCTTGGTTACGTCGAAGGCATAGCAGCTTGTCCCGTTGCAGATCTCGGAGGAATAGGCGTAGTAGCCACCGACCGCGTTGATCTCCTCGCGGGCGTATTCCGCGATATCCATGACCTTTGCGAAGGATTCGCTGCCGCGCATGGCGAGGTTGCGGCGGGAAATATCAAGGCTTGAGATCAGCAGATAGGAGGCGCTCGTGGTCTGCGTCAGATTGATGATCTGCCGCACATAGCCCTCGTTGACGGCGGGACCGAGCAGCAGCAAGGAGCTCTGCGTGAGGCTGCCGCCGGATTTGTGCATCGAGACCGCAGCCATGTCGGCGCCCGCCTCCATCGCCGTGACCGGGAGCTTCTCCTGAAAATAGAAATGCGTGCCGTGTGCCTCATCGACGAGCACCTTCATGCCGCGTGCATGTGCAAGCTGCACGATCGCGCGCAGGTCGGAGCAGATGCCGTAATAGGTCGGGTTGTTGACAAAGACCGCGACGGCGTCGGGGTTTTCGTTGATCGCCTGCTCGAGCTGGCTGAGCTCCATGCCCAGCGCGATGCCGATGCGCGGTTCGACGTCGGGGTTGACATAGACCGGCACGGCGCCGCAGAGCACGAGCGCATTGATGACGCTCTTGTGCACATTGCGCGGGACGATGAGCTTCTGCCCGGCTTTGCAGGTCGAGAGGATCATGCTCTGCACGGCGGAGGTCGTGCCGCCGACCATGAAGAACGCATGGGCTGCGCCGAAGGCATCCGCAGCGAGGTCTTCCGCCTCGAGAATGACGGAAACCGGGTGGCAGAGATTGTCGAGCGGCTTCATAGAATTGACGTCGATGCCGACGCACTGCTCGCCGAGCAGGCGCACGAGCTCGGGGTTGCCGCGTCCGCGCTTGTGTCCGGGCACATCGAAGGGGACCACGCGCTGCCGTCTGAGGCGTTCGAGCGCTTCGTAGACGGGGGCGCGCCGCTGCTTTTCAAAATTCATGGTCAACACCGTTCCTATCCGAGAAATATAAAGAGAAGGCAACCCGCACGAAGCCATCGTACCAAAGCGGAGCGCGCTGAGAAAAGCGCATTCGGCGGCTGATGAAGCAGATGCAGTTTGCCTCGTATAATATTCTGTCGCTATTATACCATATTTCTCCTAAAAAAGCAATAAGAGGGCGCAAATATATTCCGCTCTTTTGCGGAAATGTGATAAAAATACAGCCCCCCGTTCCCGGAGGGCTGTGTGCAGATCGCGGTTCATGCGGATGCGGGGTCAGCGTCTGCGGCACTGTACTCCGACCGCATCGTGCGGTAGACTTTGCAGGCAATCACGCAGCATACCGCGGAACAAAGCGCTAAGTAAATTTCCACCGGCAGGATCGTGAGCACCTGCTTCTGATAGAGCGCCGCCGGAATGTCGAGCAACGTATGAAGCAGAATCATCACCGGCAGCCAGAAGCGCTTGTCTCTGCGCTGTGCCGCACGGAATACAATGACCGACCCCGCGATATGAAATGCAACGGCAAAGACGCGCTCCAGCAGCGGCAGCAGCGAGGCAGCGCTGAACCGGAATTCGGTGAGCTGCGTGCGGATATCGTCGAGCTGATAGGCGTATTCTGCGGGAACCTGCGCATAGAGCGTGTCGAAGGTGCCCGACTGCAGCATCACCGCGTAGATGATATACGTCACGCCGACGCTGCACAGAATGTAGACACACTCGATGCCGCCGTGCCCGATGCCGTGTGCGACCGCCTCCTTCGGGTCATGCGCCTTTTTCATCACCGTGCGGAAGCAGATATAGCGCCCGACCTCCTCGAAGATGCCCGCCAGCGCCGCACCGATCAGCGCATACGCCCATGCGTGACCGTTGATGTAGTCCGACACCGGATTCTTGAGCAGATAGAGCGGGAGCTTCGGGAGCGTCTCCAGAATGAGCGCGAACAGGACGAAGGTCACCGCTCCGAACAGCACGGAGCTGTGCTTCGCTTTGGTTCTGATGCGCCAGATGATCCAGAGCGCGGCAGGAAATGCCAGCCCGAACAGGAGCTGTACCGCAGAAACGGCGTACAGCGCCGGATTGATTTGATATGTCATGTGTATTACCTCCAAGTCCGCCGAAGCAGCACGATCAGCCCGATCAGGAAGAACAGCACGACGCAGAGCCCGAAGAATCCGCCGCCGGCATTGCCCTTTCTCAGCCAGCCGACCGACAGAATGACCGACACGACGATCAGCGGGACGATGAACAGACAGATCAGCACGGTGCGCACGACCTTCGGCACATGCGCGTCGTTGACTGCATCGCCCCAGATGCTGCCCAGCAGCTCCAGAATCAATTCCACCAGACCGTCCATGTCAGCCCTCCTGCGGCGTTTCGCCGAAATCTGTCACGTTCACATCGAGGGGTCTGTCGATCTCTTTGCCGACATAGCCGCCGTTTTTGCGCCGCTGCTTCACGCATTCCGTCAGGATATACTCGATCTGTCCGTTGACGGAGCGGAAATCCTCCTCAGCCCACGCGGCAATGGCATTGTAGAGCTGCTCGGAGAGGCGCAGCGGGATCTGCTTCTTCGCCATCAGTAGAGCGAGCCGGAGTTGACGACCGGCTGTGCGTCGTGATTGCCGCAGAGCACGACCAGCAGATTCGAGACCATTGCCGCCTTGCGCTCCTCGTCGAGCTCAACGGTGTGATTTTCGCTGAGCCGCTCAAGCGCCATCTCGACCATGCCGACCGCGCCGTCCACGATCATCTTGCGCGCATCAATGATCGCCGAAGCCTGCTGCCGCTGGAGCATGACTGCCGCGATCTCCGGCGCATACGCCAGATAGGTGATGCGTGCCTCGATGATCTCAATGCCCGCGTTTTCGACCTTCTGCTGAATCTCGTCGCGGATGCGCGCCGCCACAAGATCGCTGGAGCCGCGCAGGCTGCCCTCGTCCGCCACGCCGTCGCCGGTGGTGTCGACATTCGGCGCAACGTCGTAGGGATAGATGCGCACGATGTTTCTCAGTGCGCTGTCGCACTGCAGCGAGAGATACTCCTTGAAATTGTCGACATTGAACACCGCCTTCGCCGTGTCGGTCACGCGCCACATGACGGCAATGCCGATCTCGATCGGGTTGCCGAGGCAGTCGTTGATCTTCTGGCGGTTGTTGTTCAGCGTCATGATCTTCAGCGAGATCTTTTTGCTCGGCATCGAGACGCCGGCATTGATATTCTGCTTGCCCTCCGCGCTCGGCACGTTGACCACGTCGGCAGAGGACACGTCACCGGACTGCCGCAGCTTGGTCGTTGCAGCGGGGTTGAAGGCGGCGCAGAACGGGTTGACCCAGTAGAAGCCGTCGCCCTTGAGCGTGCCGATATATTTGCCGAAGAGCGTGAGCACGAGCGCCTCCTGCGGCTTTAAGACCTTGAGCCCGAGGAAGGGCACCCAACCGAAGCAGAGCCAGAGCACGCCGATGACCAGCATGCACACAAAGGGTGCGGTGCTGCCCTCTGCGCCGTTTTCCGCCGCGTCGAGCCCGATTCCGCCCATGACCGTCAGTGCAAAGGCGGCCAGATAGAGCAGTGACCAGAGCAGGAGCATTGCGATGCCGTTTTTCTTTTTGCTGAGTGTGATTTCGTTCATGAGAAACCGTCCTTTCTGCACAGCTGCGGATGCACGCCCGCAAATCTGTTTGATATCAATATCATATCACAAAAATATCAGTTTGTCAAGGGCTTTGGTAAATTTTTCTGAATGAGAAATGAAAAATGAAAGGTAGGAGGGAGCAGGTAGGAGGGAGGAGGTGGGCGGGAGCAGGTGGGCGGGAGCAGGTAGGAGGGAGGAGGTGTCATTCAAATCTATCGCGCAAACATGCGATACCGCAGCCCGGAGCCCGGGCAGGCAATTCCCTCCGGGTACATTTTCGCGGAGCCTCCCAGTTTTGCGCGACACACGGCGCCGGCGCGCCTTCTTATAGGTTGATACCCCCAGCATTTCTCACATGAGCAGAAAAGTGACAGTGACGGAACAACTCCTCACTCCTCACTGCTCACTCCTAACCCGACCTCCTACCTGCTGCCTCCTCCCTCCTCCTTCCTCCCTCCTCACTACGATCTTCACTTCTCATTTCCGCCTGCAATAAAACAGAGCGGCTCTCCTGACGGAAAGCCGCTCCGATGAAGTTATTCAGCCTTTGGCGCCTTGGGCTTGGTGATCGCCCAGCCGAAGACGGTGCCGCAGATGCCGCCGATGATATGCGTCAGGTGGGAGATATCGTCCTGCTGCGTGAGCCCGTCGATGATCTCGCCGCTCAGATAGATCACGGCGACCAGAATCAGTGTGAGCGGGATGCGCCCGCGCTCGTAATTCGCAAAGGAGCTGAGCAGGATCAGCATGAATGCGACGCCGGACGCGCCCAGCAGCGCGGTCGTCGGGAAGAAGATCACCTGCACCACGCCGGTGACGAACGCGGTCATCAGGATCATTTTCAGGATGGCTTTGGAGCCGTATTTTTCCTCCAGCATGGGACCGACAAGCAGAATGATCGTGAAATTGCTGATGAAGTGGGCGTAGTTCGCGTGACCGATCACATGGGTGATGAGGCGCGGGTACTGCATGAGATCGAGCAGGCGGGTGCGGTAGACCGAGAAGAGAAATTTGTTCGCCCAGCCGCCGGTCAGATAGTTGAGCAGCAGTGCCGCCGCACAGATCAGCGTATAGGTCAGAATGACCGGTGAATTGTACTGGAATTTCGCGAAGATTTTTTTCATATTGCCAGCCTCCTTATTGAAACTCCTGCGGCAAATCGGAATGTGCGGAGCCATCATAGCATCCCCGCAGCATCTCCGCAAGCTCCGGTTTATCGCAGCCGGTGTTCGTCGAGGACCGCATCCGAGGCGGCGATCTGCTCGGCGCTCACGCGCTTTTGCAGCAGGTCCCAGTTCGGGGCGCGGTCGTCGTTGTTGTGCGCGTCGCTGCCGAAGACGATCGGATACTGCTCCTTCATCAGGCGCTTCGCAAAATGCCGCTCGCCGTGGCTCATCATCCGGAATGCCTCGTTGTTGATCTGGAAGATCGCCTTTGTTTTGAGCATCAGCTCGATCTGTGCCGCGGTGTAGTGCATCAGATAGCGGTGCACATGCGCGAGGATCACGGTCAGCCCGAATTCTGCGGAGATATTGTAGATCTCCTCAAACATCCAGCCCTGATATTCGCGGTACGGAAGCTCAAGCAAAATCAGGTCGGTGCCGCCGATCGCGAGCTGTTCGATGTCCTTCAGCTCCGAGAGTCCCTGCTCGATCGCGACCTCTGCGCCGAGCAGCACCTCGTCAAAGTGCAGGTCATCGGCAATTTTCTCATAGGCTTCCGCACGCTTTTCGAGGAAGCGCGCCACCGAACGCTCGCGGTGCGCGTAAAAATGCGGGGTCGCAGTCAGCCGGGTGACGCCCTGCTGCTGCATCAGCTCCGCCATGCGGCGGGAGGTCTCTGCGTTCTCTGCGCCGTCGTCAATGCCGGGCAGAATATGGCAGTGGTATTCAGTGCTCATGCTTTTTTCTCACTCTTGCCGGACTTCTCGGACTTCGCCGTCTGCTCCGTCTTGACGGGCTTTTCTTCCTCTGCCGCCGGATCGGACTCGTCTGCGCCCTCCTGCGCCTCGGGCTTCGCGGTGTAGCCGTACCCGTAGCCGTAGCCGGATTTGTCGTACTTGCCGTATTTGCCGTACTTGTATTTGTACTTGTACTTGTACTTCGAGTAGTAGGCGCCGCTGCGGTGCTTGACGTCGTTGAGGATGAAGCCGAGCGTGTTCATGTTCGCGAGCTCGATGCGCTTCATCGCCGCCTCGGTGTCCTCAAAGGTGGTCATCCCATAGCGCAGCACCATGACGATGCCCGCAACACACTCTGAGAGCTCCATCGCGTCGGTGACGACGTTGATCGGCGGGGTGTCGATGACGATGACCGCATATTCCGAGGAGAGCCGGTCGAGAATGGTGCGCATCTGCACGGAGGCGAGCAGCTCGGAGGGGTTCGGCGGGATCGGACCGCTGGGCAGAATGTCGAGATTCTCCATGACATCCCGCTTGATGCAGTCGTGCAGCTTTGCCATGCGGCTGACCGCCGAGGAAAGCCCGCGCTTGTTGGAAATGTTGAAGATCTTGTGCTGCACTGCCTTGCGCATGTCGGCGTCGATCAGCAGGACGCGGTTGCCGCCCTGTGCCAGCGCAATCGCGATATTCGCGGACATGGTCGACTTGCCCTCGCCGGGGCTTGCCGAGGAAACTGCAAAGACCTTGCGGTCGGAGGTCGACAGCGCGAAGTTGATGTTCGTGCGGATAGACTTGTAGCTTTCGACGACGCTGAACGGAACATTGGGGTCGGTCAGGCGGACATGGACGTCCTCGCCGGACTTTTTGCGGGCGCGGCGCTGCTTCTTGTCGGTCTCGAATTCCTGGATCTCGCCGATGATCGCCTTGTGGTATTTCTGCGTCAGACCGTCGGTCTCCTTGATCGTGTTGTCGAAGAAGTCGATCAGGAAGACGATCATGGCGGCGAAGAGGAAGCCGATCATACCGCCCAGTGCGATGTTGCGCTTGGTGTTCGGCGCGACGGGCGTGTTGTAGACCTTTGCAGTGCCGATCGTGTTGATCGAGCCGACGCCGACGGCACGGCGGAGATATTCCGGTGCGACATCCGCCAGCTCATTGCAGACGGCGGCACAGAGCTCGGGGTCGGTGGTTTTCGCCGTGACGTTCAGGGCGCTCGTATCGGTGACGGTGGTGATGGTGAGCGATTTGCGGAGCGACGCCGCGGTCGGCTGACCGTCGTTCAGCGAGAAGGCATTGCCGAGGATCGCCTCGCTGAAATGTGCGGAGAGGCGTGCCGCGACCGCATCGAGCACCTCGTCGTCCTTGAGCACCTGAATATAGGTGTTGATCAGCTGCTTGGAGTTGCTGATGTTGTTGGTCTGGGTGACCATTTCGTCGGGTGCCTCGGAGAAGATGGTGTAGCTCTGCACATACATGGAGATGTGCGAGGAATACTCCACCGGCAGCATGAATTTGGAGACAGCAAAGCCGGCGCCGGCGCCGATCGCCGCCATGAGCAGCAGGAGCCAGAGGCGGCTCAGCAGCAGCCCGAACAAATGCCGAAGATCAATCTCATTCTGACCGTCGTAGTTCATTTTCGGATATCCTTCTTTCCAGATTGTTTCCGACCGGAGGACAATCCGGTCAGAGCGATACACAGTAATTATACAAAAAAGCAGGGAGATTGTCAACCTTGTGCGGGTGCTGCGGCGCGATTTCGTTTTATTTGACAAATTTCCCGCAGTTTCTGCGGCGATTTCGCAATATTACTCTCCCTTTCGGAACAGTCTGATTCTCCGGCGCATGGCAAGGCGATTTAATCAGTGTTTCCCTAACTATCCCTTTCTGTCACAGTTAAACGATCGTTAAAGCGCTTTGATTTTGTTCGGAACGCCAAATGCACAGAAATCTGTTGCATTTCGCAGATTTTTATGGTACAATGGCGATAGCCGGGCAGATATCAGACCCGGAAACTGTCGGTCATCATTCGGGGGAGGAATCAGAATGACTGGATTTTCACACAAACTCACCGCTGCGCTGACAGCAGCGGCAATGCTCGGCGGCACCCTCAGCGTGCTGCCCGTCACGGTCTCTGCGGAGATCGACACCGTGCTCTTTGAAGCGGAAGCCGAGGACTGCACCGTCACCTCGGGCGGCGAGGTGACCACGAAGGTCTATCAGGATGAATACCCGGGCTACACCGGCACGGGCTTCGTCTGGGCGGGCAACAGCGGCGGCGTCACCTTCGACGTCGAGCTCGAGAAGGGCGCCATGTGCGAGCTGACCGCCCGCGTCTACAGCTATCTCGGCGACCGCCAGCAGTGCTTTGCCGTCGACGGCGAATCGCAGACCGCGATCAACATCCCGCTCTCGACCGAGTGGAAGGAGATCAGCTTCGGCAGCCTCTATCTGCCCGCCGGCAAGCACACGATCGAGCTCGGCGCCTCGGGCAGCTGGGGCTTCATCCTCTATGATTCCGTGCGGTTCGGTCTGGCAAAAACACCCGACCTGAAAATCGACCCGACACCGGTCGACAAGAAGGCAACCGCCGAGACCAAGGCGTTGATGAAGTACCTCACTGCAAACTACGGCAGCAAGATCATCACCGCGCAGCAGGAGATCTACGGCGGCGGCAACGACGGCGATTCGGAGCTCGAGTTCGAGTATATCTACGACCTCACCGGGCACTATCCGGCGATCCGCGCCTTCGATTTCATGAACTACAACCCGCTCTACGGCTGGGAGGACGGCACCACCGGCAGAGTGATCCAGTGGGTCGCCAAGCGCGGCGGCATCGCGACTGCGAGCTGGCATATCAACGTCCCGATCGACTTCGACAACTACACGCTCGGCGACGCGGTTGACTGGAAGGAGTGCACCTACAAGAACTATCAGGCATCGAACAGCACCTTCAACACCGAAAAGGTCCTCGACAAGACCTCGAAGGAGCGTGCCTATTTCGACGAAGCCGTGAAGATGCTCGCCGAGCAGCTTCTGACGCTTCAGGATGCAGGCGTGCCGATCATTCTGCGCCCGCTGCATGAGGCACAGGGCAACTACGGCAGATTCGGCGACGGCACTTCGTGGTTCTGGTGGGGCGACCGCGGTCCGGAGGTCTATAAGGAGCTCTGGAAGCTGCTCTACAAGGAGCTGACCGAGACCTACGGCGTGCACAACTGCCTCTTCGAGATCAACCTCTATGAGCTGGACAGCTCGATCGACTGGTATCCCGGCAATGAGTATGTCGACCTCATCGCTTACGACAAATACGAGGGCTCGCCCTACCGCTGGGAGATGGATCCCGCAACGACCGTGTTCCTCACGCTGGTCGGCGATTCGGGCGACACCAAGATGGTCGCGCTGGCGGAGTGCGACAAGATTCCCGATATCGACGGCATGCGCAATCAGGGCGCGTGGTGGTCCTATATCTGCCCGTGGTACGGCGAATTCTGCATGAGCGAGCAGTATAACACCAAGGAGTACATGAAGACCTATTACGCCGACAAGGACACGATCAAGCTCGACGATCTGCCCGAGGACCTCTACGGCTACAAGCGCGGCAACACGAGCGGCGGCTTCGACGTCGCGGGCGCCTATGAGTGCGAGGACGGCACGGTCACCCGCAATGCCGGCACCGAGATCGTGGATTACAAATTCTGCTCGGGCAAGGGCTATGTGTTCCTCAAGAATTCCGACAGCGCGAACGACTCCATCGAGCAGACGGTCACGGTCGAAAAAGCCGGCACCTATGCGCTCGTCTGGGGCTATCAGCAGCAGTATGCCGAGGCGGGCAAGACCGAGCATCTGTTTGTCAACGGCGAGGAGGTCGGCGACGGCGTGCTCTTCCCGCACAGCATCATGTTCACCGAATCCGCGCCTGTGAAGGTCACGCTGAAAGCCGGTGAGAACACCGTCAAACTCGAAACCGGCGAGGGCTGGATCTGGTTTGACTATCTGCTCGTGAAGGACGGCGACGCTGTGACGACCGAGCCCGACGTGACGACCACGACCCCGCAGACCGAGCCGGGCGACGACGCACTCCCGGGCGATGTGGACTGCAGCGGTGCTGTCAATGTCGCGGATGCGGTCATGCTGGCGAGATTTCTCGCGGAGGACAAGGAAATCACGGTTTCGGCGCAGGGCAAGCTCAACGCGAATGTCAGCGGCGACAGCGACACCACAAGCGACGATCTGACCATCATCCTCGAATATCTCGCAGGCATGCGCAAAGCGCTGTGAGCCCGGAGCACAGGGCGAACATGCGAAAGCAGACCGGAACCCCGGCACCGTACAGGCAATCTGAGTGAATATGCAAAAAGCTCCGGCAGACCGTCAACCGATCTGCCGGAGCTTTTGTCATTTGTACTTATGAATAATCCACAACATTGACCCAGCGGGAGAGCAGCGCGAATTCCTCGTCGTTGTTCTCCTTCACCGACTGCGACGCCGCCACGATCGGCATCCAGCTCTGCACATACTGCAGCGCGGTGTCGCTCAGCTTGCAGAAGAGCTTGAGATACTCCTTTGCCAGCGCGGTCTCGCCGTTGAGCACCATATACAGATATGTTCTTGCAACGTCCGCGGACGCATTGCCCTGCGTTGCATGTGCCCAGTCAATGATGAACGGCACGCCGTCCGGGCGGATGATGACGTTCGAGGGGTTGAAGTCGCCGTGCAGCACCTTCTTGTGCTTGGGCATGCCCTCAAGACGGGTGTGCAGCTCAAACCGGATCGTCGCCTCGAATTTGCTGTCGCTGATCTTGCGGTGCATTTTGTCCTTGAGCTTGGTCAGCAGGGGGGCGCGCTGCTTGTGTATCTCCATCTGCAGCTCGACAAACTGCTTCAGATACTCCGCCTGCTTGTCGGGGTTCTCGTCCATGAGCTGCTGCATGGTCTTGCCCTCGATGAAATCGGACCGGATCGCCCAGCAGCCGTCGGTCTTGAAGACCTCGTGGATGCGCGGGATATTCAGCGGCGTCTCCTCGACGCGCGCCTGATTCAGTGCCTCATTCAGCACCGATGCCTTGGAATATTCTGCGTTGAACACCTTGACGACCGTGTCGCCCTCGCGGTAGACCTTCTTTGCGGGGCGCACTGCGATGATCTGACTTTCCTGCAATGCCATGAAAATCCCTCCCTTACACTGTTTCGCCGTTCTTGCCGTAGAAGGCGTTGAGATACATCTGTCTGATCTCGGCGATCAGCGGATAGCGCGGGTTCGCGCCGGTGCACTGGTCGTCGAATGCCTGCTCGGACATTTCGTCGAGCCGTGCGAGGAATTTCTCCTCGTCCACACCCCAAGCCTGAATGCTGTCCGGAATGCCGATCGTCGCCTTCAGCTCGTTGAGCGCCTTGATGAGCCCTTCAAACAGCTCGGTGTCGGTCGCGCCCTTGATGCCGACCGCGCCTGCGATTTCGGCATAGCGTGCGAGCGTGTGCGGATAGCCGTACTGCGGGAAGGTGCCCATCTTGTGCGGCACCTCGGCGGCGTTGAAGCGCATGACCTGCTCGAGCATCAGCGCGTTGGCGACGCCGTGCGGGATGTGGTGGAAGGCACCGAGCTTGTGCGCCATCGAGTGGCAGACGCCGAGGAAGGCATTTGCGAACGCCATGCCCGCCATTGTCGCGGCATTTGCCATCTTCTCCCATGCCTCGATGTCCTCCGCGCCGTTCTGATAGGTACGCGGCAGATATTCGAGCACGTTTTTCAGCGAACGGATCGCGAGCCCGTCGGTATAGTCGGTCGCCATCATCGACGCATAGGCTTCGAGCGCGTGGGTCGCGACGTCGATGCCCGACGCCGAGGTCAGACCCTTCGGCGCGGTCTTCATCATGTCGCAGTCGACGATCGCCATATTCGGCATGAGCTCGTAGTCGGCGAGCGGATATTTCACGCCGGTCGATTCATCGGTGATGACCGCGAACGGCGTAACCTCGGAGCCGGTACCCGCAGAGGTCGGTATCGCGATGAAATATGCCTTCTGTCCCATTTTCGGGAAGGTGTAGATGCGCTTGCGGATATCGCAGAAGCGCATTGCCATATCAAGGAAGTCGACCTCCGGATGCTCATAGAGCACCCACATGATCTTTGCGGCATCCATTGCCGAGCCGCCGCCGAGTGCAATGATCGCATCGGGCTCAAAGGCGGTCATCTGCTCTGCACCCTTCTTTGCCGAAGCAAGCGACGGGTCCGGTGCGACGTCGGAGAACACTGCATGGTCAATGCCCATTGCGTTGAGCTTGTCGGTGATCGGTTTCAGGTAGCCGTTCTTGAAGAGGAAGCTGTCGGTGACGAGGAACACACGCTTTTTGTGCAGCACCGTGCCGAGCTCATCGAGTGCGACGGTCAGGCAGCCCTTCTTGATATAGACCTTTTCCGGTGTGCGGAACCACAGCATATTCTCTCTCCTTTCGGCGACGGTTTTGATGTTGAGCAGATGCTTGACGCCGACATTCTCGCTGACCGAGTTGCCGCCCCACGAGCCGCAGCCGAGGGTGAGCGACGGGACCAGATTGAAGTTGTACAGATCGCCGATGCCGCCGTGCGACGAGGGCGTGTTGACGACGATGCGGCAGGTCTTCATGCGCGCTGCCATCGCGTCGATCTTGGCGCGCTCGGTGACCGCATTGAGATAGACCGAGCTGGTATGCCCGTAGCCGCCGTCCGCGATCAGGCGCTCCGCCTTCTGCATGGCTTCCTCGAAGGTCTTGGCGTGATACATCGCGAGCACGGGGGAGAGCTTCTCATGCGCGAATTCCTCAGTGATATCGACCGACTCGACCTCACCGATCAGGATTTTCGTGCTTTCAGGCACGTCGACGCCTGCAAGCGCCGCGATCGTGTGTGCGGTCTGCCCGACGATCTTTGCATTGACCGAGCCGTTGATGATGATGGTCTGGCGCACCTTGTCGATCTCGCCATCCTTAAGGAAATAGCAGCCGCGTGCGGTAAATTCCTCCTTGACCTTATCGTAGATGCTGTCGAGCACGATGACCGACTGCTCGGAGGCGCAGATCATGCCGTTGTCGAAGGTCTTGGAGTGGATGACCGAGCTGACCGCGAGCGTGATATCGCAGGTGTCGTCAAAGATCGCGGGGGTGTTGCCCGCGCCGACGCCGAGTGCGGGCTTGCCGCTCGAATAGGCAGCGTGCACCATGCCCGGACCGCCGGTCGCAAGGATGATATCGGAATACTTCATGACGGTGTTCGTCATATCGAGGCTCGGCTTGTCGATCCAGCCGATCAGCCCCTCGGGTGCGCCTGCGGCATAGGCAGCCTCCGCGACGAGCTTTGTCGCGGCAATGGTCGATCCTTTTGCGCGCGGGTGCGGCGAGATGATGATGCCGTTGCGCGTTTTCAGCGTAATCAGCGTTTTGAAGATCGCGGTTGAGGTCGGGTTGGTCGTCGGGATGACCGCTGCGATCACGCCGATCGGCTCGGCAATGCGCATCGTGCCCATCGACTCGTTTCGCTCGATCACGCCGCAGGTCTTGGTGTCCTTGTAGGCGTTGTAGATATACTCCGAGGCGAAGTGATTCTTGATCACCTTGTCCTCGACCACGCCCATGCCGGTCTCGGCGACCGCCATTTTCGCGAGCGGGATGCGCGCCTGATTGGCAGCAATCGCCGCCGCACGGAAGATCGCATCGACCTTTTCCTGCGGAAATGTCGCAAAGATTTCCTGTGCCGCGCGGACGCGGCTGATGAGCTCTCTGAGCTGCTCCACTGTCTCAACGATCGGATATTCCTTCATAAAACCGAACCTCCGTTGTCCGTATTATTGTGCCGGTTCTGTTCCGGTGACTGCACGGTTGTGCGCACTCACAGCCTCCCGGATGCGGGAATCTGCGAGCACATGCCGCCAGCCCTGCGCCTGGGCAGCAGCCAGCATTTCTCTGCGCAAAATGTACGCGCCCTTGTGTTCTTCGATCCATTGGAGAGCGCGCACGAGAGCCTCATCATAGGGGAGCCTGTTCTGATTTGCTGTCATCCGATCACGGAGAGCAGCACGCCCGCGGCGACGGCAGAGCCGATGACGCCGGCGACATTCGGTCCCATCGCGTGCATGAGCAGGAAGTTGGTCGGATCCTCCTCCGCGCCGACCTTCTGCGAAATGCGCGCTGCCATCGGCACGGCGGAAACACCCGCGGAGCCGATCAGCGGATTGACCTTGCCCTTGGTCGCCCAGTACATGATCTTGCCGAAGAGCAGACCGCACGCGGTGCCCAGCGAGAAGGCGATAACGCCCAGCAGCATCACGCCGCCGAACTTGATGTTGATGATCTGATCCGCCTTGGTGGTCGCACCGACCGAGATGCCGAGGAAGATCGTGACGATGTTCATCAGCGCGTTCTGTGCGGTGTCGATCAGTCTTGCCGCAACGCCCGATTCCTTGAGCAGATTGCCGAACATCAGCATGCCGACCAGCGGTGCCGCGGACGGCACGAGCAGCGACACGATGATCGTGACCGCGATCGGGAAGATGATCTTCTCGGTCTTGGAGACAGCTCTGAGCTGCTCCATCTTGACAAGGCGCTCCTTCTTCGAGGTCATCAGGCGCATGATCGGCGGCTGGATGATCGGAACAAGTGCCATGTATGTATAGGCTGCGAGCGCGATATTACCGGTGGTGATCACGCCGTCGCCCGTCAGCAGCTTGGTGGAGACATAGATCGCAGTCGGACCGTCTGCGCCGCCGATGATGGCGATCGAGCCCGCCTCTGCCGCGGTGAAGCCGAGCAGACCCGCGACCACGAACGTGAAGAAGATACCGCCCTGCGCCGCCGCACCGAGCAGGAAGCTCTTGGGGTTCGCGATCAGCGGGGAGAAGTCGGTCATACAGCCGATACCGAGGAAAATCAGCGGGGGATAGAGCTGCAGCTTGACGCCGAGATAGAGGATATCGAGCAATCCGCCGTCCCGCAGCACATTTCCGTAGTCGACATGCCCGTCGACCAGCACCCAGAGGTCGGGATGATAGAGCCCTGCCATCGGGAGGTTCGTCAGCAGCATGCCGAAGGAGATCGGCAGCAGCAGCAGCGGCTCAAAGCCCTTGGCGATCGCCAGATACATAAATACAAAGGATACGAGAATCATAATGAGATTCTTCCATCCGCCCTCTGCGAACAGCGCATGCAGACCGCTGTCATTCCAGAGACCGCCGATGGTGTTTGAGAAGAAATCAATCACGCCTTGCACGGTTTTGTCCTCCGAATATTATATACTTGAATGCTTCAGAACGGTCTGGTGGATTCCGCACGCCCTGCCTGTGCCCATGCCGAGCCGCCTGCGCGCGTGACCTGCCGCACCGATTTCAGTCTGTACTGCCTGCCCTCTGCCGCTCCCATCGCGGCGATCGCTGCCATGATGACGGCGATGACCTCGCTGTCATCCTCTGCGGCGGGCGGAGCAGCCTTCGCAGTAGCCGGCTTCGCAGGTGCAGCGGGCTTTGCGGGCGCGGGCGGTGCAGCCTTCTGCGCTTCGGCTTTCGGTTTGCTCTGACCGCGCTTGAAGAAGCCGCCCGAGCAGCAGAGATAGATGACGAGGATCAGCAGCGCGGAGAAAACAACGAGCAGACCGATGATCGTCATGCACAGGATCTGGGTGCCGTCGAGCTTTTCGGTGCCGCGGAGCACCTTTTCTGCCAGACGGATCGTTTGAACATTCATGGTATTACCCTCCCATAGAATTGCATACACTTATATTATATCCGATTTCCGGTAAAAACGCAAGCCCTAATTCCACGATTTTTACGGACGATGAGAAATGAGAAGCGAGGAGTGAGAAATGGGGAGTGAGATATTAGAAGTTAGAAGTGAGGAGTTGTTCCGTTGCTTTCAGTCCGGTTGATGAATCGGGGCAGGCGTCAGTCAGGCGCTTTTTATCAGGAGCCGATATTGGGGAGCATTGAGTCCCAAGAAGGCGCTTTCGCGCCGTACAGTCACGCAGATTGGGTGAGTATGCAAAACGGCTCGCGGAGCCAAATCACCAGCCCGGGCTCCGGGCTGCCCGCGGGAGCTCCCCACTGGGAGCATGGAGTCCCAAGAAGGCGCTTTAGCGCCGTACAGTCACGTGCACTGGAAGGCTCCGCGTAAATGTACCCGGAGGAAATTGCCAGCCCGGGCTCCGGGCTCCCCGCTTACTCCCAGTCGATTTCGTCTTCGTGCTCGAGAAGGAAGGCGTAGATCTCGTCCTCATTCTCCACGAGCGCCGCGATCAGCGCCGAGAGCGCATGTGCCTTCTCCAGATTCTGCGGGCTCGGCGAATAAAACGCCGCATACATCCCCGCCTCCGGGTCGGAATCCATATCCTCCAGCAGCGAAGGCGCATGATACGCCAGATAGCAGCGCAGGAACGCATCCCAGTTGTAGCCGTTCATCGCCGCATCGGGCGACATTTCATTCATCCGTTCGCCGATCGCGAGAATCGCCGCGTGCTCAATGTAAAAGACAACATGAATGCTGTCACCGGTCGAGAATACCAGCACGTCCTCAGACATGTATGATGTTCTCCTCCTTTCCGTTTTCACAGATCAGGGCTGATCTGCACGATCCGCCTCGGCGCGCACGCACGGCTTTTCCTCCGGCTCCCTGCCGGACGGCTCGGGCATGTCGTAGGGTCCGCGCACCGCCTTGCAGCGCGGGTCCTCGGGTGCTGCGGGCTTTTCGTGCTTGGCGCGGAGGCTGTCGATCGCCCTTGCCATGCGCGGCGTCAGCACAGCGACGACCGCGACGACCGCGAAGATCAGGAGAAATTTCAAGCCGAACCGCAGCAGCGTCGGTGTGATATTGACCATATCGCCGTCCTCGGCGAGCAGAGCGATGTCGTTCATGGGTGTCCCTCCGGCGCGCGGGCAGGCGATACGCCGCAGCTCCCGCCGCGCAGTGTTCAGATAAAACGGAGCAGGCAGGAGCGGTCAGGAGCTGTTCCGTCATTTCCGTTCTGCCGCGCGAACCGCAGCTCCGCACTTCTGCCTTTCACAAACGGCGCCCCGCACTGCCTGCATCGGGCAGGGGGCGGAGCGCCGGCTGTTGCTTATTGTTTCAGGTGCCCGCGGGGATCAGCGGCAGTGCAAAGGCGGGCGTCGCTGCACCGGAGATCGTCACTGTTCCGTCGACGCGCGGGAAGGTACCTGCCTTGTACTGTGCCAGCAGCGAATCCATGATGTCATAGATCGTGACATCCATGTCCTCGAGCATCTCAGAATACGGCGGCTCCTTGTATTTGAGCAGATAATCGGGCAGCGTGCCGTCCTTTTCGTAGGCGGGGAAGACCTCGTCCTGATCCTGCATGAGCTGCACCATGTCCTCCGAAATCTCATCCATGTGGCTGAGGAACGGCGCCATGCTGACGAGCGTGGAGATGGTGATGAGCAGCGTCAGACCGCCGAGCACGATGCCCGTGATCGACATGCCCTTTCCGCCCTGCTTCTTTGCCAGCGCGACAATGCCGAAGATCACTGCAAACGGCGCCGTGACGACACCGATGCAGCAGCAAAGCCCGACAATACTGACGATGCCGAGCACCAGTGCGGTGATCGCAAAGCCCTTTTTCTCCTCCGGCATCGGCTGTGCGGGCTGCTGGTAAACCTGCTCGTAGCTGTTCTGCGGTCCGCCTGCGGGCGGAACCGGGTTCGGATTCTGTTCCATGCTGAATACCTCCGTGAAATGGTCAAATGTCCGATTTCTGCTCCCAGTCGCTGGCGGTCAGCTCTGTCAGGTCATAGGGCGTACGCTGATAGACACAGTAATTGAGCCAGTTGGAGAACATCAGGTTTGCGTGCCCGCGCCATGTGTACTCCGGCGTCTGCGTGGGGTCGTCATCGGGGAAATAGTTGAAGGGCAGCTGGATATCCAGCCCCTTGTCCCGGTCGCGGAAATATTCCTGCGCCAGTGTGCTGCGCTCATATTCCGCATGCCCTGTGATGAAATACTGTCTGCCGTTGCGGTTTGCGGCGATATAGACCCCAGCCTGCTCCGAGCTCGCGAGGATGCGCAGCGTTTTGACCTGCTCGATATCCGCCCGGCGGACCTCGGTGTGGCGCGAGTGCGGGACATAGAACACATCGTCAAAGCCGCGCAGCAGCGCCGAATCCTTCATCTCGGCGCTGTGCGGGAAGATGCCGAACATCTTCTGCGGCAGCGGGTATTTCGGCACGCCGAAGTGATAATAGAGCCCCGCCTGTGCGCCCCAGCAGATATGCAGCGTGCTGAACACATGAGTGCGGCTCCACGCCATCAGGTCGCAGATCTCGCCCCAGTAGTCGACCTCCTCGAAGGGGAGCTGCTCGACCGGCGCGCCGGTGATGATCATGCCGTCATAGAACTGCCCGCGAATCTCGGTCAGCGTCGTGTAGAAGGCGTCCATGTGGCTCTGTGCGGTGTGCTTGGAGACATGCGATTCCATGCGCAGCAGCGACACATCGACCTGAATGGCGGTGTTGGAGAGCAGGCGCAGCAGCTGCAGCTCGGTCTCCAGCTTCTTGGGCATGATATTGAGCACCAGAATGCGCAGGGGGCGGATATCCTGATGTGCCGCCCGTTCGCGGCTCATGACAAAAATATGCTCGTGGAGCAGCGCTTTATAGGCAGGCAACTCCGGTGATATGCAGATCGGCAAATTTCAGATCTCCTTTCAGCCCGTTTGCCTGCGGGCGAAAGCCTTGCAAGCGGGGAAATATCAGACGGGGTGAATCTGTGCGGCAGCGTCGCCGTGCACACCGTCGAGCCCGAACATCTTATCGCGGCGCTTCTCGAAGAACTTGACCGCGACCTGTCCGAACTGTGCATAGGAGAGGACGTCCTCCTCCTGCGTGATCCACTCTGCGCACTCCTGACGCAGCTTGTCGAGCTCGGGCTCGAGCAGGTCTGCGGGGCGGCAGGTGATCGGCTCGTCGCCCTTCAGGATCATCTTCTGGAACTCGGGATCGATCGGCATCGGGGTCTTGCCGTATTCGCCTCTGACCATCGCGCGGAATTCCTTCGTGACCATCTTGTAGCGCTCGCCGCCGATGACATTGAACACCGCCTGCGTGCCGACGATCTGGGAGGTCGGGGTGACCAGCGGCGGGAAGCCCGCATCCTTGCGGACGCGCGGGACCTCCTCGAGCACCTCGGTCAGCTTGTCCTCCTTGCCCGCCTGCTTGAGCTGCGAGAGCAGGTTGGAGAGCATGCCGCCCGGCACCTGATAGATCAGCGTCTTGGCGTCTGCCGCAAGCATCTTGGGGTCGAGCAGACCGGATTTGATATACTTTTCGCGCAGACCCATGAAGTAGGGTCTGAGCTCGCTGAGCTTGACGAGGTCGAGCCCGGTGTCGTATTCGGTGCCCTGCAGCGCCGCGACCATCGACTCGGTCGGCGCATGGGAGGTGCCCAGCGCGAGCGGGCTCATCGCGGTGTCGATCACATCGCAGCCCGCCTCGACCGCCTTGAGCAGGCACATGGAGGCAAGACCGGAGGTATAATGCGTGTGCAGCTGAATCGGCAGATCGACCGTCGCCTTGAGCTTCTTGACGAGCGATTCTGCGCGGTAGGGCGTCAGCAGTGCCGCCATGTCCTTGATGCAGACGGAATCCGCACCGGCATCGGCGATGCGCTTGGCGTATTCGGCAAAGTAGTCATCGGTGAAGATCTCGCCGGTCGTGAAGCTGATCGCGACCTGCACATGCGCGCCGCCCTCCTTTTTCGCCGCGTTGATCGCGGTCTCGAGGTTTCGGATATCGTTCAGCGCGTCGAAGATGCGGATGACGTCGATGCCGTTTGCGATCGACTTCTGCACGAAGTATTCGACCACATCGTCGGCGTAGTGGCGGTAGCCCAGCATGTTCTGCCCGCGGAAGAGCATCTGCAGCGGGGTGTTGGGCATGTTCTTCTTGATGATGCGCAGGCGCTCCCACGGGTCCTCGCCCAGAAAGCGCAGGCAGGAATCGAAGGTCGCACCGCCCCAGCACTCGACTGAGCGGAAGCCGATCTTGTCGAGCTCGGGCAAAATCGGGAGCATGTCCTCGGTGGTCATGCGCGTCGCGATCAGAGACTGGTGCGCGTCACGCAGGATCGTTTCGGTAATTCCAATTTTCTTCGGCATGGCTTCACACTTTCTCAGCCCAGCACTGCGAGTGCGTCGCCGGGATTGACGGAGCTGCCCTTGGTCGTGTTGACTGCGAGAACGGTGCCGTCATCGGGCGCAACGATGTCATTTTCCATCTTCATCGCCTCGAGCACGAAGAGCACCTGCCCGCGCTTGACCGCGTCGCCTGCCTTGCACTTCACATCGAGGATGGTGCCGGGCATCGGTGCGGAAACGGGCGTGCCGTCCGCTGCCGCGGCTGCGGGCGCTGCGGGTGCCGGTGCGGCGGGAGCGGGCGCTGCAGCCTGTGCGGGTGCTGCCGCGGGTGCCGGAGCTGCTGCGGGTGCTGCGCCTGCGCCGAGCTCCTCGACGGTCACATCGTACTGCTTGTTGTTGACGGTCACACGAAATTGCTTGCTCATAATAGCCTCCATATATCAAAAATCAATCGGAATCGTGATCAGAACGGGATATTGCTGTGCTTCTTCGGCATGCCAGCGACGCGCTTGCCCTCGAGCATCTCGAGCGCGTCGATCACTGCCTGACGGGTGTCTGCCGGTGCGATGACCGTATCGACGGCGCCGAGCTCGGCAGCCTTCTGCGCAGAGGCGAGCGTCGATGCATATTCCTTTGCGAGCTCACGGCGCTTTGCGGCGACATCCGCAGCCCCCTTGAGCTTATCGTGCCACAGGAATTCGACCGCCGCCTCGGGTCTGAGCGGTGCGACTGCGGCATCCTCCCACGCGAGCACGAGGTCGGAGCCCGCACCGCGCCCGGCGATCGCCGAGAACGCTGCGCCGCATGCCTCGCCGGTGATCAGCGCGATCTTGATCGTCGTTGCCTCCGCATAGGCGCCGCAGAGCTGAGCCATTGCGCGGAGCGAGCCGTGAATCGCAGCCTCGGTGTCAGCCGCAAAGCCCGGAGTATCGAGCACGGTGACGACCGGGATCGAGAAGGCATCGCAGGTGCGGACGAATCTAGCGAGCTTTGCCGCGTCGTCCGCGGTGATCGCCGCGCCGCTTTTTGTCAGCAGCAGACCGACGGACTGTCCGCGCACGGTTGCGAGCGCCGTTTCTGCAGCAGTGCCGAAGTCGGCATAGAGCGGGAGCAGCGAGCCCTCATCCGCGATGCCGCCGAGGATATCGTCCTTTGAGAACGCAGCCTCGGGCACGTCAAATTCCGCGATCGGTGCGCCTGAGAGATTGTTTGCGGGGAGCATCCGCAGCAGCGCCTTGACGCCCTCTGCCGCAGTCTGATCGTCCGCATAGACCTTGGCGGCAAGCCCCGCCTTTGCAGCGGTCGAAGCCTTTGCGGCGTCGGTGCCGAAGGGCGGCGTCAGATAGAGCTCCGCCTGTTCGGTCATCAGCAGGAAATCCGCCTCTGCCGCGAGCAGAGCCGCGCTGCCTGCGCAGACGCCCGCGACCAGCGAGATCTGCGGGACAATGCCCGAGAGCTTTGCCGATGCGGCAATCAGCTTGCCGTAGGCGGAGAGCGAGTCGGCAGTGCCGTCGACATAGACGCCGTTGGAGTCATAGATGCCGACAACGGGCGTGCCGGTCTTGGCAGCGAGCCCGTAGAGCCGCTTGATCTTTCCGGCAGTGGCATTGCCCATCACGCCGCCTGAGATATCAGACGCCTGTGCGAAGGCGCAGACCGGCTGTCCTTCGACAAAGCCGTGCGCGCAGATGACAGCAGCCTGCTCGCCGCGCTCGGTGCGCAGAGCATCGAGCTCCGTGAACGTGCCGTTGTCAAAGAGCAGTGCAAGGCGTTCCCTTGCGATCGAACTGTTCGTTCCCATATATTTCGTTACGCATCCTTTCGTATTTTTCCGGTTGATATGCCGATAGGAATCCATACTCTCTTATTATACCATGCCTTTCCAAAAAATGCAAGTGCTAAAAATCAGAAGTGAGATAATGTAAAGTGAGAAGTGAGAAATGAGCTGATTGAAGTTAGGAGTGAGGAGTGAGTAGTGAGTAGTGAGGAGTTGTTCCGTTGATTTTCACTTCTGCTGCTGATTGAGAGAGCACTGGGAGAATTAACCCATACGAAGCCGCTTTCGCGCCGTGCGGTCACAATAATTGGGTGAGGATGCAAAACGGCTCGCGGAGCCAAAATGCCCCGTTTGCTTGCAAACATGGGGCTCCGCGCCCCGCGGGGGCTCCCCGCTGGGAGCATTGACCCACAAGAAGGCGCTTTAGCGCCGTGCAGTCACGCAAATTGGGAGAAGATGCAAAAAAGCTCGCGGAGCCAAAACACCAGCGCGGGCTCCGCGCATCGCAGCGGCAAGCAGCACGGAATACAGCTTCTCATAGATCACCCTTTCTCAACGCAAGCGGAAACAGCACCGTCCCCACCCCTCACCTTTGCAGCCGGAAACCGCCGCAAAAGAATTCGCAGACGCAAAAAATCGGCACTGTGCACAAAATACACGGTGCCGATTTGTGCAGTATTCCGTTTTACTCCTTTTTCAGCGGGAACACGCGGTATTTTTCGAGCTGCGGGACATCAAGGCTGCCCTGCGCCGCCTGCGCCAGATCCTCTGCCAGCGTGGCGAGGATCTCATGCACATCGGTGCCCGCGCGGAATTCCGCCGGGATGCCGCCGAGCCCGAGCCTTGCCCCGAGCAGATTGCCCGTGAGTGCGCCTGTCGAATCGCTGTCGCCGCGGTGATTGACCGCCGCGGTCAGACCGCCCGCAAAATCTTCCTCAAAGCGCAGCGCGCAGAAAACCGCGATCGCGAGCGCCTCATCGCCGACCCAGCCCTCGCCGAGACGGTGCACGGCGTCGAGCGGTGCGGTGTCGCCCTGCGCGAGCTGCTCTGCCCTGTTCAGCAGCGCCGTGAGCGCCTTCACCTCCGGGAATTCCTTTGCGGAGAATGCCCCCTCTACCGCCGCCGTCGCCGCATGCAGCGCTGAAGCCATGCTGTCGCCGAAATGCGTCAGACGGTCGATCATGCAGGCGAGCGCCGCCGCGGGAAGCCAGCCGAGCGGGTGTCCGTGGGTGATCGCGCCGGACTCCGCGCCGAGCACGGCAAGCGTCTCCGGGGCAATCAGATGCGTATCGAAGAGCAGCCCGACCGGTGCCGCGCGCATGACGCCGCCGCAGCCCTTGGAATGGTTGACCGGCGCGCCGATCGTGCCCTTTGCGCCCGCCGCGATCGCAGACATGCAGGTGTTGCCCGGAGCTCTGCGCGCAAACAGCACCGGCTCCCGCATGATCCATGCGCGGAACCCGTCGCCCGGGTGCCCGCCGGTCTGCGTGAGATACCACTCCTGATAGAGCGCGGCGAGATCGGAGCGGAAGCGTGCGCCTGCCCTCGGCGGAGTGCCCCCGCACACCGCACTGATCAGCACGCTGTTCGCGGTGAAAGCGGTCATCTGCGTGTCGTCGGAAACGGCTGCTGCACCGTCGCGCATCTCGAGGGCTGTGATGCCCGATTTGCCGTAGGTGCTGAAAATTTCGTTTTCTGTATCAAATTCGACCGGATAGCCCAGTGCGTCGCCGGCAGCGCCGCCGAGCAGGCATCCGAGGTATTGATCTGCTTGTATACTCATCTTTTAAGCTTCCTTTCGCAGCTTGACCGTTCCTTGCGATTGATGCGGCGCGGCATTCTGAAACTCCCATTTAAGAAAAGTGTTGCTAAAATAAATCAGAATGAATTATATTCCCTCAATTATGTGGTTCCATAGTTATAGATCGCTTTATTTGCTTAAAATGCATGAAATCTTTAATATGGAACTGTTTTGAACTCGCAGTCCGTAAAATGGACGCCGGGATTCGTTGTATCAATATCAGTGTTCATAAACGTACACGCAATAAACTCGACAGAATCAAAAACGCAGTCTTCAAAGCTGCAATCTTCAAATGCGCAGTTCCTGAAAACCGTTCTGGAAAAGTGACCGTCTTCTTGCCCTTCTTGAGGCAAAGGATTAAAGTAGCATCTGGTGAATCCTGAGCTTTTTACCTCGCAGTCTTCCATTATGATACTAAGGAAACTGACTCTCACTGCCTCAAGGGAAACGATAGAACAGCAAATAAACTTCTCCTCATCCCAATCGGCTTTCCGAATATAATTCTCGCTGAATTTGCAATTGCGAAAGACGTTGCCGCAAAAATTGGTATCTGTCAGCTTAGTAGTATGGAATGTGCAGGAATCAAATTGATTGTCCGCAAACCAGCTGAAGCTGAGGTAATATGAAGAGAAGTCCATATCAATGATGCTTTCGTCTTGTACCGAAAGTTGAAACATTTCTTCATGACTTTCAATATTAGCACTGCGAGTATATTTCTCAAGCAAACGAATGAATTCTGACCGATCCATAAATGACGCTCCTTTCTTATTTATATGGAACTGTTTTGAACTCGCAGTCCGAAAAATGTACGCCGGGATTCGTTGTATCAATATCAGTATTCGTAAACGTACAACCGATAAACTCGACAGAATCAAAAACGCAGTCTGCAAAGCTGCAATTATTAAATGTGCAGTTCCTGAAAACCGTTTTTGAAAGATGTCCCTCTGCCTGTCCTTCTTTATGCACAGGATTAAAGTAACAACGAAAGAATTCTGAGTTTTTAACCTCACAGTTTTCCATAATGATACTTAAGAACGATACTCTCACTGCCTCAATGGAAACAATAGAACAGTAAATAAACTTCACATTATTCCAATCGGCTTTCAGAATATAATTCTCGCTGAA
>JAEELE010000141.1 GCA_016288755.1 Oscillospiraceae bacterium
CCATTAGAAAACTGCCCCTTAAGAATCCCATTATGACGGAAATAACGTATCAGCGTGGAATTCGCACAAAATGGGATTCCAAAGGGATAGTATCCCTTTGGCAGGGGTGCGGGGACAGCGTCCCCGCAATAATGTGCCGCAGGCACATCAAAAGCACTTTATCGACAAACTGAGCTCCCGCAGACTGTGCTGCGGGAGCTTTTGTTCAATCAAGAAGCGCATCCGCCTGATCGAGCATCACGGTCTCATGGATCGACGCCTGATAGCGCTCGTACAGATCGGGGATCATGTTGCCGTCCGCATCGAAGTGCGAATCATAGTGGTCCACGGACGTATACACGTTCTGCACATCATCGGGCAGGAGCCCCTTCGGCACCGGGATCGCGATGCAGACCGTTGCCATATCGCAGGTCGAGATCTGCGGGATATACTGCGCGAGTCCCAGCTCGACATTTCTGCTGAAGCCTTCAGCGGGATGTGTGCAGTTGAGCAGCGTCAGCCGCTGCACGCCGACCTCGATGCTGCCCGTGCCTGACGACAGCGCGCAGACGATCAGGTCGTAGTCCTCGAAGAACTTGTCGGTCGCCCAGTCGCACTGCTCATAGACATAGGTGCGGGCGTCCACGGCATTGCGCTCTTCCATCTGCCTGTTGCTGCGGATGATCATTGCGCTTGGAGAAGGCCGACCGTTTTCCCAGTCGGCATCGCTATACCACGTGGAATGCCAGATCTTCGGGGTCACCGCGCACGGGAACCGGCGCGTGCCGGGAATATCCTCTCCCGGAGCTGTTTCGGTGACCTGCGCGGTCGTTGCGGTCGTGTGGGTCGTTTCTTTCCGGACGCTTGTTTTCAGCGGGAGATTGCTCGTGCTTGTCACAGTCATGAATACGTAATCCGAAGTGGTCGTCGTGCCGGTTCCGAGGGCGTATTCTGTCTTGGTCATCATCGGTTCCGATCTTCGTTCGTCCGTCCATGTTACAAGTGTGATTTCCGTACCGGTCGGCTCGGTCTGCCGCTCATGGGTCTGTACGGTCGTGTCGGTCTCCGTGCCGGTCGGCTCGGTCGCGCGCTCGGTCTCGGTGACCGAATTGCCGGCGACCTGCGGCTTCTGCGCGCTCGCGTGCATGAGCCAGAGAACGCCTCCCGTGACGATCGCGGCGCAGGCGACAAGGCTTGCGGCGGTCCCGACGATGCGCAGGATCGGGCTCTCGCGCTCCTCGGTGACGGTGTGTTCGGCTTTCATTTCAATGCCGTCTGCGGATTCCGCTCCGCGGATCGACTCGTCGAGGAGCTTCGGGTCGACGTCGTTCATGGCATGCAGCAAATCCTTCGGCTTCATAGTAATTCCTCCTTCCGAAGCTGTGCTTTGAGTGCATTGCGGGTTCGCATCAGCGTGATCTTGACATTGCTGACGCTGATGCCGTATTCCGCGGCGATCTCGCGCACGGTGTGCAGGCTGAAATATCGTGCGATGAAGATATTCCGCTGACGCGCAGGCAGCCCGGAGAGAAACCGGCTGACTGCCGCGCCGAGCACTCTGCTTTCACACTGTGCCGCAACGTCGTCGCGGCTGGGGAGACAGTCAGCCAGCTCGTCCAGTGCCGCGGGGATGACGCTCCCGCCGCGTTTTTCGGCGCGGCTGTGCTCATAGCGGTCGAGGGCGATGCGGCGCACGGCGGTGAGCAGATAGGCTGCGAAGTGCTCCGGATTTGCCGGGGGGATGGCGTTCCAGACCTTCAGCAGCGCATCGTTGACACATTCCTCCGCGTCCTGCGCATTCCCGAGGATATTGCGGGCAGTGCTGCGGCACAGTGCGCCGTATTTTGCCTCTGTCTCCCTGACGGCGCGTTCGTCTCTCGCGAAATAGAGCGCGATCAAATCAGTATCCTCCATGCGGCTTCCCCCCTTTCTGTCTGCCTCTATTCTTGTAGACGGAAAAATCAGTCGGTTGGTTACACAGATTTGCAAAAAAATGAGAAATTAGAAATGAGAAGTGAGAAATGAAAAGTGAGGCGGTCAGGTTAGGAGTTCGCAGTGAGGAGTGAGGAGTTGTTCCGTTACTTTCGCTTCTGCTGCTCATTGAATGCAGTGTTGGGAGTATCAACCCACAAGAAGGCGCTTTCGCGCCGTGCCGTAACATTAACGGGAAGAACGTGCAAAAAGACCAGCGGAGCCAAATCGCCTGCCCGGGCTCCGGGCCGCCCGCGGGGGCTCCCCGCCATTTCTAATTTTTCCCTGTAACATTTTTCTCGGTGCGGAGTCTAATAAGCAGAAGGACAACAAAGCGCTTTGAAAACCCTTCGGAAAGGTGCTGAAATCGTCGGCGAAATCGAAGAAATAAGCCTGCCCTTATCATAGCACAAATCGCAGAAATATGCAAGAAGCCCCGGTTCTCTCTGACCGGGGCTCAGCTTTTTGTCTGCGGTCGGAAAAACCCGGCAGATGCACGGAGCAGGCACGAAAGGATATTGACAAGGCTGCATGAATGCGGTATAATCATAGCAAATGGCATCGCGCAGGAGTTGAAACGTCAGAAGCATACGATTCGCAAGGGAGGCAGCTTTATGAAAGCATTGTCATTTGCAGCAGCCTTTGTGCTGCTTTCAGCCGCACCGGTTTTTTGTCCCGAAGCAGCTGTCTGTGCCGCGGAGGAGGAAACAGAAGCCGCGGTCCCGGACTGGATCCCCGCCGATTTTGACAGCGCGGCTGCATTCTGGAAGCAGAACGGCAGCCTGACGATCGAGGGCGATCTGCTGTGCTTCACGGCGAAGGAGTATGTCGGGGATTCGCGGTACGATTTCCGGTATAACACGGATTATTTTGAACCGGTGCTGTCAGAGCGCTATGTCGCGGAGACGGGGGTCTCTATGCGCGTGGAGCTGCTGCGGGCAATCGCGCCGGGCGGCACGGTGATCTTCCACACCGACCGCCTTTCCGTGGATAATTCCCGGATTTACGCGCTGGAGATCGACGAGGAGCTGCAGATCACGGAGAACAAGCTGCCGAAATGGTTCCCGAAGGATTTCAGCACCGCGCGGCAGTTCTATAACCAATTTGGCAAAACGCGGATTGCGGACGGCGTGCTTTGCACGGTGTTTTACGAGCCGTTTCCCATGGAGTCAAGCCGCAGGGTCGAGGACGAATATATGCTTGCCTATACCGACTTCACGCTCAGGGATTCCTGCTCTGTGCGCTATGAGCGGGACGGCGAATATCTGCTGGTCACGCTGTTTGAACCGGAATGCCCCGGTGAGGCGAGGATCTGCCACGGGAAGCGCGATCAGGATGAGACGCCCTATGAGTACATTTTCCGGATCGACGGCGATCTGAATATCACCGAGACCGATCTGTGCGGCTATGTGCCGGACAGCAGCGATGGATTCAGATCACGGAAGGAAGCCTCCGGCAGCGTGTATACCAAAGACGGAGATATCATATTTCTGCTGGAAACGACCGACGGCACAGGCTATTCCTGGAAGGAAGCCGCACTCGATCCCGCGTACGTCGAATATGTCGGCAGCATCGACTGCACGGAGCTGAAATACTATCCTGACGGTGTGATCCCAACGGGCGGGAGCCGTCTGGAGGCGCGGGTCTACCGTGCAAAGCAGGACGGTCAGACGGAGCTCCGGCTCGACCTGATGCTGCCCGGTGATGGCGCAGAGGCAGAGGATTCTCTGGGCGGCGTCATGCAGATCACCGATCAGGCGGGCATGGTCCTGCTGCCCGGCGAAGCGCGCATCACCGTCCTGAATGCGGATACCGGAAAACCGTTGGTCTATCCGTTCGATCAGGAAAAGTCCCTCAGCATCTACTATCTCATCGGGGAGGAAAACCTGCACCCGGAGAATCCGGAGGACTGGAATTCGTCCGATTATCTGTACATCGATTCGGCGGTCACCAAGCTCCCGCTCGGTTCGCTGTTCCAAAATGAGGATTATTCGCTGTGGATGAGCAAGTCGGTACCGCAGGGCTATTCCTGCGATGCCGTATACAAAAACGGCGCGTGCGATGCGGGCGACGCGATCACGGTCTCGCGGTTTACGGATGATATCGCGGATATCACGGTGAAGCTGCAGTTTTCGGCAGAGGGCGACATGAACGGCGACGGCGCATTCGGCATCGCGGATGTTGTGACGCTCGGGCGCTGGCTCACGGGCTCGCTCGAAGCCGCCCCCGCAAACTGGAAGGCGGGGGATTTCGTCAACGACGACCGTCTGGATGCCCGCGATCTCACGGAGATGAAGCGCAAGCTGCTCCGGCGCAGTGCCGAAGCTGCGGAAAACGGTCTGCTGCTGAAGGTGCACACGACATACGGCGGCTACGGTGTCATGGGGCAGGACCTCGGCAGCGGTGAATTTGACACGGAGTTCGTCGTCATCGGGGGCGATGTTTTCTATGAGGTATCGGGCGGAAAATGGCTGCAGAACATTCGCAAGAGCAACATGCTGCTCATGAAGGTGGAGAAGATCGACGCCGACACCGTGACGGTTTCCGGGGTCACCGATCGCGACGGCAACGACACAGCGAAAACACTGGCGATCGGCGAATCCTATGACGACGTTGTCTATTCCCGGAACATCGTTTTTGACGGCATCAACTATTATTATGAGATCAGCTTTGTGCGCATTCCGCCCGAGGCAGAGCCGTAAAAACGGTCGGGATGCTCCCTGCACGGGAGCGGCATCTTATTTCCGTACTGACAAACGAAACCTCAGCCGCGCGGCTTGCACGGCTGAGGTTTTGTCTGCTTCAAAAAGCACGAATCTGCGCTGATTATCGGTCGGTCTCACCGTCGGGAAAAAAAGGGTCTGCAATTATGCCCGGTACAGCAATTTCACAATATAGATCAACAGCAGATGTGCAGGGTAGAAGAAATAGAAGAAATACTGTGACAGCTTCGGAAAATGCCCCTTTTTGCCGTTGTAGAACAGCGTGATGATGATGATCGGCAGGCTGAAAACCAGAAGCAACAGCCAGTTCAGCCCCAGTACCGAGAACCCGTTCATGCTGAGCACATAGATCAGCATCAGCAGCTCATAGGCGGAAAGGCGAATCCACGGGTGCTCCCTGAAAACATAGAACAGCAGAATCATGAGCACGCCGGTACCGGACCATTCTGTGAAATAGCCGGCGGCACAGCAGAGAACGATACCGGCGGCTTTCAGTGCCGGCTGCATTGTGCTGTCCCATACGGCGACGGCTGCAAACCCGAGAAGCAGTGTCGCGATGACATTCCAGTTGGTCAGAAGCATCATAATATCAAAGGATACGGTATGATTCTGCCGATATGTGTGATACAGAACGTATGGGATCTGCGTGACCAGTGTCATGACAAGCAGCCGGATGAAATAGTCCTTTTTGGAGTGTGTATAGCGGTACCCTTCGGAGATAAAAAAGAAAAAGACCGGCGGCGCACAGTATTCCATCATGATGAAGAATTTCAGGACCGGACCCGACAGCCCGCAGTAATGCAGTTCATTGGCGGTATACAGGAGAAAATGACCGATTCCCATGAAAAACACTGCGATCCATTTCAGCAGATCGCGGTTCATGAATCGGAGCTTTTCCGGATATGATAATTGCTGCATAGAGACGGCATCCCCCTTTTCCGTGATGCTTTCATTATACAACATATCGCCCGAAAAGTAAAGGGGCGTCTTCCGGCGCTTTTCCGCACTGCGCTCCCGGTATTTCCGTGCAAAAAAGAAAAATGCGTAACCTTTCCGATTACGCATTTAGATATGGTGGACCCGAAGGGGATCGAACCCTCGACCTCCGCGTTGCGAACGCGGCGCTCTCCCAGCTGAGCTACGAGCCCGTCATGACGACTGTATTATTATATCACAATCGTCCGTTTTTGTCAAGCCCTATCTGAAAAAATTTCAGCCGCAGACCGCTCAGACCTCGACTGCCTCCGCGGTCAGCACGCCCTCGGTCTCCTCGATGCTGTGCAGCAGGGTCTCGATCGTCGTGAACTTGCGCGAGCGCAGCGAGATCATTGCCGTATAGACCGGCGTGTCCAGATCGTAAATGCCCGTGACCTGCAGATTGCTGATCGCGAACCGGTTGTCCTTGCAGTCGCGCAGAACATGGTCGAGCGCCGCCGATGCAACCAGTCCGATCGCGGTCGTCAGACCGGAGATCTGCTGGTGCCCGACCGAGAGGATCGTGCCCGCCGCGAGAAAGCCGATGCCGGCGATGAGCTGTGCGGAGAATCGCGTGCCGTCAAATTTGACGGCGGTCAGTTCGGAGACCCACGCCCACTGCCCTTTGAGCATCTCATATTCATAGACGGAGATCATCATGGTCAGTGCCGAGCCGATGCTGACGAGCATATAGGTGCGCAGACCGGCGTTGCGGTTCTTGCTGGCTCTGCCGAAGCCGAGCGCGCAGCCGCAGAGGGTCGCAAGGAGCATTCTGACCACAACGGACAGAATGTGAAATTCACGCAGATATTCAATGACGGCTGCCAATTACAGACCCTCCTTCAATATGAGATTCCAAAGGGATATTATCCCTTTGGCCAGGCTGTAGAAAAAGGTGTCTCCGACGGATTATATTGGGGACTCTGTCCCCAAACCCCTGCTTAAGGGGCACTGCCCCTTAAGAATCCCATTAGCGTGGAATTCGCACAAAATGGGATTCCAAAGGGATAGTATCCCTTTGGCAGGGGTGCGGGGACAGCGTCCCCGC
>JAEELE010000003.1 GCA_016288755.1 Oscillospiraceae bacterium
GCCTGCCGCTGTTTTATGCCGTTATTATCTGTTTTCCTTGCCGGAAATCCGTTTTTGCTTGATTCTTCGCTGAAATTGCCCCTCTGCTTGCTTTCGCAGAGGGGCTTTGTGGACAGGCTGAGACCGGACGCTGAGACGTCCGGTCTTTTTTGTTCCATCCGCGCACGCCGCATTTCTCATTTTCATGCGGTCATGTGTGTAATGAAACCGGCAGAAACCCGGTCATAATAAAATAGAAGCTATCCCCGAAGGCGGTGAGGACGATCAAAGACGAACAGATCATAGCGATGCTGATGCGGCGCGACGAAACGGCGCTGCGTGCATTGCGCAGAAAATACGGCAGAAATGCGGAGAAAGCCGCAAGGCAGATCCTCGGGAGCACACAGGACGCAGAGGAGGTCCTCAACGATGCGCTGCTGCGTATCTGGAATGCGATCCCGCCGGAGCAGCCGGACGATCTCGCGGCATATTTTACATCGGCGGTGCGGCGGCTTGCGCTGAACCGCCTCGAAAAGCGCAATAGGGCAAAGCGCGGCGGCGGTGTGCCGACGCTCGGGCAGGAGGCGGCAGAGCAGCTCGCCGCCCCCGGTGAGATCGAGCAGATGGTCGAGCAGAGCCTGATGCGTGACGCACTGCAGCGCTTTCTCGATACGCTCTCCCCGGATGCGCGGACGGTGTTCGTTCTGCGCTACACCGCAGAAATGACCGTGCCCGAGATTGCAAAGCGCTGCGGATTCACGGAGAGCAAGGTCGCGGTCTCGCTGATGCGGACCCGCGCAAAGCTGAAGCAATACCTGAAAAAGGAGGGTTGGCTGTGAGCGTCAAAAATTTCCTGCGGATGATGCCGCAGATCGACCGGAAATATCTGGATGAAGCCTACCGCGTGACGGCGGGCAGAACGACCGACAAAACGAAACGGGGTGTGATCGTGAAAAAGGTGACGAAAATTGCTGTCGCGGCGGCGCTGTGTGTCGGCGTGATCGCGGGCGGTGCGGCTTTGATCTATAAGCTGAACAAACGGCTTGACGTTTCCCCGAATCCGCACGGGTCCGGCAATATCGGGAATGCGCTCGAAACGCCGAAATTCCGCGCGGTGCTGACCGACCCGTCGCCCGAGGACAGCGCCCGGACGCGCACGGTCGTCAACATCAGCGGCAACAGCGCGAACGAGGCGTTTTATAACTATCGTGCGCTGGCTGCCTCCGACACCGGATATTACTATCTCGGTGTGCCGCAGGAAGAGACGGACGAGATTCCCGGCGGAGCGCGCGGCGGTATCTGCTACACCGATACTGCGACCGGAAAATCCATGTATCTCTGCGCAAAGCCCGAGTGCCTGCACGACGGCAGCGATTTTTGTCCGGCGACCACCTCTGATTACATCTTTCACCGGTTGCTGTGGCATGACGGTATGCTCTATGCCGTTGCGGAGACCGTTCATCCGACCGCGCAGAAGGATGAATGGGGCAGCACGGTCACAGAGTGTCAGGCAGTGCTGCTGAAAATTCAGCCCGACGGCACCGGCATTGAACAGCTTGCCGTGCTCGACGACCGCGGTGAGATTTTCCGCTCGGAGATCATCTGCCACCGCGGCGCGCTGTGGATCAGCGGCACGGTGTATCAGGAGAATTATATCGGAACTGACCCCGTCGGCATAGACCCGGATCGGTATTCAAATTACTGCGGCGTCTGGCATTATGACCTTGCCAAGTCGGAGCTGACGACTGTCATCAGCGAGCCGTCCAATATCGGTACCTCCGTCGGCAATCTGCAGGCAGACGGCGATTCAGTCTATGTCTACAAATACAACGAAGAGACGACCGCCGAGGAGCGCCGCTTCTCCAGCTATGTCTTCAGCGATCCGGAGACGCTGCGGCTCAGCGAGGGGCTCCTGCAGATCAATGCGAAAAACGGCGTTGTCACGAAGCTGCCGATGCAGGTCTATCGTGCGCAGTATACCGCGGCGGGCGGCAAGCTCTATTGGGTCACGAAGCAGGCGGCAGACCCCAAGACCGGCGCGGAGGAGAGCTATACGCTGCACACGCTCGACGGCGAAACGGAGACGACCGTCCGCGTTCCGCGCGCGCTCCACTACTGCACCGACGGCAATTATCTGATCGCCGATGTCAACGGCGACACGCTCATGGTCTGCGATATGCAGGGCAATATGCTGCGCAAGGAGGTTTTCCCGGGGCAGTTCGGGAACGACGGCAATAATCTGTACCGCATATTTTCCTTTGACTGCGCCGACGGCAAGCTGTATATGACGCGGGAGTGGTATGAGACCACCGACGCGGGCATCGGCTGGGAGCGCAGGAAGTATCTGTCTGCGCCGCTGGAGGCTTATGCGAACGGCGAGGCGGAGCTGACCGAATATCTCAATACGATACTCTCACAGGAACAATCGCTGACGTGACGGAGGACGCCAATGGATAACAGAATCACCCGCGGCGAACCGCCCGCGCAGACCGAACAGCTGCTTGAAAACCAGAAGCAGCTCGAAGCATTACACAGATTCCTCGACACGCTCAAAGCGGAGGAGCGCGCGGTTTTCGTGCTGCGCTATACCGCAGAATTGAGCGTGCCGGAGATCGCTGCGCGCTGCGGGAGATCGCGCGCGGCAGTACGGCTTTCTCTCAGGCGTACGGAATCGAAGCTGCGCCGGTTTCTGAA
>JAEELE010000018.1 GCA_016288755.1 Oscillospiraceae bacterium
ATACCTTCGCGGCAGAGTGACCTCCACCGCGCTGCTGTCTTTTTTGATACTCTCTTTCATGCCCGTTTCCCTCTATGAAATGATATAGTCGGTCTCTGTGTCTGCTGCGGGTTCTCGATCAGAGTGGCGTTCGGATTGTTCCTGCCGAGTGTCAGCAGTTCATTCCAATCCTTGAAGCCGCGACGGTCGAGCTTCTGTTTCACGGACTCCGATCGGACAAAACCGTTCTCGCTTTCAAAGCGTCTGCCTGCGTCGTCGTTGTCAACGCATGAAATAATTTCGATGCCCTGTGCTTGCAACTGCTTCGGAACAGTCGGTTTGAGTCCAGCCATTGACACGAGTACCGAACCGGTCAGCTTGCTTTTGTTCTCGCAGAAGGTGTAGAAGCTCAACAAGTCGATTGCACTCTCAAAGATATATGCGCGGCGAATCTTTCCGTCACGCGCTGGGACCGGCGTGAACATAAACGCGCTGGCACCGGTTCCCGGTGCGATGCCTTTATACCGTCGGTCGCTGTTGCAGCCCTGAATCTCCGCGCCGATGATCGTTCCTTTTGCGTCACGGTGAACGAACACGGCGTTTGCATTGCGATAGGTTTTCGGTTGACCGTTCACAATCGTATCAGTCCGGTGCTCGCTCTGATACAGCAGACCGGAGTGCGCAAGCTCCTGCACGATCACGCCGGGGATGCCGCGCGTCTTGCACAGGTACGCAAAAACCTGCCGCATGGTTTCGGCGCGCGCCGGCATTTGCAGTTCCTTTTTCGTCGGTTCCGGTTTCGCCGGACGCGGCGGTGATGTGTACTGCGGACGGAATGTCTTTGGAAATTCCTCTGCTCTGGAAAAGGAAATGTCTCTGCCGGTCAGTTCAAAGACCGCTTGCCCAAAGCTCTTATCCAGAACCTGAATCAGACACTCGACTGCATTGTTCGATGCGCCTGTTCCCGTATAATGATCGTACCACTGGTTCGTTGCCGAGTTGATGCACAGCTGATGACCGGGCAAGCCGTCCACATATACCTCGTGTCCGTGTTGTCTGAGTTTGTATCCGCTCGCCCGGAAGTATTCTGTCAGTGAAGTCTCCTTTGCTTCCTGGATCAGCCGCTGGCGTTCTTCCTTTTGCATATCGTCCTCCTTGCAGCAATGGAAAGCTCCCACATTTTTTTGCGGGAGCTTTCATCTATCGTATTATCTTCTGCGCGGCGCTGACTGTGCAGGCGGATCGAAGTCCGGTGCAATGTCATCATCGTCACGCTGTTCAAATGCTTCACGCTCTCTGCGTTCGCCTTCGGTTTCCTCCACTTCATCGGGATCAATAATATCCTCCTGCTGTTCCGACAAACCGGAGAGCTTCTGTTCCAGTTCCGCGAACCGTTTTTGTGTATCGACCAGCTCTGCTTCCATCGGGAAGGGTTCTCCGACTCTCGCCTTTGCCTGTTCCAGATCGGTCTCATGCTTTGCAATCTCCTGCTCGGTTCTGGTGATCTCTTTTGCAATTCCGCTGTCAAGGAAATTCGCAATGCGCTGCCAGTTGTCAGCATGATCGCCGCTGCCGACCGGGATGTAGTACACGGAATCCCGCACACCTTTGACCGTCAGCACCGCTTCATCGAGATGCCCCGGTCTGGTTTGCACGGCAAGTGTGAAGTCACCGATCTTGAACGACGGCATTTCGTCAAAGGGTCTCTCCAGACGTTTGGTGATCTGCGTATGCAGGAAAGCGTTGATGTCCTCATGCTTGCGGATCGGTGAACCCATCGG
The DNA here is from genome assembly GCA_016288755.1 of Oscillospiraceae bacterium. Classification (GTDB taxonomy): domain Bacteria; phylum Bacillota; class Clostridia; order Oscillospirales; family Ruminococcaceae; genus Firm-04. The sequence continues at coordinate 1,761 of JAEELE010000018.1, forward strand.
TTTCACCAGCGCAAACTCCTTGACCTTTCCGCTTTGCGGATCACGCAGCTTGTCCGCAGATTGCTTGTCAGCCGCCATCTGTGAAAGCATTTCTTTTTTCCGCTCGATCGTTTTCGGAAGCTCCGAAATGCTGTGCTGCATCTTTCCAAGCTCATGCTGATGTTCTTGTCGGGATCTGCGTAGGTAAAATAGGTATAGGTATCGTCCTTTGTGCTGGGATAGGAGAGGGGCTTGACTGCACCGTGCATATCAGGAGAGACGGCAGCAAAATTGTCATGAAGACGGAAAATGCAGGCGTCGCGATCACAAGCACCACAACGGTACCGGACGGTACAGAGCAGCTCTATCTCGCACTGACCGGTGACCAGTGTGCGATCACCAAAATCCGGATCAGGCACTGATTCTGACGATCACAGCCGATTGAAACCGAACGCTCTCAGAAATGCTTTCATGCATTTCCGGGAGCGTTTCGTTCCGGCTTTGCCGATTGTTCGTGTCCCCCCTGACAATCCGCGGGAATATTGCATAATCAAGAAAGGGATGTCTGTGCCGAAAAGCCGGATGCCTGTTTTCAGAAACTGTCAACGGAGCTGCATCCCATGAAACGCTTTTTCGCCGCAGCGATTCCGCACATGTCGGTCTTCGCGCTCGATCAGGACAGCCATTGCAGCTACGAATTTGATCAGGAGCAGCAGGCTGTGACCGACGAGATGTGCAGCCGGATCGGCTGCAGTTTCACCGTGACCCCGGCGGCGCGGTACGGAAACAGACTCCGAAATGCGCGCGCAGTCACCGGAATTCTGCTCCGGTTATGTTCACAGAAAGTTCTCAAAATTTTCTGAAAAAGTTGGTAAAAACCCCTTGACAAATCGCGGATCATGTGATATAATAAGATCATAAGAACAAAGCATACATGCAAACGACAAAGCAGCAGGGGTTCTTCCCCCGATGTTCTTATCAGGATCACGCAGCGGTTCCCCGTTCGGGATGTCTCCCCGAATGTCCGACCTTCAGGGTTCCGGTGCAAATCTCCGATCCGGAAAGGCGCTGATACCAATGGATATGGACGAGTTCTTCTCAGCCATTGACGTTGGCTTCTGCAGAGCGCGCACGGTGTGACATTTCCAGCCCTTTGCTTCCGGCTTGCGGTCACGGATACCGCATGAGATGCCGGTCATGCAGGCTGATTTCCGATATGGAAGCTGACACCGTGCCCCACCCGTCGACGGACAGGTGCAGCTGCAGAGCCGCAATCCTACCTCGTTCGACAGGGGTGACGCGGATCACTTCTGCGGCGGAGCGGTTCCGCCGGGCGTAATCGCCAAATCAGTGCAGCAGTCAATGGTTTGAAGAAACATCAAACACCGCATACCCGCCGACCGAATCGGCGCTGTATGCTGGGAGTGTTGACTCCCGCACAATGCCGCACGGCATTTACATAGATTGCCGCTGCACCTCGCACGGGATTTGCAGCAAAAAAATTGAATAACAATAAGGGGGGACTTCGGCATGGAAGTCCCCTTTATTTGTCGGAGGTGTGTACTGTGATTTTTGTGACCGGTGATCTGCACGGCGAAAACGACGCCTGGAAGCTGAGCGGGAAGAATCCCGATGCACAGAAGCTCAAAGGTCTGTCGAAGCAGGATTATCTGATCATCTGCGGCGATTTCGGCATGATCTGGGACGGCAGCGCAAGCGACCGCTGGTGGCTCGACTGGCTCGAAAAAAAGCCCTATACCACGCTGTTTATCGACGGCAATCACGAGAACTTCGATCTGCTCGCACAGTATCCGGTCAAAGAGTGGAACGGCGGACTGGTGCAGGAGATCCGACCGGGCATTCTGCACCTGATGCGCGGGCAGATGTTCACGATCGGCGGGCTGCGCTTCTTTGCGATGGGCGGCGCCGAAAGTCATGACAGGGAATTCCGGCGCGAGGGCGTCTCGTGGTGGAGTCAGGAGCTGCCCTCGCCCGGAGAGATCGACGCGGCGCGGAAAACGCTCGACGCATGCGGCTGGGAGACCGATTTCGTGATCACGCACTCGCTGCCGGGCTCTGTGCAGACGGCGCTGTTCCGCGGGTACGGCGCGAACCGCCTGACCGATTTCTTCAACGAGCTCTCGGCACGCCTGCAATACCGCCAGTGGTTCAGCGGGCACTACCACATTGATCAGAATATCTGGTTTGCGCGAGGCATGCGCGCGATCTACAACGATATCCTGCAGATCGGGTGATGGCGTTTACCGCGTGAACGTGTTCCGCTTTGTTATTCTTGGGAATCACTGATTCAATCCGATTCGCAAGATGGCAAAGAAGATGCAAGCTGATTGCGTTCCAAGCCGTCAGACGGGATTTCATCAGTGATTCCCTTGTTGAACATGTCAATCAGAAAAACGCGAGGTACGGGTCACGCGGCTTGTCTGTCGGTTCCGGTCTGTAATCCCAGGTACAAAAATAAATGCAAATTCCATTCTCTTTCATTGCAAACAGTACTTCACCCGTCTCTTTGACGGTATAGACACTGTCATCCGGTGAAACCAACGGGAGCGCCGCCTCACGGGTTTTGACGGTCTCAAAATCACTGATCTTTCCAAGATAACAGTCAAGCGTGAAATCAGACGCAAACGCCTCAAACGGACACTGCGCGTCACCATGATACTCTTTGCCGTTCCAATTCAGTTGAATATAGTCCCAACATTCAGGTAAAAAACAACCAGTGTCAGCATCGGAGATACCGGATTCCGCTGAATCTGTGTGATCCGACGCCTCTGTCTGAACCGTTGTAACAGTTGTCTGCACGGGTGCACCGGTGTTGTCCGGTGTGCCCGGTTTTGTTGTCTGCGCAGGGGTATCCGCTGTGCTTTCGCCGGTCACCGTCGTGACGATCGCCTGCGCTTCGGTCGTATCCGCCTGACTTTGCACCGCGGAAGAGACAGGATCCCCGCGCAGCGCATCCGTCGGCTGCTTTGCGTGCTGCACGGCAGCCGCTCCGACCGCGATGACCGCGGCAGCGGCGACCGTTCCGAGCGTGAAAACTCTGCTGCGGTGCATGACCGGCTTTGCGTCCGGCTGCATCGCCTCGCGCACAAGTCCGTCGTCGATGCGGTGCACCGCCTCCAACAGCCTGAGCTCGTTCTTCTCATTCATAATCAAAGCCCTCCTTCTGCAAAAATGCCTTCAGCTTTTTCCGTGTCCGGAACAGATAGGTCGCGCAGGTGCGCTCCTTGAGCCCGCATGCGGCTGCGATCTCCGCGACCGATTCGCCGTACCAGTACCGCCGGATGAACACCCTTCGGTGCAGAGCGTCCTGTGCGCGCAGAAATCGGCTGATCGCCTCGCCGAGTGCTTCGGTGTCCGCAGTGTCCGTCTGCGGCGCGGCAATGCATTCGGAGAGCTCGTCGAGCGAGACAGTCAGCGCCGGGCTGCGCTTTTCGGCGTTGTTGTATTTCAGCCGGTCGATCGCGATATTCTTGACAATGCGGAGCAGATAGGTCTGCAGGCACGGCGGGTCGTCGGGCGGAATCTGATTCCACACCGCAAAATACGCCGAATTGACGCATTCCTCGACATCCTCGCGCGAACGCAGAAAATTGCCCGCGATCCGCTCGCATAATCTGCCGTAGACGGACTGGAGCGCTGCGACCGCGCGCTCGTCCCTGTTCCGGAGCAGCTCTGTGATCTGCGCATCATCCATATGGACAGCCTCCTTTCGTGAGGCATGAGGTCCTCTGCCTATATATTCGATTTCTCAGGGCAAAATATTTCACTTTGCAGAAAAAACAGCACCGTACATTTCTGCACGGTGCTGCGGAGTCTTATGAGCGAAGATCATTTCACGGTGAGCGTTGCCTCGCCGGAGGTGGTGGGAACGCCGTTGGCATCGGTGATGATGCAGCGGTACTTCCAGCCGTTGTAGTTCGTTCTGCCGTAGATCGTCAGCTCTGCGGTCGTCGCGCCGGTCGAGCCGGAATCCTTCCAGCCGGAGCCGGAGTTGTACTGCCACTGATAGGTCAGACCCACACCGGTCGCCGCGACCGTGAACTTCGCGTTCGTGTTTGCCGTGACGGTCGTATTGGCGGGCTGCGTCGTGATCTTGGTCTTGATCTTCAGCGTTGCCTCAGAGGAGGGCGTCTCGGGCGTGGTGTCGTCCTTGACAAGGCAGCGGTACTTCCAGTTGTTGTAGGTCGCCTTCGCGGTGATGCTGAGGGTCGCGGTCTTTGCGCCGGTGCCGTTGGAGTTGACCCAGCCGTCGCCCTTGTTATACTGCCACTGATAGGTGACGTTCGTACCGGTTGCCTGCACCGTGAATTTCGCGGTCGCGCCGATGACAGCGCTGGTGTCGGCGGGCTGACCGGTGATCAGGGTCTTGACGGTGAGCGTCGCTGCGGAGGAGATGGTCTTGGTACCGTTTGCGTCGGTGATGACGCAGCGGTACTGATAGCCGTTGTAGCCTGCGCTGCTGTTGATGCTGAGGGTCTTGGTCGTCGCGCCGCTGGCGTTGGACTTCTTCCAGCCCTCGCCCTTGTTGTACTGCCACTGATAGGTCAGACCTGCGCCTGTGGCGGTCACGGTGAACTTTGCGGCGGTGCCTGCATTGGCGGTGAGGCTCTCAGGCTGCTTGGTGATGACGGTCTTGACCTTGAGCGTGACCGGAGTCGTGACGGTCTCCTGCCCGCTGCGGTTGGTGATGATGCACTGATACTGCCAGCCGTTGTAGCCTGCGCTGATGTTGATGCTCAGGGTGTCGGTCTGGGCGCCGGTGCCGTTGGAATTGACCCAGCCGGCGCCCTTGTTGTACTGCCACTGATAGGTGAGGTTCTCGCCCTTTGCGGTGACGGTGAATTTCGCGGTCTTGCCGACCTGACCGGTGACGGACGCGGGCTGCACAATGATCTCGGGTGCTTCCTCGATCGGTGCGAAGCGGTAGCCGGTGCCGCCGTCTGCCTGTGCGTTTTCACAGAAGGTCTGTGCGGTGGAGCCGTAATAGCCGTGGATATAGCCCATGTAAACATAGCCGGAGGCATAACGGGAAGAGATCGTACCCATGCCGCCTGCGAACGTCACATCCGGGTTGAGAATATAGAGATCGCGGAGCGCGTAGCAGCACTCGAATGCGTAGTAGCCGATGCGTGTGACAGAAGCCGGAAGCGTCACTGCCGTAAAGTTTTCGCAGTAAGCGAATGCATAAACTCCGATGCTCGTAACGGTGTCGGACAGCACGATGTGTTCAATTTCCTCATTGTATGCATACCACGGAACGACCGTCCAGTCTTCAAAGTCATACATATCGCCCTCGCCGACGATGTACAGGGTCTTGTTGTTTTTGTTGTAGATCCAGTTGAGCGAATCGCCGCAGGTGTTGCCGTAGTACGGGGCAAACTCATAGCCGTAGCTGTCTGCATGATCCTCGGCGGTCGAATTGGGATAGCCGTGCAGCGTGCGTGTGATGCTGCCGAAGGTGTTCACGAAGACCGTGCTGGTATCGGCGAATTCGCAGTCCGGGTTCATCACATAGCAGTCTGTCAGCTTGGTTTCACTGAATGCGTAAGCGCCGACGCTTGTCACGGTCTCGGGCAGCGTGATCTCGCTGAAGCCCTTGCAGTACCGGAATGCGCCTTCCGGAATTGCCGTCAGACCGGCGGGGATATTCGCAACATTCAGATCAAAATTGAAGGCGAACGCATATATGCCGAGCGTCGTCAGCTTCTGCGGCAGGACGACAGACGTCAGTGCATTGTTGGCAAACGCATAGTCACCGATGCGGGTGAGCGTGTTCGGAATCTGAGCGTAATACAGATTGAGGTTGTAGAACGCATAGTCGCCGATCTCGGTAATGGCAGGGTCGATCAACACCTTGTCAAACGTGCACTGGCTCTTGAGCGCCTTCCACGGCGCGGGATCGGAGTAGGTATAATCATACATCGCACCGGAGCCGGTGATCGAGAGGGTTCTTGTCGCCTGATCGTAGCTCCAGCTGGCGTTGTTGCCGCAGCTGCCGGAGGTCGGCGTCTCGGCGATCTCCTCGAAGGTGCGGCCTGCGGTGCTCGCGTAGGTCTGCGCGGTCGAGTTCTTGTAGCCGACGATCTTGCCGGTGTAGTCATAGATGCCGTTGTATACGCGGTTATAGATAAACCGGTCTTCCTGGCCTTCGGTCACGAAGATCGTGCAGTCCTTGTTCAGCACAGTGAGCGATTCCATGCGGAGACAGTCGCTGAACGCCTGCGATCCGATTCTGCTCACGCTCGCAGGAACAGTGACTGCAGTCAGCTTGTCGCAGTTAAAGAATGCATTTGACTCGATTGTCTGCAGACCCTCCTTGAGCGTGACCGCGGACAGCGATTCGCAGTTTCTGAAGCAATACGAGCCGATTTTCTGCACGCCCTCAGGAATCGTGATCGAGGACAGTGATGTGCACTGATTGAAGGCATACTCACCGATTGTCAGCGAACTCCCATTGAGCGTGACCGAGGACAGCGATGCGCAGCTGTTGAAGCAGTTCGCGCCGATTACCAGCAGACCCGCATTGAGCGTGACTCTGGACAGCGATGCGCAGTTGCTGAAGCAATACGAGCCGAGACCGCACAGATATTTGTTGGCTGTGAAAGCGGTCAGTCCGCTTTTATAGAACGCATAGTTCCCGATCGACTCCAGAGCTTCAGGGAGCGAGATGCTTTTGAGTGCCGAGCAGGTGTAGAAGCAGTAATTGCCGATCGTTTTCAGATTGGCAGGAAAATTGATCGTCGCCAGCTTTTGGCAGTCATAAAACGAACGCTGGTCCAGCGTCTGCATTGTGGAGGGCAGCGTGACCGAGGTCAGATTCGTACAGTCCATGAAGGCGAATTTTTCAAAGTACGAGCTATTGCTGGATTCATAGACGATGCGTGTAAAGCCTTCGCCGATCACCAGAGACTTGACATCCGTTTTTTTGATGCCGTAATAGGTTCCGTCGCCGTAATCCCAGTAGGGATCGAGCTCGCCGCTGCCGGTGACGGTCAGCTTACCGCTGCTGTCAAGGGTCCAGCTTGCATTGCTGCCCCATTTGCCCGAGCTGTTTGCCGCGCTTGCGGTGACCGGTGCGCTGAACAGCCCGCCGAACGCCTCGGACGCGGGCACGGCGGCGAGCGCCATCGCCGCTGAGAGCGCAAAGCTGAACAGGCGCTTTGTAGTTCGCTTCATAAAATACCTCCTGATTCTGTTGGTCTGATGTGTTCCTCCGCCCTGCGGCGGATGCCGGGAGCCTGTTCCGGCAGTTTTATTATAACATATCGGGCAGCAGAAGACAATCCAAAAATCACCAAAAATTGCGCAATGCCATCATGAAAATTGCAAACAAATCACTTTCCTTTTGTGTATTGTCAACAGAAGCGGCGGCACAGCCCGGAATGATCCGCACAAAAACAGACAGCGGCAGACCGCGCTGCCGATGCTGTAAGCTGTTACGATGCTTCGTGTTTCAGGTCGGGGGAGCAGCTGTCCGCTCTGACGGTTGAACGGTCGGCGGCTTTTTGCGCTCCCCCATTGCGTTTTCGGCAGTAATGTGTTATAATAGGCAGAGAAACGGCTCCCGCAAAATACTGCAAAAAACGGAGGAATCCAAATTGAACACGAAACACAATCGAATCAGGCTGTTTTCCGCGGCGGCGGCATCTGCGCTGACCGCCTGCACGCTGCTCGCAGCGCCCGCTCCGACTGCGCTGGCTGCCATGCGCCCCGCCGGATGCGGCAATTCGCTCACATGGGTCTTTGATCGGGACACCGGCGTGCTCACGCTCTCGGGCTCCGGCAATATGTACGACTGGAGCGACTGGAAGGAAGTCCCGTGGTATCCCTATGCAGACGCGATCACAGAGATCGTGCTGCCGGAGCACCTGACCGCGATCGGCGAGAATGCCTTCCGCGGCACTGCCGTCACGGAGGTCACCGTGCCCGAAAGCGTCAGCCGCATCGGGGCTTATGCCTTCGGCTACTGCGGCGATCTCAAACGCTTCACAGTGCTCTGCCCGGAATGCACGCTGGACGCATCGCTCAGCATTTTCAACGCGGCGCTGGCGGACGGCACAACAGAAATCTTTGTGCAGAACAAGCTCTGCGGGTGGTCGGGCTCGACGCTGCAGGATGCGGCGTCCGGGTTTCAGGCGTCGTTCACGTCGTTCAGGGTCACGCTGACCGACGGCAGCGGCTTACAGCAGACCGCCGCGCTCCGTTCGCCCGAATACACCGCCCCGGAGTGCACCTTTGACGCGCCGGAGGGCAAGGTCTTTGCGGGCTGGACGGCAGACAGCGGATCGGGGCTCTTTCAGCCGGGCGAGACCGTCCGGGCGGGCGGCGACCTCACGCTGACGGCTGTCTTTGTCGATGAAGCACACAGCGGCACATGCGGCGAATCGCTGAATTGGGTCTTTGACGGCGAAGAAACGCTCTACATCACCGGTTCCGGCGATATGGAGGACTGGGAGGAGCCCGCGCTCGTTCCGTGGTATGCGTTCCGCAAGAGCATCCGCAGCATCGTGCTCCCCGAACTGATCACGAAGATCGGCGCATGTGCCTTCTACGGCACGGAGATCAAATCGGTCACCGTGCCCGAGAGCGTTGCGGAGATCGGGCAGAAGGCGTTCGGCTATTGCTTCAGCCTCACGGAGATCACAGTGCTGAACCCGCAGTGCAGCATGGATGAGACGATGACCTTCTACAACGGCTTCAACAAGGATGACGTCCCGGCGCTCAATGTGCAGGACAGAATTTACTGCTACTACAACTCGACGCTGTATCACGCCGTGCAGAAGATGAACGCCGCATCGCAGCGCCGGATCATTTCCGTCACGCTCCTCGCGGACGGCGCATCCGGCGAAATGAGCTGGGATATGCCGCATTCTGCGCAGTACACGCTGCCGCAGTACGGCTTCACGGCACCCGAGGGGAAGACCTTTGCGGGCTGGGAGATCGGCGGACAGATCAAACAGCCGGGCGATACCGTGCGCGTCACCGAATCGGTCACTGCCGCGCCGGTCTGGCAGATTCTCGCGGGCGATATCAACGCCGACGGCGAGTGCACGGTCGCCGATGCGGTCATGCTGACGCAGTATATCAGTGAGTCGGCGCTCTCCGGCACCGCGCTGACCGATGCCTGCGACGTCAACCGCGATTCTGCGGTCGACCTGCTCGATGTGCAGTCGCTGCTGGATGCGCTGGCAAAGCAGTGATGCACAATTTCCGCCGCGCCTGCATATACTGGAAGCAGCCGCGGGCAGACGCATATCCGCGATTCTTTCATACAGACTGATCAGGCGGTGACAATCGTCACAAAGCCGGGCTTTCGGGCAGCAGAGCGATCTGCGGGACAGCATCAAAAACGCCGTCCCGCAGATTTTTTATACCGCTGCATGAAAGAACCGAACCGCCGAAATCCGGACAGGAAGGTGATACCATGCACACCGAACACAAAACCAACGAGGATATCTTCCTCAGAACTGCGATGCGGGTCTCCGCGGTCAGCATTGCGGTCAATGCGCTGCTGTCGCTGCTCAAGCTGGCAGCGGGCATCTTTGCAAGATCCGGCGCGATGATCTCGGACGCGGTGCATTCCGCCTCCGATGTGTTCAGCACGGTCGTTGTCATGATCGGTGTCACGCTCTCCGGCAGAAAGCCCGACAAGGAGCATCCCTACGGGCACGAGCGCCTCGAATGCGTCGCGTCGGTGCTGCTCGCGGTCGTGCTCGCGGCGACCGGCATCGGCATCGGCTGGAAGGGCATCCGCACGATCATGCACGCGGAGGAACAGCCGCTGACCGTGCCGGGTCTGCCTGCGCTGATCGCCGCGGTCGTGTCGGTCGCGGTCAAGGAGCTGATGTTCCGCTATACGGCTGCGGCGTCGCGGCGCATCAATTCGGGCGCGCTGATGGCGGACGCATGGCATCACCGCTCCGACGCGCTCTCGTCGGTCGGCTCGTTCGCGGGCATTCTCGGGGCAAGGCTCGGTGCACCCGTGCTCGACCCGGTCGCAAGCGTCATCATCTGTGTGTTTATCGAAAAGGCTGCCATTGAGATTTTCCGCGATGCCGTCGACAAAATGATCGACAAGGCATGCCCGGATGAGCTGGTCGACAATATGCGCGCGGCGATCCTCAGCGTGCCGGGCGTCACCGGCATCGACGAAATGCGCACGCGGCTCTTCGGCGCGAAGGTCTACGTCGACGTGGAGATTCGCATGGACGCCGAAAAAACACTGATCGAGGCGCACAATACCGCGGAATGCGTGCACGATACGATCGAGCGCGATTTCCCGAATGTCAAGCACTGCATGGTGCATGTCAATCCCGACTGCGGTGGGGAAAAGGCGCAGTTAGAAGTTAGAAGTTAGAAGTGAGGAGTCAGGAGTGAGAAGTTAGAAGTCAGAGAGGAGTGTCTTGCGCGAACAGAGTATAAAGGAATTGACATATCCGCGGATTTATGGTACAATATAGACAATTCTGATGAAAGGCGGTGAACATCTTGTCCCAGATCAAACAACTGACAGCCCTTGCGCTGCTTTGCCGGGCACTGGCGTGGTTTCCGCTGTGGATGCCCGTGCTGGCGGTCTCGCAGCCGGAGCCGACGCTCCTTGCGGCAAGCGGGATTCTGCTGGCGGGCGGGCTGCTCTGTCAGCTCTGGCACCGCTTCCTCGCAGAGAAGATCTACTCGGATTCCGGGCGGGTGTTCCGGCTCAATCTGCTCGGGCTTCTGCTCCTGACCGGCGGCTGCGGCGTGCTGGTCCGCCTGCTGACACAGCAGACGTTTGCATCGGTGCTGCTCGCCTGTGTCACGCTCCCGGCGCTCTCGCACGGCGCAGACCGCGACCCCGGGCGGCTCTGGACCGATGCGCACTTTATCGCGCACCTGACCGGCGCAGTCGTCGGCGGGGCGCTGCTCAGTGTGGCCGATCTGCATGTCTCCGCGGCACTGCTGCCCGTTGTGATGCTCTGCGCCTGCGGATTTCTGCTGCTGCGCAATCAGACCATGCTGATCCGGCTGATCAGCCGCCGCAGCACGGGTCAGACCGATGTCCCCGCCGATATCCGGCGCAGCAACCTGATGCTCGTGCTCGGGTGTATTCTGCTCTGTGCGGCGGTGCTGCTGCTGCGCGGACCCGTGACCGCTCTCCTCGGGATGCTCGGGGACGCACTGAAAACGCTGATCCGGCTGATCTTTCTCGGGCTGAGCCGCCTGACCGCATGGCTCGGCGGCAGCACGCCGGAGGAGCCGACCGAGACCGAGGAGCCCGGCGGCGCGGCGCAGATTCTGCAGGATGACGGCTCGGCGCTGTGGTCGCTGCTGCTGATCCCGCTGATCCCGTTCGTCATTCACATCTGGAAGCAGTTCATCGGCGACTGGGTCTTCGATATCAGCGAATGGCTGCGCGATTTTCTCGCAAGGCTGCGCGGCGGACGTGCCGTCAGCGCGGCGGCACCGGGCGAGGCGTCGGAATTCACCGACACCGAGGCACTCGCAAGACCGCAGCAGAGCACCGACCGTTCCCAGAAAAAGCACTGGCTCCGCGATTACCGGAAATGGCGCAAAACACCTGATTCTGCTGAAAAATTCTATGAGGGCTATGCGCTGATGTGTCAGGCGCCCGCATGGGGTGATTCGCCGCCTGCACCGTCCGACACGGCACTGGAGATCGCCGGAAAGCGGGACGGAACGCTCGATGCAGTCACCGAGGCGCTGCACCGGAACCGCTACGCACAGCAGCCCCTGCCCGATTCCGCCGTGACCGAGATCGGCACAGTGCTCGAGGATATGGCAAGAAGCTGAAAGTCAGGTCGGAGTTAGGAGTTCGCAGTGAGGAGTGAGGAGTGAGGAGCTGTTCCTTGCCCCTCACCGGCAGAAGAAAAGGCGGCGGAACACCTCCTACCTCCTACCTCACTTCTCACTTCTCATTTCTCATTTCTAACCTCTAAACCTCTAACCTCTAACCGCGAAAGGAGCCACACACCATGCATCTGACCTCTGACGAACAAATCTACATGGTCAACGGGCAGTCGCTCTTCGGCATGGGCGAAATCCCGGAGAAGGACGTGCCGCGCCTCCAGCTGCTCGACGGCGGCACCGGGCTCAACCTCGAACAGCTCTGCGGCGACCTGCTCATTCACGCGGGGCGCCCCGGCTACGGCTCTGCGGCTTACCGCAGGGTGATCGAATATTTCTATCAGCCGGACATGCTCGAGACCGACGAGGAGCGCGCGCTTTATGACTGGCTCTGTGAGCAGCTCCGCGCACGCATTCCCGACATGACCGCGCCCGGCTGCTATCCGCCCGGCATGCTGCTCGGCGCGACATGGGACCCCGAAACGGTCTATGCGGTCGGCAAGGCGCTCGGGCATGAGGCGCGCGCCTACGGCGTGCATGTGCTGCTCGGGACGCCGAATGTCAATCTGCACCGCGACCCGCGCAACGGGCGGCTCTTCGAGGGCTACTCAGAGGACCCGTATCTCATCACGAAGCTCGCGCCCGCGCTGGTCCGCGGCGTGCAGTCCGAGGGCGTCGCGGCAAATGTCAAGCACTTCGCCGCGAACAATCAGGAGACGAACCGCGTCGGCATCAACGAATACATCCCCGAGCGCGCGCTGCACGAGCTCTATCTGCCGGGCTTTGAAGCCTGCGTCAGGTCGGGCTGCGCGACCGTCATGGCGGCGTACAATCAGATCAACGGCGTGCCCTGCACGGAAAACCAGTGGCTGCTGACCGGTCTGCTGCGCAATGAATGGGGCTTTGACGGGCTTGTCATGAGCGACTGGGGCGCGATCTTCCGCCCGGCGGAGGCGGTCAGCGCGGGCTGCGATCTCAATATGCCCGGACCCGTTTCCTCCGAGCCGCTCAGAAAATCGCTTGCAGCCGGACTGCTTGACCCGGAACGGCTCGCCGAATCGGCAGAGCGCGCCGTCACACTCGCGCGCAGATATGCGCTGCCGCCGACGGGACACATCGACACGGAAATGACCGGCCGCGCCGCATACAACGCCGCCGCGGAGGGCATTGTCATGCTCGAGAATTACCCGCGCGATCAGCAGAAAACGGAATACTGCTGCCCGCTGCCGAAGGAATCCAAGATTGCGCTGATGGGCACGCTCAACGGCGATCTGCTCTTCTGCGGCGAGGGCAGCGCGTGCATCCGCACCAACCGCAATTCGCGTCTGTGCGCCGAGCTGCGAAAGCGGTTTGCAGCCGCGCAGACCGGGCTCTATGACGGCGCTGACGTGCTGATCTATGTCCTCAACGTGTCCGGGCAGGAGGGCAACGACAAAAAAACGATCCGCATCCCGCAGCAGGAGCAGGAGAAGCTCAGCAAGCTCGGCGGCTACGCGAGACGCCGCGACATGCGCTCTGTGCTGCTCATCAATGCATCGGGACCGGTCACGGGCTGGGCGCTCAACAGCTTTGACGCGATGTTCTTCGTGTCGCTGCCGGGCATGCAGGGTGCCGCCGCGATCGCGGATATCCTCTGCGGCAAGATCAACCCCTCGGGGCGTCTGCCGCTGACCTTCCCCTACTCCGAGTATGATCTGCCGACCTGTCTGAACTTCCCCGGCGACGGTCTGACCGCGTATTACGGCGAGGGCATTTTCGTCGGCTACCGCTATTTTGTCACGTGGCATCACCGCGATATCGACGATGATTATGCCATGTACAATTTCGGCTACGGGTTGTCCTATTCGACCTTCGAGGTGAAGAATCTGCGCGTCACTGGCGGCGATATCGCGCACGGGCTCGATCTGGCAGCCGAGGTCGAAAACACCGGCAAGGCAGCGGGAAAGACCGTGGTGCAGGTCTATCTGCACGACCCGGTCTCAGCGCTGACAAAGCCGGTCTGCACACTGTGCGCGTTCCGCAAGGTATTCGTGGAGCCCGGGCAGACCGTCACCGTGCAGATGCATGTCGACCGCCGCGCCTTCGAGAGCTGGGACCCGAATCTCCGCGCATGGACGCTCGAGGACGGGCAATATATTCTCAATGCAACTGTCGGGGACGCCGACGCGATCGACTGGCGGAGCCGCTTTGACGCCGTGCTGCGCTATGACGGCGAATCGCCCTACAGCTGGGGCGAGGGCACGAGCATCCGCGAGATCATCGAAAATCCCGACCTCAAGGCGGCGCTGCAGAGCTTCATGCAGGTGCACGGGCTCCCGTGGGAAAAGGTGCTCTGGACCTATGAATACATCCCGCAGGAGCGCGTCGGCAAGACGCTGCGGAACGCCGGATGCTCCGCCGAAGCCCTCGCGGAATGGCTGCAGACGCTGCGGAGTATGCGGCATCTGAAGAGGTGACGGTATGGCATCCGACAAAGGCTATCTTGAATATATTCTCGAGCAGCTCAGCGGGGTCGGCGGCATCACGCACCGCAAAATGATGGGCGAATTTCTGCTCTATTCGGACGGGCGGCTGTTCGGCGGCATCTACGACAACCGCCTGCTCGTCAAGCCGACCCAATCTGCGCGCCGCATGATGCCCGACGCGCCGCAGGAGCTCCCCTATCCGGGCGCAAAGCCGATGCTTCTGGTCGAGCAGGTCGACGACAGCGCTTTTCTCGCAGCGCTCGTCAGCGCGATGACAGATGAGCTCCCGCCGCCGAAGAAATAGCAAGATCGTCATATTTCTGAGGCGCACACGATGACAGATCATCTCGCAAAAACCGGCAGAATCATCTCCGGCGAGATGGCGGGCTATGCGCTCCGCGCCGAATACAGTCCCGACACAGGCGGGTATGTCCTGTATTTTTCGCACGATTTCGCACAGCATTCCGCCGACGGTTTCGATGAATGGTATCCCGATCTGCATTCGCTGACGCTTCGGGTCAGCGGGCTTTCGGTCGCTTGGGACGCATGAAAACAGCGTGCCTGCATGCAAACCGGAGCTTTGCACGCTCGCGCAGATGCATGAGCCCATGCGCTCGCCGACGGATCGCGGGCGCCTCCATGCTGACGCCGCGCACGCCGCCGAGCATCCCGCAGAGGACTGCCGCGGGCAGCAGCGTCGGGAAACCGACCCGCCCGACGGCGAACCACCCCGCCAGATACCACAGCGCCGACAGGCAAAGCCCCGCGGCTGCGCCGTTCTGCCAGCCGTGCGACCGCATCCGCCGCGCCGTGCTGCGTCCCGCCGCATAGCATCCGAGAAGCACCGGCAGCGCTGCGATCCACGGCAGGAGCCGCAGCGGCAGATCGACGTATGTGAAAATCAACGCAGATACGAGAAATCCGGTGCTCGACACCGGAAGCCCGACCAGCAAAATGCCGCGTCTGCGCATGACGGTCACCCCCTCAGGGGAGCATATGCACCGGTCCCGGACAATAGAACGCCCCGCACCTGTTTTCACGCAGATGCGGGGTTTTTGGTGATAATGCACGCGAGATCAACGCGGGAGCATGCCCGGCTCATGAATCCTCCGCGGATTCGCTCAGGGAAACCTCCGAAAGCGCACAGCCCTTCGCCCGCGCGATTGCAGCAATATCGTCATATTCCGGCTTCGCGCGTGAAACGCCGAACCCGGACGAATGTTTGATCCGGACATCGCCGTCAGCCGTGTGCAGGGTCTCAGATTCGCGGTTCAGCATATACCGGCTGCAAACCGTTTCGCGGACACCGAGGGTTGTCGTGTGCCGGAAAATCAGCCGCAGCATTGTGTCACGGTCGGTCAGCTCGCAGAGCACTGTGAGCAGAATGCCCGGGCGCCCCTTCTTCATCATGACCGGCGACGTGAACACATCCCGCGCACCGGCAGCGAGCAAAGCCTCCTGTGCAAAGCCGACCGCCTCGCCTGTCATGTCGTCGAGATTGCAGCGAAGCTCGCAGATCTGTGCAGGCTGAAATTCGGTCTCGCCGAGAAATGCACGCACGGCATTCATTCTCGGAAACACTTTTTTTCCGAGTCCATACGCGATTTTTTCAGTGCACATGACAGGCATCGAAACAAATTCATCAACGTAATATTTCAGCAGCGCCGCGCCGGTCGGGGTGCAGAGCTCGCCCTCGATCGCGCCGCCATAGCACGGGATTCCGCGCAGCAAATAGGCGGTCGCAGGTGCCGGAACCGGCAGGATCCCGTGGGCACAGTGCACATGCCCGCTGCCGACATGCACCGGCGACGCGAGCACGCGGTCGGGTCTGAGCCATTCCATCAGCAGGCAGACCCCGACGATATCGGCGACCGCATCGGCAGTGCCGACCTCGTGAAAATGGACCGCACCGACCGGTTTTCCGTGCACCTCGCTCTCCGCCTCCGCCAGAAGCGTATAGACCGCAACTGACTTTTCCCGCACAGCTTCCGGGAGGTTCAGCCCGCGGATCATCGCCGCAATATCCTCCAATTTTGCGTGATGATGCGGGTGATCGTGGCGGTGCTCGCCGTCGTGGCGGTGCCCGTGCGCGTCGTGACTATGCTCCTCTGCGCCGTCAACCGTCACGCGCATTTGCAGTCCGCGTATGCCCGCCTGCTCCGCCTCGGTCAGCGCGACCGCGACCCCGGGAATCCCGGCGGAATTGACCGCATCGAGAAACGGCTGCGGGTCGTCGAGCAGCCCGAGCAGCGCCGCGGTGAGCATATCACCCGCCGCGCCCATGCTGCATTCCAGATAGATGGTCTTCATATTTTCTCCGTATTTCCGTTATTTTTGCGATATGTGCGCGATCATGGACGCCTGATACGCCGCACCGAAGCCGTTGTCGATGTTGACGACGCTGACCCCGCTCGCGCAGGAATTCAGCATCGAAAGCAGCGCCGACAGCCCGCTGAACGATGCGCCGTAGCCGACGCTCGTGGGCACAGCGATCACCGGGCAGTCCGCGAGCCCGCCGATCACGCTCGCCAGCGCGCCCTCCATCCCCGCGATCGCAATGATGACGCGCGCCGACTGAATGACCCCGAGGTGCGCGAGCAGCCGGTGCAGCCCCGAAACGCCGACGTCGTAAAGGCGCACGACCCGGCAGCCGAGCGTCTCCGCGGTGAACGCTGCCTCCTCCGCGACCGGCAAGTCGCTCGTGCCGCCCGTCGCGACGACGATGCTGCCCGGCGCGCTGATCTCCGGCTCCGCGCCGATGCGCCCGATGTGCCCGGGTTCGTGATAGAGGAACGACAGCTTTTCCGCGATGATACGCGCTTTTTCAGCGTCAACGCGCGTGACGAGAACGGTTTTCTGACCGCCCTCCAGCAGCGCGTTCGCGATGCCGACGATCTGTTCGGCGGACTTGCCCGCGCCGTAGATCACCTCCGCCGCGCCCTGCCGCAGACTGCGGTGCAGGTCGGGCTTTGCGTATCCAAGCTCTGCAAACGGCTGCTGCTTCAGCATCAAAAACGCCGTATCTACGTCGGTTTCGCCGTTTGCGACCGCGTGCAGAAGCGCGCGGATATCTCCCGCGTCCATTACAGGCGGCGAACCGCTGCGCGCACCGTGCCGAGCGGGTCCTTCACGATCAGCACAACGAGCCAGATCACCAGCCCGAGCACGACGACGCTGCCGCCGAGAAATGCGTCATTGCGCATGTCCTCGACCGCCGGCGTGAAATACTCCGCGCCCAGCTCGAGTAATTCGGAAGCCGCGTCGACCAGCCACATCAGCGACGCGCCCCAGTAGATCAGCGCGAGCGTGCCGACGTACATTTTGCGCGCGCGGTCGCTCAGATACCAGACGACGGTCGCAGCGATTGCGGCGAATGTGGAGAGCAATAAAGTCATACCCGTTCCTCCTCATGCACCGAAAGCACCGTATCTGTGTGTGTTTCGCGGCGGAAATGCTTCATGACCGCCAGCATCCCGCCCCAGACGGCAGTCACCAGCAGCGCCATCGCGACGCCATTGGTCGCCATTTCGCCGAGCACGTTTTCACCCGTTAGGAACGGGAAAACCGGCGACAGCTCGCCGTGCCAGACATGCTCGAACGCGAGCAGCGCCGAGCCGCCCCAAAGCAGCTTATTCAGCAGACCGAGCTTCTCCGAGAGCCGCATTTCGCCCTCCTTTGCGGGCTGCTCCCGCTTTGCAATGACCTTCTGCGCGACGGTCGTGACGATCGCCTCCGCAGTCGGAACCAGAAAACATGCCATGATATATCCTCCTATTCAGACCCGTGGGTCATTGATGCAGGGATTCGTTCAGGCTGCCCATGCGGTAGCCCTGCAGGTCGAGCGCGGTATAGCGAATGCCGAGCGCGCGGAAATCGCGTAGGATCGCATCGCGATTTTCCAGCACCAGCAACATTTCCGCGGGGTCGACCTCGATGCGTGCGAGGTCGCCGCCGTGCAGCCGGACGCGCAGCCGGTGCACACCCAGAGCAGACAGAATCTGCTCGGCGCGGTCGATGCGCTCGAGCTTCTCCGGCGTGATCTTTTCTCCATACGGCACACGCGATGCCAGACATGCCGCGGCGGGGCGGTTCCATGTCGGGAGCCCCATTTCCTTCGAGAGCGCGCGGATCTCCTGCTTGGTCAGCGCCGCCTCCTGCAGCGGACTGCGCACGCCGCGCTCCCGCAGCGCGCGGCCGCCCGGTCGGTAGTCCGCAAGATCGTCATAATTTGAGCCGTCAAAGACATGTGCCAGCCCGAGGCGCTCCGCCTCCTCACGCACAATCGCAAAGACCGCACGCTTGCAGTAATAGCAGCGGTCGGGCGGATTCTCGCGCACGCCGTCAATCGAGCAGGCTGCCATCTCCCGGAGAATGAGCTCCGCACCGAGCTCACGGCACAGCACCGTGACCTGTTCGCAGTCGCGTGCCGGAACGGTCTCTGACAGCACCGTCACAGGTATTGCCCGGACGCCCTCTGTTTTCAGCGCAGCTGCGAGCAGAAACGTCGAATCCACGCCGCCGGAAAATGCAATCGCAGCGCTCCCGGCATCGCGCAGAATAAGTTGTAAATCCGCATATTTGCTGTATAAATCGCGCTCCATACACATGCCTCCCGTATACTATAAACATTATATCATATCGTCCGCGCCGTGTCAATCATTTTATTCAGTTTTACCCTGTGCCGCGCCCGCAAAAAATTTCATTTTTCCTCTTTACTTTTACGCGATAATGTGCTAAAATATAAATATCAGCATTTGAAGGAGGGTCCAGCCATGTTTAAGCCGCAGGATCAAGCCAATCTTCAGGATCTTTACGAGGGCTTTTCCGTCCTCGAAACGCCCGATGAGGTCGCAAAATTCATGCAGGACCTGTGCACGCCGCAGGAGCTTGTTGCCATCGCACAGCGCTACCAGATCGCCAAGCTGCTCGCCGAGGACTGCCGCTACGCCGAGATTGTTGCGAAAACCGGCACGAGCACAGCGACCATCAGCCGCGTCAACCGCTCGCTCAGCATGGTCAGTTACGGCGGATATGCGATCGTCTTTGACCGGCTGAAGGAGAAAAAGGGCGAATCCGGAGACGATAAAAAGTGAGCAGCTACGGCGTTTTCGCGCAGTATTACGACGAGCTCACAAAAAATGTCTGCTATCGCGAGCGCGCCGCGCGCATGCAGGTGCTGATCGAAAAGTGGCAGAATCCCGACTGCCCCGAGCACATTCTGCTCGACCTCGCATGCGGCACGGGCACGCTCTCGGAGCAGTTTGCGCGGCTCGGCTGGGATGTGATCGGCGCGGACAGCTCGGCAGAAATGCTCAGCGAGGCACTGGACAAAAAATATGAAAGCGGACTTCCCGTGCAGTATCTGCAGCAGGACATGCGCGCACTCGATCTGTTCGGCACGGTTGCCGTAACGGTCTGCGCGCTCGACAGTCTCAATCACCTGCCCGATGCCGCGGATGTCCGCCGCGTTTTTTCGCGCGTCAATCTGTTCTCGGAGCCGGGCGCGCTGTTTCTGTTCGACGTCAACACCGCGTACAAGCACCGGCAGATGCTCGCAGAAAATGCGTTTGTCTACGAGCTTTCCGAGGCAGTGTGCGTCTGGCAGAACAGCCTTGACGACTTGGCGCCCGAGTATCCCGTCACCGTCCATCTCGACTTTTTCGAGCATCTCGAGGGCGACCGGTACCGCCGCAGCGAGGAGGAATTCACCGAGCGCGTGTGGAGCCCGGGGCTGATCGAGGAAATGCTCGCTGATACGGGCTTTTCGGTCTGCGAGGTGCTTGACGGCGACAGCTTTGCGCCGCCTGCCGACACGACGCAGCGCCTGCTCTATATCGCGCGGGCAAGCGGCGGGCAGCAGATGACAAGAGCAGACATTGCGCAATGAAGGCGCTGCTGGTAAACTGCGGTCCGGTGCGCGACGGTGCGACTGCGGAGATCATCCGCATGATCGCAGCGTCGGTTTCGGCGAAGTATACGGTGAAATCGGTCTGCATCGGCGATTACGCGATCCGCTTCTGCACGGGCTGCCGCAGCTGTCACGAGACCGCCGAATGCGCGCTCCCGCCCGACGGCGTCACAGCGCTGATGGCGGAGATCGCCGCCGCAGACGCGGTCATCTGCGTATCGCCCTCCTACTGGGCGGAGATTCCCGCGCAGTTCAAGGCGTTCATCGACCGGTGTACGCCGTGGAGCAACACGCACGAGCCGCACAGAACCGTTCCCGGCGGCAAGCGCGGATATGCTGCCGCACTGCGCACGGGTCTGAATCCCGCCGAATGTGAACGCATCACCGGCAGCCTTGCCCATTTTTACGGGCACCTCGGGATTCCGTGCTGCGGACGGCTCTGCCTGACCGGCGTCGAAAACAAGGCGGACGTCAGCGGCAAAACAGATGAAATTCTGCGCTTTTGCGAGAAAATCAATGGGGAGTGACAACAGATGAAGGGCGTGCTGAAACGCTATCTCTCCGCGGACGGCTCGGTCGTCTGCGCAGTGCTCGAGGGCACGGAAATGTGCCGTGAAATGGAGCGCATCCACAAGACCTCTGCGGTCTGCACGGCGGCGCTCGGACGGCTCTCGATGGCGGCATCGCTGATCGGCTACGGGCTCAAGAACCCCGACGATTCGGTCACGGTGCGCATCGACGGCGGCGGACCTGCGGGCGTGCTGCTCGCGGTCGCTGACTATCACGGAAATGTCAAGAGCTACGTCGAAAACACGGTGGTCGAGCTGCCGCTGAACAGCAAGGGCAAGCTCGATGTGGCAGGCGCTGTCGGCACGGACGGCACGCTGTTCGTCATCAAGGACCTCGGTCTGAAGGAGCCCTATTCGGGGCAGACCGCGCTCGTTTCCGGTGAGATCGCCGAGGATATCACGCAGTATTTTGCGGACAGCGAGCAGATTCCGTCGGCGTGCGGGCTCGGCGTTCTGGTCGATACCGACCTCACCGTCAAAGTCGCTGGCGGCTATCTGATCCAGCTGCTGCCCTTTGCGCCGGAATCGGCGATCACGACGCTGGAGCACAATCTCGAATCGGTCACCAGCGTGACGGCGCTGCTCGAGCAGGGGCTGACCGCGGACGACATTGCGAACCGGCTGATGGCGGGGCTTGATGCTTCGCTGCTCGACGAATCGCAGCCGGCGTATCGCTGCGACTGCTCGCGGGAGCGCACCGAGCGCATGCTGCGGTCGCTCGACGACAAAACCCTGCGCGAAATGGCGGAGGAGATGCCCGAGATCGAGGTCTGCTGCCACTTCTGCAACCGGAAATATGTGTTCACGCCTGCGGAGATTCAGGCGATGCGGAAGCCCGCCGAATAATTTTTCGGGAATTTTCAAAAAGGGCTTGACAAAGCAGCGATTTTGTAGTATAATAAATAGGCACTGCAAAGGCAGCTGCTTCAACGGGAGCATAGCTCAGCTGGGAGAGCATCTGCCTTACAAGCAGAGGGTCACAGGTTCGAGCCCTGTTGTTCCCATCATGGCCTGGTAGTTCAGTTGGTTTAGAACGCCGCCCTGTCACGGCGGAGGTCGTGGGTTCGAGCCCCATCCAGGTCGTACATCTGCGGATTTAGCTCATCTGGTAGAGCGCCACCTTGCCAAGGTGGAGGTAGCGGGTTCGAGCCCCGTAATCCGCTCTCATGGCGTGGTAGCCAAGTGGTAAGGCAATGGTCTGCAACACCGTGATCACCGGTTCAAATCCGGTCCGCGCCTCTTCGGAATGCCGATGCGAAAGCATCGGCATTTTTCTTTTGTGCGGCAGACCGTACGCCGGGCGTTGCATTTCAGGCGAAACTGTGGTATAATAGTAGCATCATATCCGATTCGGAGGTATTTCCCATGAAACTGCTCCTTGTCGACGGAAACAGCATCCTCAACCGCGCCTTCTACGGCGTCAAACCGCTCTCCAACAGCCGCGGCATCTTCACCAATGCCGTCTATGGCTTCTTCAATATCCTGCTGCGCGCGATCGGCGACGTGCAGCCCGACGACGTCGTCATCGCCTTTGACCGCCGCGAGCCGACCTTCCGGCACAAGGCGGTCGCGAGCTACAAGGCAAACCGCAAGGGCATGCCCGAGGAGCTCGCCCAGCAGCTCCCCTACACAAAGGATATCCTCACGGCAATGGGCTATGCCGTTGTGACCTGTGCGGGCTGGGAGGCGGACGACATCCTCGGGACGCTCTCTGCCGCCTGCGAAGCTGCCGGCTCCGACTGCGTCATCCTGACCGGCGACCGCGACAATCTGCAGCTCATCACCGGGCATGTGACCGTCCGCCTTGCGACAAACAAGGAGCCGATCAGTTATACCCGTGAACGCTTTGAGGCGGACTACGGCTTTCCGCCGCGCGGTCTGATCGACCTCAAGGCGCTGATGGGCGATTCCTCCGACAATATCTCCGGCGTCGCGGGCATCGGCGAAAAGACTGCCTCGCAGCTCATTCAGCAGTACGGCAGCATCGAGGCGCTGTTTGCGGCGCTGGAGCAGGGCGGCGATTTCAAGCCCGCCGTGCGCAAAAAGCTCGAAGCGGGCAAATCGGACGCCGAACAGAGCAAATGGCTCGCGACGATCGTCACCGATGCGCCGATTCCGACCGATCTGACGCAGTACGCGCGCAAACCGCAGAACACCGGGCAGCTCTCGGCACTGCTGACCGCGCTCGAGCTCTACAAGCTGATGGAGCGCCTGCACGTCGAGCCCGCTGCCGCGCCTGCCGCTCCGCAGGCGGATGCCCCCGCCGTCACGCTGCCCGAGGTCGTGCCGTATACCGACGAACGCCTTGACGCCGCGTGCAGCTCTGCCGAGCCGGTCGATTTTCTGCTGCGGGACAATCTGCTGTATCTCGCACATGCGGGCGCGGTCTTCCGCGTGACCGATGCGGCGCAGATCATCCGCTTTCTGACCTCGGAGACGCCCAAGCGCAGCTTCGACGCAAAGCCCGTCTACCGCAAAATGATGGAGCACGGCGACAGCGTTCACGCACTCGCGCTCGACTGCGCGATCTGCGGCTATCTGCTCAACCCGTCGATTCCCGAATACACTGTTGAGCGGCTCTGCGCGGGCGCGTCCCTCCCCTACCCTGCCGATCTCGGCGAATTTGCCGATATTGCGGCGCTCCCGGCGCTCTCTGCGGCGCTCGAGCAGCAGGTCATCGCGGAGGGCATGGAATCGCTGCTGCGCGAGATCGAGATGCCGCTGATTGAGGTGCTCGCCGACATGGAGCACACGGGCGTCCGTGTCGATGCGGAAGGCGTGCGCGCATTCGGCGACCGGCTCTCTCAGGAGATCGCGCTGCTCGAACAGGCGATCTACGCGCAGGCGGGGCGGCAGTTCACGATTCTCAGCCCCAAGCAGCTCGGCACGCTGCTCTTTGAGGAGCTCGGGCTGCCCGCGGGCAAGAAGACCAAGACCGGCTGGTCGACCAATGCCGAGGTACTCGAGGCGATTCAGGACAAGCACCCGATCATCGGGATGGTGCTGCAGTACCGGCAGCTGACCAAGCTCAACTCGACCTATGTCGAGGGGCTGCTCAGAGCGGTCGCGCCGGACGGCAGGATCCACACCTGCTACCGCCAGACCGAGACGCGCACCGGGCGCATTTCCTCGACCGAGCCCAATTTGCAGAATATCCCCGTGCGCACGCCGCTGGGGCGCGAAATGCGCAAATTCTTCATCGCGGAGGAGGGGCAGCTCCTGCTCGACGCCGACTACAGCCAGATCGAGCTGCGGCTGGTCGCACACCTCTGCGGCGACGAGAACATGCGCCGCACCTTCGCCGAAAACCGCGACATTCACCGCACGACCGCCGCGCAGGTCTTCAACATGCCCGAGGAAATGGTCACGAAGGAGATGCGCTCCGCCGCAAAAGCCGTCAATTTCGGCATCCTCTACGGCATCGGCGCCTATTCGCTCTCGCGCGATCTCGGCATCAGCGTCGCGAAGGCAGACCGCTATATCAAGGACTATCTGCGCTCCTTCCCGCGGGTCGAGAAATTCATGACCGACACGGTCGAGCACGCGAAGGCGACCGGCTGTGTCACAACGCTCTTCGGGCGCAAGCGCTTCGTGCCCGAGCTGAAAATGTCGAACAAGAACGTGCAGGCGGCGGGGCGGCGCATCGCGATGAACACCCCGGTGCAGGGCACGGCTGCCGATATCATCAAGCTCGCGATGGTGCGCGTCTGGCGGCGGCTGCGCGACGAGGTGCCGCAGGCAAAGCTGATTCTGCAGATTCACGACGAGCTGATCGTCGAATCGCCGCTGGACTGCGCCGACCGCGCCGCAGAGATTCTGCACACGGAAATGGAGGGCGCCTGCACGCTCTCCGTGCCGCTGACCGCCGAAGTGGAGAAGGGGCGGAGCTGGTATGAAGCAAAGGGCTGAGCTGCCGATCGAGCTGTTCTCCGCGGACAGCATTCACGGGGTCGCGGAGCTCGCAAAGATCTGCTTCTCGACGCCGTGGTCGGAGCAGATCTACCGCAGAGAGCTGGAAAATCCGCAGTCGGTCGGGTTTGTCTGTCTCGACGGGCAGCAGGTCGTCGGGTTCATCCACTGTGATTTTGTGCTCGACGAGCTGACGCTGAATACGCTTGCGGTCGCGCCGGAATACCGCCGGTGCGGCATCGCGAGAAGGCTGTGGGCGGCAGTGCGCGGCATGATGCAGGGCGTGTGCACGGTCTGCTATCTCGAGGTGCGCGAATCGAATCTGCCGGCGCGCACGCTCTATGAATCGCTCGGCTTTGTGCAGAACGGCTACCGCCCGCGGTATTATTCCGACCCCGACGAGGCTGCGGTGCTCATGGCTGCGGATTTAGGGTGTGTTGACACTAAGCCTAACGCACGTCTTTTTGGCTGATTTTGCCCCGTTCGTCGTTAAAAATCCTTGCCGGGCGACAGCCCGCCTGCGGATTTTTGCCTAGAACGGAACAAAATCATCTCAAAAATCCGCACATTATTATAGTGTCAACACACCCTAGAGGTGCCTGCGGCGGATTGAACCCTGTGACGGATTCCCCTTTTCATTCAGCAACAAAGACCCCCCTGTGCTTTTTCACAGGGGGGGTCGCTGTATCTGCTTACTGCTTTTCATAGACCGTGCCGTTGATCTCGACCGCCGCGACCTGACTGACATCCGCGAGGAACCCGAAGACGTCTCCGTGCCAATCGGCGTCCGAAAGTGTACGGCGGCTGCCGTCATTCAGGATCAGTGCTGCGTTTCTGATATTCATGAAGTCGGCTGCGATCTGCCCGGTGAGCTCAAAGCAGGAAAGGCGGACCGTATCGCCGTTTTCTGCGCGGTAATCTGCATAGGGCGTGTCCGTGTCGGGATTCAGCCTGAGTTTGATGCCCGCAAAATCATTCTGTGTCGGATCGTCTATCAAGCACGGCTCCTCGAAGAGCTGCGTGAGCAAACGGTCGGGGATCAGGCTCAGCACCATATCGCCGTAATTCAGAATATCGCTCCGGACCACGAGAGACTGATATTTGCCCCGCAGGTTCTCCGGTGTCGGGACGAAGGCTTCAGCATCGATGCCCGGCTCATTCCAGACATGACCGAATTCTGTGATATCGCCGATCCAGCTCGTCCACCCGTTCTTCGGGTTTTTTCCCCATGTGCACAAAACATCATGGCTGGTGATCTCCTCACCGTCCACTGTGGTGTGCGTGATCAGCGGAAGCTGATAGGGTTCGCCGTCCGGGGTCTCGACCGAGAACAGCAGCAGATGATTGACGCCGTCATCGAACTCCGCCTCGACCGTGACGCGCACCTGACCGTTCTCATAGACCTGCGGCTCGGGCAGCGCGGTGAGTGAGCTCTCGGCGCCCTTGCCGAACCATTTTTCAAGCAGGTCGGAATTGCGGTTTGCGGCTGCGGAAACGCCCGCCGCCATGCACGCGGCCGCAGCCGCCGCAGAGATCGCCAGCGCGATCCGCAGTGAACGCCGGACGCGCGGCTTCTTCTGCGGCTGCACGGCGCGCAGCACAGCCCTTGTGCAAGCCTGCTTCTCCCTGCGGCTGCCCTCCTCCGAGAGCGGCGCAAGACCTGTCATATACTCATACATTTCCTTCATGGTGATACCTCCTTTTCTTCACTGCTCCTCCAGCATCCTCCGCAGACGCTTGCGGGAGCGGTACAGAATGCCCTCGACGGCGCGCTCGGAGACTTCAAAATGCGCCGCGATCGCACGAACGGACTCCATGTAATAATACTTTCGGACGAACATTTCCCGGTCGGGCTCCTTGAGCGACAGCACCGCTTTCTGCAACGCCTCGGCATCCGCGTGCGCCTCCATCGCAAGGAGCACGTCGGCGTCCTCGGCGGCTGCGTCCTCCGGCAGCGCATCCCACGGCATTTCAGCGGTGTGCCTGCCCGCCGCTGCCAGCGCGCGGTACCGCGAGAGCGCCAGATTCCGCGCGATGCAGCAGAGATAGGCGCGGAGCTGCTGCGGCTCCTGCAGCGAACCGACCGTGCGCCAGAGCTGCAAAAAGCTGTCGTTGATGCATTCCTCCGCATCCTGCGGGCAGCGCCGCAGAATGGATGCGCAGACCGTGCGCACCGCCGGATAATACCGGTCGATGCAGAGACGCAGCCCCGTCTCCGGGTCGTCGATGAGCAGCTGATACAGCGCCGCATCGTCCATGCCGTTCCCTCCCTTCCGTTTCATTGAACGCGTTCAATAATACAGACGCAGCAAAACCGGAAATCACACGCGCGAAATGAAAATTTCCTGCAAAAAAAGAGAAACGGGCGAAATACCCGTTTCTCCTGTCATGTGTTCGCACTATTCCCCTGTCGGCATCGCAGTGATATTGACCTTCGGGAGCGGGCTGACCCACACGCCGCTGACGGTCTCCGGCAGCACGACGGTCACCGCCTGCGTGAAGGTGCCCTCGTCCGGCATGGTCGCGTTGAACAGGTTGACATACGCCTTGATATCGGCGGCGCTGACCTTCGCGACCTCCGCGGCAGTGCCGATGATCGTAATGCGCGTGCGCCCTGCCTGCACCGTGCAGTCATAGCCCGCGGGGCTGTTGATCGCCACGATGTCGCTGTTGGCGATCCAGCGCGTCTCCGCGATCAGGTCGGTCTCGTCGAGGGAGACATAGACCGTGCCGAGATTGGAGCTGTCCTCGTAGCCGTATTCGGCGAGCTTCGAGCTGACGTCAATCTTATAGGGCGTGCCGCCGAGCGAGAAGGAGCTCACCGGGATCGTGTCGTCCAGCTCCCACACGTCGTAGCGGTCGAGCTTCGCCTTTGCCTGCGGGTCGTCGGTCTTGATCGAGATATAGAGGTTGTTCTCGCCGTAGCCGGGCAGCTCGTATGCCTGATCGGTGTTGAGCCGCAGCCGCGCCAGCAGCGACGCGGTATCAAAATTCGACGCCGACGGCACCGAGATATTGACCGTCACCGGCAGGCGGCGGATATAGTAGACCGGGATCTTCACAGAAAACTGCACATTCTGCATGCTGAAGGGCGTTGCCGAAACGGTGCTGCCGTCTGCAGAAATCAGCGTCACGTCGGAGAGATTGGTGAAGGTCTTGGTCTGCTCGATCGACTCGCTCTCGGTCAGGTTGACCCGCAGATGATCGACCTGAGACAGCGAGGTCGAGGGACCGTAGAGCACAACGCTCGAGGGCTCGCAGGTGATGTTGTCCTCGTCGATCACGACCTCCTCGTCGGAGCCGGACAGATTCGGGTGCAGCACCTCGGTGACCGGAATCTCCTTGGTCTGGAACTTGTCCAGCGTCACATCGACCGTCGTGACCGACAGCGTGACATTGCCGAGCGTCGCGCCGTTCTTTGCGCGCACGCGGACCGGCAGGGTCTGCCGCCCGATCGCATCGGTGACGGCGTTGCTGTTGAAATCGACATACGCCTCCAGATCGCTGCGGTTCAGACCGCCGATGTTGGCACGTCCGCCCGAGACCGTCACGTCGACGCTGAGCGAATCGGTCTCCGGCGAGAGCACGCTCAGCCCGTAGGCGGCAGCGCGCGAATTGGAGATATCGACCGCGATCGGCAGCCCGCTGAACGAAACGGAATAGTTGCCGCTGACGATCGTCGCGATATAGACCCAGATGAAGAACGCCATCACGAAGGAGAGGATCATCAGCAGCAGGTCCGAGCGCGTCGGCTTGTGCAGCCAGTGCGGCTTCTTGAGGAACTCGTGCGTTTTCTTTGAAATGTCAGCCACCGTCAGACCTCCTTTCCGCTGTCAGCGGTCTGCTTGGCAGGCTCTGACTTCTCCGCAGGTCTGTGCTTTCTGCGGAAGGGCAGCAGGTCTCTGGCGTGCCAGCCCGATTCACTTTCCGGCGGGATCAGCGTCTTCCGCAGGAGCTCCTCGAGCATCCGCTTGGTATAATCGCGGGTGAGCACGCCGTTCTGTGCGACCGAAATCTGCCCGGTCTCCTCGGAGACGACGATGATCAGCGCGTCGGAATTCTCGCTCATGCCGATGGCGGCGCGGTGCCGGGAACCCAGATGCTTGTCGATCAGCTCCTCCTTCTGGGGCTTGGGCAGAAAGCATGCCGCCGCCCAGATGATGCCGTCGCGCATGATGACCGCGCCGTCGTGCAGCGGGGTCTTGGGATAGAAGATATTGCCGAAGAGCTCGACGGTCGGCTCCGCCTTCATCACGGTGCCGTTGAGGATCTGCTCGCCGAGCTTGGTCGAGCGTTCAATGACGATCAGCGCGCCGGTGCAGGTTCTGGCAAGCTGCGCCGCCGACTCACAGATCGCGGGAATCGCCTTTTCCCAGCGCTCCACGGTCGAGGCATCGGAGCCGAAGGTGAACCGCGACAGGCGGAAGGTCGTCTGTCCGAATTTTTCGAGTGCTCTGCGCAGCTCTGGCTGGAAGAGCACGATGATCGCAATCAGACCGGTGTTGAGCACCATATAGGAGATAAAGCGCATCGCCTTCAGGCCGATGAAATCGCTGACAATATAGGCGACGACGACAAATGCGATGCCCTTCATCAGCTGGGCGGCGCGGGTCTCGCGCACGAGCTTCAGCACAGCGTAGAGCAGATAGGACAGCAGGAGAATATCGACGATATCGACGATGCTGATCGACTGCACGACGTTAAACAGCGCATTCCAAGCGTTCCGGAACCAGTCAAACAATTCCTGCCGCCCCCTTTCTGTAAATCTGTTTTCCGCATTGTGTTCCGACGGCAAATCGGTATTTACCGTTCCGGAACGAACCGGGCTACCCTCACGTTTCCGTCCGTTTCATGGGACTGAATGACGAACCTGACAGCAGATGTTCCGATGCCTTTTCCCTGATACGCCGGGAATACGGTTCCGGACAGGGCGCTCCGTAAAAATCAGCGGTCCATCTTATAGTATAACACATTCGGGCAAAGAATGCAACCGCTCACAGAAATTTCGGCATTTTTTCCGATAGCCCCTCCGACTTTTTGGCAATGATGCCCACACAAAGAAAACGGCTCCGCTTTTCGGGGCGAAGCCGTTTCGGGAATGCTTTGGCTCAGACAGGGATATTGCCGGTGCTGTCCGCATTGAAGAACTGATTGCTGGTCTCGGTGTAGTAATCGTTCTCGTCGAGGGAGGTGAAGTCCTCGTCATCCGGGTCGGGCAGGCGTGCGCCGCAGACACCGCAGAAAATGTTCTTCTCGCTGTTTTCCGCATCGCACTTCGGGCACATCTTGTAGCCGCGCAGGGTGTTGAGCTCGAACTTCATCTTCTTGATGCGGCGGCGTCTCGCGTCGATGTCGTCGCACAGTGCACGGAAGACCGCCGGGTCCTCGTCCGGGTTCTTGTAGTAGCGCTTGCCGAGGTCGGCGAAGATCTCCACGATACGCTCCTCCTCATAGAGGATCTTGCGCTTGAGATTCTGAACCTCGGAGATGCTGCCCATCTTCTCGGAGACACCTCTGCCGGCGTCGCTGATCTTGTCAAATATGCTCATGTGAAACACTCCCCATATGCGGAGGGCAACCCCCCGCTGTCTGTTTTTCCCGCAGAAGCATCCGGCGCTCCTGCTCCTGATATTATTATACACTGTCTGCACAGAAATGTCAAGTGTCCGGCACGATATTTCCGCCGTGCCGGTGTCTTTTCGTGCATTTTGCCGAATGGAGCGGCGGCGGTACAGCGTCACGCGGCGCAGCAAAGATGATTGGTTTCGGGAGAAAACTCCTCCCTCCTGCCTGCTGCCTGCTGCCCGATGTTTAGAGCACATTACGCCCCAAGAAGGCGCGCCGGCGCCGTGTATGACGCGATATTGGGTGAAGGTGCCAAACGGCTCGCGGAGCCGACTCGCCAGCCCGGGCTCCGGGCTTATGCGCCGTAAGCCTCCTCGACGGAGAGCAGCTCGATGCCGCCTGCGGTCAGCGCACCGATCGCCGCGAAGTCATTGTCCACGCGCACCACCGTCACTGCCGTGCCGGGCACGCGGTTCACAAAGGCATACATGTATTCCACGTTGACATTTGCCCTGTCGAGCATCTCGAGCATCGTTGCGACACCGCCCGGGATATCCGGCACCTTGACCGCGATGACCGAGGTCACCTTGTAGGTCCAGCCGTTCGCCGAGAGGAGCGCTTCGGTCTCCTCGGGCTTGTTGACAATGACGCGGAGAATGCCGAAATCGCGGGTGTCCGCAAGGCTCAGTGAGCGCAGGTCGATGCCCGCGTCGGCGATCAGGCGGGTCACCTCCGCCATCTTGCCCTGCTGATTTTCCACAAAAATCGAAAACTGCTTGATCGTGTCCATGATGATTCCCCCTTTTCCGGTTCAGTCATGCAGCTTGCGGCGGTCGATGACGCGCACAGCCTTGCCCTCGCTGCGGGTGATGGACTTCGGCGAGACAAGGTGCACCTTCGGGCTGATGCCCAGCATCGTCTTGATCGCGGATGCAAGCGCACGCTCCTTGTCCTGCACGTCCTTCATCTTGTCGGAGAACTGCTCGGCAGTCATCTCGACGCTGATATCGAGCGTATCGGAGTTGTTTTTGCGGTCGACCTCGATCAGATAATTCGGCGAGTAGCCCTGCTCGATCAGCACGGTCTCGATCTGCGACGGGAACACATTGACGCCGCGGATGATGAGCATGTCGTCCGATCTGCCCATCGGCTTGCACATCTTGATGAGCGTTCTGCCGCAGGAGCACTTGCCGCGGGTCAGCTTGCAGAGGTCGCGGGTGCGGTATCTGAGCAGCGGGAATGCCTCCTTGTCGATCGCGGTGAACACCAGCTCGCCGACAGAGCCCTCGGGGAGCACCTCGCCGGTGTCGGGGTCGATGATCTCCGGGATGAAGTGGTCCTCGTTGATGTGCATGCCGGTCTGCTCCCCGCACTCGAATGCCACGCCCGGACCGGAGGTCTCGGTCAGACCGTAAATGTCGAATGCCTTGATGCCGAGCGATGCCTCGATTGAGCGGCGCATCTCCTCGGTCCACGGCTCTGCACCGAAGATGCCGGCTTTCAGCTTGATGTCGTCCGGCGTCAGACCCATCTCGTGCAGCGTCTCGCCGATGTAGGCGGCGTAGGACGGGGTGCAGCAGAGAATGGTCGAGCCGAGATCGCACATGAACTGGATCTGGCGCTCGGTGTTGCCCGAGGACATGGGCAGCGTCAGGCAGCCGACCTTGTGCGAGCCGCCGTGCAGACCCGCGCCGCCGGTGAAGAGCCCATAGCCGTAAGCGACCTGAACCACGTCGTCTGCGGTGCCGCCTGCCGCGACGATCGCTCTTGCGGTGCAGTCCTCCCAGAGATCGACGTCATGCTGCGTGTAGAACGCAACGACGCGCTTGCCGGTCGTGCCGGAGGTCGACTGGATGCGCACGCAGTCCGTCAGCGGGACGGCGAGCAGCCCGTAGGGGTATGCGTCGCGGAGGTCCGCCTTCGAGAGGAAGGGCAGCTTGTGCAGGTCGTCGACCGACTGGATATCGTCGGGGGTCACGCCCTTTTCCTCCATCTTTGCGCGGTAGTAGGGGACATTGTCCCAGACGTGCTGCACCTGCTTTTTCAGCTTTTCTGTCTGGAGTCTGCGCATGTCCTCGAGGGGCATGCATTCAATGTCCTCGTGCCAGTAGTTTGCCATTGGAATCATTCCTTTCGGTTTAAGTATATCAACAGTCAGACTGTATTGTCCTGTTATTCGGCGAGCAGGCGTGCCCGCAGCGCGCCGATCGACGAGCAAAATTCGCTCCTGCGGTCGGCATGCAGATCGGCAGCTTCGGAATCACATTCCTCGCCGCTGATCCAGCGGAGCGCCTCGGCTGCTCTTTGGCGGAGCCCGGGCACATCGTATTTCGGATGCTTGCTGAACAGCTTGGTTTCTGCCAGTGCTTTGGCG
>JAEELE010000019.1 GCA_016288755.1 Oscillospiraceae bacterium
AAAGTGGGAGGCTCCGCGTAAATGTACCCGGAGGAAAATGCCAGCCCGGGCTCCGGGCTTCGGCACTGGCGTTGTGTGAGCCCCATATTAAAAAACCATCGTGCAGTGATGCCGCAGCGCCTGCCTTCTGACTTGCAGATGATTGTATATTGATGGGCTTTCACAACAAAATGAGCAGCCGGAAATACGGCTGCTCAGTCTGTTGATGATTCTTCGTAGACACCGCTGCCGTCACATCGCGGTGTAGCCGCCGTCGACGGGCAAAATGACGCCGTTGACATAGGCGCTCATCGGCGACGCGAGGAAGAGCGCGGCGGTGTCGAGCTCGCCCTCATTGCCGTAGCGACCCAGCGGGATCATCTGCTTGGCGTAATTCTGGAAGAACTCGGAATTCAGCGTCTCCTCGGTCAGCGGGGTGTAGAAATAGCCCGGGCAGATCGCGTTGACTGTAATGCCCTTGGCGCCCCATTCTGCCGCGAGCGCGCGGGTCATGTTGACGACGCCGCCCTTTGCCGCGTGATACGGCGTGCAGGGGGCGGTCTTGTTGCCGACCAGCCCGTACATCGACGCGATGTTGATGATCCTGCCGTAGCCTGCGGGCAGCATCGCCTGATTGGCGGCAGCGCGCGCGACCTTGAAGGAGCCGAAGAGGTCGATGTTCAGCTCGTTCGCAAAC
This sequence comes from Oscillospiraceae bacterium, assembly GCA_016288755.1. GTDB lineage: Bacteria > Bacillota > Clostridia > Oscillospirales > Ruminococcaceae > Firm-04. Next base: position 677 of record JAEELE010000019.1, read on the forward strand.
TGCTCGTCCGTGATCTGCTCGGCGGGTGCGACGCCGCCGGTACCGGCATTGTTGATGAGAATGTCAAGTCTGCCGAAGCGCTCCATGATCGCGGCGACGGTCCTGTCGACGCTTGCGGTGTCGGTGATGTCGCAGGAGATGCCGACCGCCTCAACGCCGAATTCCCCGGTGATCTCTGCCGCAACGGCGTCGAGCATGCTCTGCCGCCTTGCGATCGCCGCGATCTTCGCGCCCTGTCCGGCGAGCGCCTTTGCCATCTGCACGCCCAGACCGGTAGAGCAGCCGGTGATCAGTGCGACCTGTCCGGTCAGATCAAAATAATTCTTCATGGGATTGCCCTCCGATTCCGTAAAATATACTACATTCTACCATAAAAATCAGACTTTTGTCAAGTGCCGGGGGCATTCCCGAGCAGCCTTCGCACTGCCGGTTCGTCCGCATGGGGAAAATGTGTCAGAAGCTGTGCCCGGAGCTTCTCCCACGATGCCGCAGGCTCCTCCGGATAGGCGGCGGTCACCGCGTCATAGCCCCAGAGCGCCTCGGGCGGCAGCAGCACCGAGACCGCCATGCCGAATTCCGCGCCCTTTTTGCTCCGCCGCCGCTGAAAATCCGCCGTGACCAGATAGAGCCGCATCATCAGGTCGGTCACCGTGCCTGGGAAATTCTTCTCGCCGCCCTTGCCGAAGCCCGCCAGCCTTTTGAGGTCGGTCGAGAGGATCGCGGAGTCCCTCCAGACGATGCCGCCGTCTTCGTCGGTTTCGGTCAGGCAGTCCATGATCAGCCGTTCGCGGCGGGTCAGGCGCCCGTCCTCCCAGGCAGCGTCGAAATCGTAGCCGTCGCGGCGCGCGTTGGCAAAGCGGGGGAGCCATTTCAGGCTGATGAAGCCCGCCTTCTGCCCGAAAAATTTGCCGTAGGCGACCTGCCGGCTGCGTGCGATGACCGCACGCCATTCCCACGGGTCCCGCGCCGGGTCGCCCGTCCACCAGTATTCCGTCGGGACATGCTCCTCGACCGAAAACCCCGCGATCTCATTGCCGAAGAGCGGCAGAAAGCCGACCTCGTCGATCCGGCTGACAAGCGCCTGCCATGTGCGGATGCAGTCCGGGTCGCTCAGAGCGCGCCCGTGCAGGACCCATTCGCCGTTTTCCACTGTCATTGTGATCTCTCCTCCCGGTGCGCTGCGGATGCGCACTGCCTTATTATACCCCCTTCGGCGCGGATCCGTCAAGTGCGGCAACGGGATTTCACGGGCGGCTGACCGCGGAAATCTACGGAATGTAAACCGCCGCGCAGGGATTACGCTCTGTAAAATTGTTCTCAGATTCTTCTCGGCAGTATGCCGAAACATACTGTCTGTATTTGTGCGGAATCACGATTTTTGACCGGCATTTTTCAGAATGATTGACAAGTATTAGAATATATGATATAATAAATTTGAATTTATCACCAATATCTTTATGCATATCGCATATAGTGCGTTGAATAGAAACAAGAGGAATCCGCATGACTGACAAAGAGCTGCGCGCGCTGAAGCGTGCCGACCTGATCGAGATTCTCTACTATCTGCGGCGCGAGAACGACGAGCTGACCGCGGAGAACCAGAGGCTCCGCGAACGCCTCGACGCGCTGCTCGGGCTCACCGAACGGCTGACGCCTGCACAGACCGCCCCGGAGCCGCAGAACACACCGGCGCCGAAGGGGAAGCGCCGCGGAAAAAAGCATGGATAACACACCGGCAGCCCCGCGGGACGCCCGGACAGGGCACGCGCGCTGCGGGCTTCAGAGAACAGTATGAGTGAGAAGAAATTTCAGTTGAAGCCGTCGGAGCTTCCGACCGCAGAGCAGCTTGCGGCGGAGATGAAGCGGCAGCGGTATCGGGACGGACTGCTCCGCTCGATGCTGAACACGGTCGGGTCGCTGATCGTGGCAGCCGCCGCTGCGGTCATCATCTCCACGATGCTGCTGCCGGTGCTCCGCGTGACCGGCACGAGCATGACCCCGACCCTGCAGAACGATCAGGTTCTGCTGTGCAATAAGCTCTCGGAGCCCGTGCCCGGCGACATCGTAGCATTCTACTATAATAATAAGGTGCTGCTCAAGCGGGTCATCGCAACGGGCGGCATGGTCGTGGACATCGCGGAGGACGGAACGGTCAGTGTCGACGGCAGCGTGCTCGACGAGCCCTATGTCAGCGAGCTCGCACGCGGCGAATGCGACATTGAGCTGCCGTATCAGGTGCCCGAGGGCAGAGTGTTCGTCATGGGCGACCACAGAGCCGTCAGCATCGACAGCCGCAGCACCGCGGTCGGGTGCATCGCAGAGGAAAACGTCATCGGGAGGGTATTCCTCCGGGTGCTGCCGCTGAAGGCATTCGGCGGCGTCGGCTGACCGGATTCCAACGGAAAGGAGTGTGACAGCAGTGAAAAGAAACAGTCTGATCGAAGAGAAGCTGTTTGCGCGCAAATGGTATCACAGACTGACCGCGCTGACGGTTGTGCTCAGTCTGCTGTGCGCATTCATCGTTCCGCTGAGTCTGGCGCGCCCGGGCGCTGCTGCAACGCCGGATGTGGTGCCTGCCGGTGCATACTCCATCGAGAATGACGTGACGGGTGTCGAGATCGGCAATGTGTCGGGCGGCACATCCAGCGGCACGACCATTACGGGCGGTCAGGGCGCGGATGCCGTTTCGTTCACGCTGACTGCCGATTTCGTGATCAATGACAGAACGCACGATAAGATCGATACCAGTAAGCCGTATATCTATCTTCCGGTTTCCAAGGATGACCTGAGCGTTTTTCTTGCAGCAGGTGCATCGAATACCGGCAGCGCGACAGACAGCTCGAATGCGTGGGCGTCATATTGCCAGTTGTATTTCGGAGATAATCAGATACATCCGACGGGTACCTATACAATTTACCCCACCGACGACGGCGACTACGGCTATATTGTTCTGTAGTTCAATCAGGAATACATTAGTTATATCAAGCAGAGCAGCGGCGTTGTGACCGGTCGGCTGCAATTCAACGGTCTGGTCAACCGCGATGCCGCGCAGATCAGCG
>JAEELE010000020.1 GCA_016288755.1 Oscillospiraceae bacterium
GTCCCTAGTACGAGAGGACCGGGATGGACGTACCTCTGGTGCACCAGTTGTCACGCCAGTGGCACGGCTGGGCAGCTATGTACGGAACGGATAAACGCTGAAAGCATCTAAGCGTGAAGCCGCCCTCAAGACAAGATATCCCATCGTTTCAAACGAGTAAGACCCCTCAAAGACTATGAGGTAGATAGGTGCAAGGTGTAAGCATGGTGACATGTTCAGCCAGCGCATACTAATCGGTCGAGGGCTTTTCCTTCGTATTCTGATTCTTTCTCCGCACTTGCTGTTCAGTTTTCAGGGTACTCCCTGAGAGGAAAAAAGTCGGTGTTTATGGCAATGAGGTCCCACCCGTTCCCATTCCGAACACGGAAGTTAAGCTCATTCACGTCGAAGATACTTGGCTGGAGACGGCCCGGGAAAATAGATCGATGCCGGCATCCCGCCAGAGAGGCTTCTCTCTGGCGATTTCCTTTTATTCGGGCCATTAGCTCAGTTGGTTAGAGCTCCCGGCTCATAACCGGTCGGTCCCGGGTTCGAGTCCCTGATGGCCCATTCTGTAAAAGCACTTGCCTTCCGGCAGGTGCTTTTTCAATAATATCCGCTGTCCGGCGGGTGAAATTGCGCTGTTGCAAAGTGAAATCCTGTCGGATGAAATTGCCTGCGGCAATGTTCGATGGCTTTCGTTGTTGTGACTGAGCAGCCATTCTCCCGCGCGTTTCTGCTTGCTTCTTGACATTCACGGCGGGCTTATGATATAATCAGAATGCAGCGTCTGCTGCTGAAAGGAATGAAAAATATGGATTATGATGTCCTGATCGTCGGCGCGGGTCCGGGCGGTATTTTTACGGCGTATGAGCTCTGTCAGGCAGACTGCAGCCTGAAGATCGGTGTGTTTGAATCGGGCAATCCGCTCGATAAGCGCAAATGTCCGATTGACGGGAAAAAGGTCAAATCGTGCATCGGATGCAAGACCTGCGCGATCATGAATGGCTTTGGCGGCGCGGGTGCATTCTCTGACGGCAAATACAATATCACGAATCAGTTCGGCGGCACACTCTATGCGTACATCGGGCGTGATGAGGCGCTGTCGCTGATGCGCTATGTCGATCAGATCAACCTCGACCACGGCGGCGAGGGCACGAAGCTCTATTCGACGGCGAACACGGCGATCAAGAAAAAATGCTTTGAGAACGACCTCCATCTGCTCGATGCGCAGGTGCGGCATCTCGGCACGGATATCAACTATATCGTGCTGCAGCGGCTCTATGACGAGCTGAAGGACAAGGTCGATTTCCACTTCCGCACGGAGATCACCGGCGTCTCCAAGACCGACGACGGCTATGTGCTGACTGCCGGCGACAGGAGCTTTTCCGGGCGCAGATGCGTGATCTCGGTCGGGCGCAGCGGCAGCAAGTGGATGGAAACCGTCTGCTCGGCGCTGCAGATCCCGACGCGCTCCAACCGGGTCGATATCGGCGTGCGCGTGGAGCTGCCTGCGGCGGTGTTCTCGCACCTGACCGACGAGCTCTATGAGAGCAAGATCGTCTACCGCACCAAGCAGTTCGAGGACCTTGTGCGCACCTTCTGCATGAATCCGCACGGCGTCGTCGTCAACGAGAACACCAACGGCATCGTCACGGTCAACGGGCACAGCTACGAGGATCCGAAGCTGCACACCGACAATACAAATTTTGCGCTGCTCGTCAGCAAGCATTTCTCAGAGCCGTTCAGGGATTCCAACGGCTACGGCGAGAGCATCGCGCGGCTGTCCAATATGCTCGGCGGCGGCGTGATGGTCCAGCGCTTCGGCGATCTGATCCGCGGGCGGCGCAGCAATGCCTCGCGCATTGCGGAGAGCACCGTTGTGCCGACACTGGCGGCGACACCGGGCGATCTGTCGCTCGTGATTCCCAAGCGCATTCTCGACAGCATCATCGAGATGATCTATGCGCTTGACAAGATCGCGCCCGGCACCGCAAATGCGGATACGCTGCTCTACGGCGTCGAGGTCAAGTTCTACAATATGGAGGTTGAGATTGACAATAACCTCGAAACCTGCCACAGCGGGCTCTATGTCATCGGCGACTGCTCCGGCGTGACGCACTCGCTCTCCCATGCGTCGGCAAGCGGTGTGTATGTTGCACGGCGCATTCTCGACACACTCTGACAAAATCACTGTCGTTATCACCAAATTTTCACTTGACTTTTTTGGCATTCTGCTGTATACTGTTTCTTGGGAAACTGTTTCTTCGGAAACAAATCGAACCCGACTGGAGCTGTGTATCGGATGGATACCGAAATTACAAGGCAGCTTCTCGCGATCAGCTGCGGGATACGGAAGTATTTTGACCGCCTGCCCGTGAAGCAGGAGCTCGACAAGATCACCGGCATGCACGGCTGGCTGCTGGGCTATCTCGCCGACAACGCCGACCGCAGGCTCTGCCAGCGCGATCTGGAGCGGGAGCTTTCGCTGTCGCGCTCGGCAGTCTCCAAGCTGCTCAAGATCATGGAGGAAAACGACCTCGTGACGCGCGTGCGCGCACCGGGCGACGACCGCCTCAAGATCATCGTGCTGACTGAGCACGCAAGGCTCTATCTTACAAAGTGCAGCGAGGACAATCTGCGCGTCGAGCAGCAGCTGACCGACGGCTTCTCGGCGGAGGAGCTCGCCGCGCTGCGCGGTTATCTCAACAGGATCCGGGCGAATGCCGACAGGCTGTCCGCTTCCGGAAAGGAGCAATAGGAACATGTTCAAAACGGTCTCCCGATGTTTGCGGGAATACAAGAAGCCGATGTACCTGACCTTTTTCTTCATCGCGCTGGAGGCGGTGATCGAGGCAATTATCCCGTTTATCACGGCGAAGCTGGTCAACCATGTCAGTGCGGGCGTGGAAATGAGCTTTCTGCTGCGCACCGGTCTGCTGCTGTTCGTGATGACGGTCATTTCGCTCGCGTGCGGCGGCTTGGCGGGCTTCACCTGCTCGAAGGCTTCTGCGGGCTTTGCGAAGAATGTCCGCCACGATATTTTTTCGCGCGTGCAGCGGTTCTCCTTTGCGAATATCGACAAATTCTCGACCTCCTCGCTGGTCACCCGTCTGACGACCGATATCAACAATGTGCAGATGGCGTTCATGATGATGATCCGCATTGCGCTGCGTGCGCCGCTGATGCTGGTCTTTTCGATCGTGATGGCGTTCTACATGGGCGGCATGCTGGCTGCGACCTTTGTCTTTGTGATCCCGGTGCTCGCATGCGGTCTGCTGCTGATCGCGAAATTCGCAATGCCTGCTTTCCGCCGCGTTTTCAAGAAATATGACCGGCTGAATGAGTCGATCGAGGAGAATGTCCGCGGGATGCGTGTCGTCAAGGGGTTTTCGCGCGAGGAATACGAGAAGCAGAAATTCCGCAGGGCGTCCGACGATATCTGCGTCGACTTCACGAAGGCAGAGCGCATTGTTGCGCTGAACGGTCCGATCATGCAGGTCTGCATTTACTTCAATATGGCATTCATCCTCTCGGTCGGCTCAAAGCTCGTGATCGAGAACCGGGGCAGCCTGATCAATGTGGGCGAAATGTCCTCGATGCTGACCTACGGCTTTCAGGTGCTGATGCAGCTGATGATGCTCTCGATGATCTATGTCATGCTGACCATGTCCGCTGAGTCCATCCGCCGCATTTCCGAGGTGCTTGATGAGGAGCCGACCATTCACAACCCCGAGAACCCTGTCACGGAGGTGTCGGACGGCTCGGTCGATTTCGACGGCGTCAGCTTCAAATATTCGCAGAAGGCGAAGAAGGACGCGCTCTCGGGCATCGACCTGCACATTCCCTCCGGCGCGACGGTCGGCATTCTCGGCGGCACGGGCTCGAGCAAATCCTCGCTCGTGCAGCTGATTCCGCGGCTCTATGACGTGACGGCGGGCGCGGTGCGCGTCGGCGGCAGGGATGTCCGCGAATATGACCTGAAAACCCTGCGTGACAGCGTCGCAATGGTGCTGCAGAAGAATGAGCTCTTTTCCGGAACGATCAGGGAGAATCTGCGCTGGGGCAATCCCGACGCGACCGACGAGGAGCTCGAGCAGGCATGCAGGCTCGCGCAGGCGCATGAGTTTGTCGTATCCTTCCCTGACGGCTACGATACGCACATCGAGCAGGGCGGCACAAATGTCTCCGGCGGACAGAAGCAGCGCCTCTGCATTGCGCGCGCGCTGCTGAAAAAGCCGAAGATCCTGATTCTGGACGACTCGACCAGTGCGGTCGACACAAAGACCGACGCGTTCATCCGCGCGGGCTTCAAGGAGTACATCCCCGACACCACGAAGATCATCATTGCACAGCGCGTCGCGTCCGTGCAGGATGCCGATATCATCCTCGTGCTCGACGGCGGAAAGATCGCCGCACAGGGCACGCATGTAGAGCTCATGGAAACCAGCCCGATCTACAGGGAGGTCTATGAGCAGCAGACGAACGGAGGTGACGGCGATGCCGCGTAACACCAATGGCTACGGCGCACCCCGTTCCAAGGGCGATGCCTTCAAATCCATAGCCCGCATCCTGAAGATGCTCCGCGAGTTTTACCCGGTGCTGCTGCCGGTCACGGTCGCGTGCATCCTGTTTGCATCCGCTGCCTCGTCCATTCCGGCGGTGTTCCTGCAGAAGGTGCTCGCACAGGTCGGGGTCTATACGGAGAGCGGCGACTGGTCGGCCGCAAAGCAGAAGATCCTGCCGATGGTCGGCATCCTGATCGTGCTGTATCTGATCTCGCTCGCCGCGATGACACTCTATCAGCAGCTGATCGCCGTGATGACGCAGGGCTTTCTGAACAAGATGCGGCAGCGGCTCTTCGACGGCATGCAGAATCTGCCGATCCGCTTCTTCGATACGCACCAGCACGGCGATATCATGAGCTATTACACGAACGACCTCGACACGATGCGCCAGCTCATTTCGCAGTCTGTCCCGCAGATTTTGCAGGCGGGTGCGGTCGTGTGCTTTGTGTTCGCGATCATGCTCTGGTACAGCCTCTGGCTGACGCTGGTCGTCGTTGCGGGCGTGCTGCTGATGCTCGTTGTCTCCGGAAAGATCGGCGCAGGCTCGGCGAAATACTTCGTCCGCCAGCAGAAGTCCGTTGCGAAGACGGAGGGCTATGTGCAGGAGATGATGAACGGGCAGAAGGTCGTGCAGGTATTCTGCCACGAGGAACAGAGCCAGAAGAATTTTGACGCAATCAACGATGCGCTCTATGAGGACAGCTACCGTGCACATGCCTATGCAAACGCGCTCGGTCCGATCATCATGAACATCGGCAATATCCTCTACGTTGTGATCGCGACGGTCGGCGGCGCGTTGCTGCTCTGCGGTGCGAAGAACCTGTCAATCTCCGGGCTCGCCCTGAGCATTGATATCGTCGTGCCGTTCCTCAATATGACCAAGCAGTTCATGGGCAATCTCAATCAGGTCACCCAGCAGATCAATTCGATCGTCATGGCAGTTGCCGGCGCAGAGCGCGTCTTTGCCCTGATGGACGAACAGCCCGAGGCGGACAACGGCTATGTCACGCTTGTCAACGCGGCGACCGACGAGAACGGCAATATCACCGAAACGACCGACCGTACGCATCATTGGGCATGGAAGCACCCGCACAGCGCGGACGGCACCGTCACCTATACGCCCCTGCGCGGCGATGTGACGCTCGACGGCGTCGACTTCGCCTATGAGGAGGGCAAGCCGGTGCTCCACGACGTCACGGTCTTTGCAAAGCCCGGGCAGAAGGTCGCATTTGTCGGCGCGACCGGCGCGGGCAAAACGACCATCACGAACCTGATCAACCGCTTCTACGATATCGCAGACGGCAAGATCCGCTACGACGGTATCAACATCAACAAGATCAAGAAGCAGGACCTCCGCCGCTCGCTCGGCATCGTGCTGCAGGAGACCAACCTCTTCACCGGCACGGTCATGGAGAATATCCGCTACGGGCGGCTCGAGGCGACCGACGACGAATGCCGCGAGGCTGCAAGGCTTGCAGGCGCCGACGATTTCATCACGCGGCTGCCCGAGGGCTATGACACGATGCTGACCGGAAACGGCGCGAATCTCTCGCAGGGACAGCGCCAGCTCATCGCGATCGCGCGCGCTGCCGTTGCCGACCCGCCTGTCATGATCCTCGACGAGGCGACCTCCTCGATCGACACGCGCACCGAGGCGATCGTGCAGAAGGGCATGGATGCGCTGATGAAGGGCAGAACGGTCTTTGTCATTGCGCACCGTCTTTCGACCGTCAAAAACTCCGACGTCATCATGGTGCTCGATCACGGCAGAATCATTGAGCGCGGCAGCCACGACGCGCTGATCGCACAGAAGGGCACCTACTATCAGCTCTATACCGGCGCATTCGAGCTGGAATGAGCGACAATTTTGTGCAAAATGCCGAAATGCCGTTTTTCGCTTGACTTTCGCACGCGAAAGAGCGTATAATGGAAGTAATCAGAGGCTTTCGCGTCAGAAAGCAGAGGACATGTCGCAAACGGGCGCTCATCTGACAGAGAGGATGCCGATTCGCTGAAAGGCATCCGGTGATCTCATTTGCGGTACCACCTATGCTGCGGAGGACAATGGGAATGAGGAAACGCTCGGGTGGAACCGTGCGCGTTTGCATCAGGAGCAAGCCGCACCCCGGACAGGTCATGCTGTTCGGGGTGCGTTTTTTTCGTATTCCGAACCAAAATCACGACGGAGGGATTCTTATGAAAATCACATTTGCAGACGGCGCCGTGTTTGAGAGCGCCGCACCGGTCACGGTCTATGACGCCGCGAAGGAAGCGGGCGTCATCGCCAGAGAGCACATCGCGGCGCTGGTCAACGGTCAGCCCGCAGACCTGACCGCGGAGATCGCCGCGGACGCTGAGGTGAAGCTGCTGACCTTCGAGGACGAGGAGGGCAGACATGTCTTCAACCACACCGCGGCGCATATTCTCGCGCAGGCAGTCAAGCGCCTCTACCCGGAGACAAAGCTGACGATCGGTCCGGCGATCGACAGGGGCTTCTACTACGATTTCGACACGGAAAAGCCCTTCAACGCCGACACGCTGACCGCGCTCGAGGCGGAGATGAAGAAGATCGTCAAGGAGAATCTGCGCATTGAGCGCTTCACGCTGGAGAGAGCCGAAGCCGTGAAGCTCATGCAGGAGCGCGGCGAAAGCTACAAGGTCGAGCTGATCGAGGAGCTGCCCGAGGGCGAGACCATCAGCTTCTACCGGCAGGGCGAGTATATTGACCTCTGCGTCGGTCCGCACCTCTTTGCGACGGGGCTGGTCAAGGCGTTCAAGCTGACCTCCTGCACCGGCGCCTACTGGAAGGGCGACCAGAACAACCGCCAGCTCACGCGCATCTACGGCATCGCCTTCCCGAAGAAAGAGCAGCTCAAGGAGCATCTTGACATGCTCGAGGAGGCGAAAAAGCGCGATCACAACAAGCTCGGGCGCGAGCTCGGCTATTTCACGACCGTCGATTATATCGGGCAGGGTCTGCCGATCCTGCTGCCGAAGGGCGCAAGAGTCATTCAGCTGCTGCAGCGCTGGGTCGAGGACTACGAGCAGTCGAAGGGCTGCCAGCTCACAAAGACCCCGCTCTTTGCGAAGCGCGACCTCTACAAGATCTCCGGTCACTGGGATCACTATCTCGACGGCATGTTCATCATGGGCGACCCGCACGACGAGGAGAAGGAGTGCTTTGCGCTCCGCCCGATGACCTGCCCGTTCCAGTATCAGGTCTATCTCAACAAGCAGCGCACCTATAAGGAGCTGCCGATGCGCCTGACCGAGACCTCGACGCTCTTCCGCAACGAGGATTCCGGCGAGATGCACGGTCTGATCCGCGTGCGGCAGTTCACGATCTCCGAGGGCCACTTCATTCTGCGCCCCGATCAGCTCGAGCAGGAATTCAGCTTCTGCCTTGAAATGGCGAAGTACATGCTCGATACGGTCGGTCTGCTCGAGGACTGCACCTTCCGCTTCTCGCAGTGGGACCCGGCAAACCCGAAGAACAAGTACGAGGGCACCGCGGAGCAGTGGGAGCTCGCACAGGCGACGATGAAGAAGATCCTCGACGATCTCGGCGTGGAGTACACAATCGGCATCGACGAGGCGGCGTTCTACGGTCCGAAGCTCGATGTGCAGTATAAGAACGTGTTCGGCAAGGAGGATACGCTGGTCACGATCCAGATCGACATGCTGCTCGCGGAGCGCTTCGGCATGTACTATATCGACAAGGACGGTCAGAAGAAGCTGCCGTATATCATTCACAGAACCAGCCTCGGCTGCTACGAGCGCACGCTTGCCTACATGATCGAGAAGTTTGCGGGCGTGATGCCGCTGTGGCTCGCACCGGAGCAGGTGCGTCTGCTGCCGATCGGCGAGGAGCACAATGCCTACGCGCAGGCATTCGCCGACAGACTGACGCAGGCAGGCATGCGCGTGACCGTCGATGCGAAGGACGAGAACATCGGCACGAAGATCAAGAATGCCCGCATCGACCGCATTCCGTATATGCTGATCATCGGCGACAACGAGGTCGCGGCAAACGGCGTGACCGTGCGCTCCCGCAAGGAAGGGGAGTTGGGCTGCCTGCCGCTCGACGAGGTGTTCACGAAGCTCATCACCGAGGTCGCGACGAAGGCGAAATAAGCAGAATGATCCCCCTGCGCATTCACAGGGGGATTGCTGTATCTGTTCACTGCTTCTCGTAGAGGACGCCGCCGAGCTCGACAGCCTGCACACTGTCAGTGTCTGTGAACGTGCCGAGCGGGACTTCGGAATAAATACCCGGTTCAAGATATTCACCGATTGCGCCGTGTGTGTCGCGCCAGTCGAGTTCTTTGCGGCTGCCGTCCGTTTTGATCAGCACAATGCCGCCGCTTGTATCCCAGTGCAGCTCCGCGATATTGGCGGCATTTCGGTCAAGCACAGTCAGCTCGAAGCAGGAGAGCCGGCATTCGTTGCCGTTTTCTGCGCGGTAGACCGCACATTCTGTATTCTGCCCCTTGTGAACGGGGATCGAAATGCCTGCAAACGGGTTATCGTCCGGGTCGTCAATGTCGATCTCTGTTCCCTCCATGTTCCGGAACATGAGCTTGAATGAGAAGTCCCCTTCATCAAACTGTGCATACGGAATCCGGATTGCCATATAGCTGCCGAGCCGGTACTCCGGTATCGTTCCGTCCGGCGTTTCGGAGTGATCCTCCGGGCTGCGTCTGAAGTCGAATCCGCCGAACTCGGTGATCTGACCGATCGAACTGAATCCGTGATGCACAGCGTCATAGCCGTATGTCATTATGCTCTGCTGCAGTCTGATCGGATTGCCCTCGACATCCTGCCAGTCATAGAGCGGCGCCTGATAGGGCTCACCGTCCGGCGTTTCGATCGAAACAAGCAGCATATGATTGATGCCGTCGTCCAGTTCGGTCTCCACCGTGACGCGCACCTGACCGTTTTCGTATACCTTCGGCTCGGGCAGTGCGCTGAGCGAGCTTTCCGCGTCCTTGCCGAACCACTTTGTCAGCAGGTCGGTGTTGCGGGAGAGGGATGCGGACACGCCTGCGGTCATGCACACGACCGCCGCTGCCGCCGCGATCAGCGCGGGCACGAGCCTGCGGCGCCTGTGCGTCACCCTGATTGCGGGCTGCTCTGCCTCTGTGAGAAAGCGCCCGTCCAGATCGGTCAACCATTCGAGCATATCTGTATTCTTCATAGGAATTCCTCCTTTTCTAAAAATGCTTTGAGCTTTCTGCGCGTGCGCGTCAGCGTGACACGCACCTTGCCGTCGCTCATCTGATATGCCTCTGCGATCTCCGCGGTCGTGTTCAGGTACCAGTAACGCCGCACAAAGATCACGCGGGCATCGTGCGGGAGCGTATCGAGAAAGCGCGTGAGCGATTCGAGAAACTGCCGCCGGTCAATTTCCGCCTCGACCGAATCGGGCGCGGGAATGCACGCGCTGAGCTCCTCCAGCACCGCCGGGACCTGTCCGCCGCCGCGCATGAGCCGGTTGTTCAATTTCAGCCGGTTGAGGGCGATGCGGCGCGTCAGCGTTGAGAGAAAGCCCGGCAGATTGTCGGGCGGGTTTTCCGGAATCGCACGCCAAGCATGCAGCCACATATCGTTGAGGCATTCCTCGGCGTCCTCGCTGTTCCCGAGGATGCGCTCGGCAAGCCGACGGCACAGGCTGCCGTATTTCTGCTGCGCCAGAGCGATCGCGCGCTCGCTCTGCTGCACGAATAATGCGGTCAGTTCGCTGTCGTCCATCGGATCGCCTCCTTTCTTCGCCCTCTGCCTATTATGACAACATCATAGCACAGAATGTTACACTGTGCAACATTTTTCGGGAGAATGCTATGGAAAATGACCGTTACACATTCCGCGCGCTGACCGACAGCGAGCTGACGGAAACCTATCGGCAGCAAATGAAGCGCGATTTCCCGCCGAACGAGCTGAAGCCGCTGCGCATGATCCGCGATGCGGTGAAGCGCGGCATCTACGCCTGTACGGGGATGTTCGCGGGCGATGAAATGGCGGGATATGCCTTTCTGCTGCGGAGCGGCAGCGTGCTGCTGCTCGATTATTTCGCGGTCGGTGCCGCTCGCCGCGGACAGGGCATCGGAAGCCGGTTTCTCAGGCAGCTGCGGGATAACCTGCAGCAGGATGAACGCATTCTCATTGAATCGGAGAACCCCGACTTTGCGCAGGACGACGCGGAAAGAGCCGTCCGGACGCGCAGGCTGCATTTTTATGAGCGGAACGGCTGCACCGATACCGGCAGGACCGCACTGGTGTTCGGCGCGGAATACCGTCTGCTGCTGCTGAGCAGCGAACCGGTGCCGGACGCTGACGCATTGAAGCAGGACTATCTTGCGCTCTATCGGAGCATGCTGCCGGAGTTTGTGATGCAGCGGAATATCAGACTGCACTGGTGAGGTGATCGCATGAAAGAATTTCTGATCGGCGAAAACGACGCGGGGCAGCGCGCGGACAAATTCCTGCGCAAGGCATGCCCGAAGCTGCCGCAGTCGCTGCTGTATAAGGCATTCCGCAGGCGCGATGTGAAGCAGAACGGCAGGCGCATCCCGCCGGAAACGGTTCTGCAGTGCGGCGATACGCTCGCGGTCTATCTGCCGGACGACTGCTTCGAACCGGCACAGCGCACAGCGCTCCGGGCACTGCCCCCGCCGGTGATCTGCTATGAGGACGCGCAGATCGCGGTGATGAAAAAGCCGCTGAATCTGCCGGTGCACGCCGACGGCAAGGGCAGCAGCGACACGCTGATCGCGCGGTTTTTGTATTTTCTTGCGCAGAAGGGCGAATACGATCCGGCGCAGGAGCAGAGCTTTACACCGGCGCTCTGCAACCGTCTTGACCGCAACACCGAGGGCTTGGTGATCGGTGCAAAAACCGCCGCCTCGCTGCGCGAGGTCAACGCGCTCATCCGCAACGGCAGCGTGCAGAAGCAATATCTGTGCATCACCGCGGGCATCCCGCCGAAAGCGCATGACACCGTGACCGCCTATCACCGGCGCGAACCGGGGCAGTCCGCGGAGATCGCAGGCGCGCCGCGGGAGGGCTTTCGGCGCATCGTGACCGAATACGAGCTGCTGCAAAAGCATGACGGTCTTGCGCTGCTGCGCGTGACGCTGCACACCGGGCGCACGCATCAGATCCGCGCACAGATGGCGGCACTTCACTGCCCGGTGCTCGGCGACCCGCGCTACGGCGACAGCGCCGCAAACCGCAGCTTTCACGCCGATCACCAGCTGCTCGCGGCATACGCGCTGACGCTCGATGTGCCGCGTCAGGGGCATGTTCTTTCGGCGGTTTCGGGCAGGCGCATTTCCTATCTGCCTGATTTTGTCACCCAATACGGCTTTGCGGTTAGCGGTTAGTAGGTAGGAGGTCGAGTTAGGAGTGAGGAGTGAGAAGTGAGGAGTTGTTCCGTCACTTCTTCTGCTGTATCAGCGGGTTCGGGCGAAGCCCATTCAAATCCATCCGCGCAAGCGGATACCGCTATTATTCTTTCTTCTTTATTCTTTTGCACCTTCCTCCCTCCTCCCTCCTACCTTTTTTCCGGTGTGCCATGTTTGGGAAACGAGAAGTGCACAATAAAAACCGCCCGCCGTACCGGAGTACAGCGGGCGTTCTGTTTCGGATTGCTTGGAATCAGTCGTCGAGGTTTGCCTTGTCCAGCTCTGCGAAATACTTGATGGTGCGGACCATCTGGCTGGTGTAGGAGTTCTCGTTGTCATACCACGAAACGACCTGCACCTCAAAGAGATCGTCAGCGATCTTTGCGACCATCGTCTGGGTTGCATCGAACAGAGAGCCGTAGGTCATGCCGATGACATCCGAGGAGACGATCGGCTCATCGTTGTAGCCGAAGGAAGCGGTGTTCGCAACAGCCTTGATGGCAGCGTTGACGCTCTCCTTGGTGATGTCGGTGCCCTTGACAACAGCGGTCAGGATGGTGGTGGAGCCGGTCGGGACCGGAACGCGCTGTGCAGAGCCGATGAGCTTGCCGTTCAGCTCCGGAATGACCAGACCGATCGCCTTTGCAGCACCGGTGGAGTTCGGAACGATGTTGGCAGCGCCTGCGCGTGCACGGCGGAGGTCACCCTTGCGGTGCGGACCGTCGAGGATCATCTGGTCGCCGGTGTAAGCGTGAATGGTGCTCATGATACCGGACTGGATCGGAGCATAGTCATTCAGAGCCTTTGCCATCGGAGCGAGGCAGTTGGTGGTGCAGGATGCTGCGGAGATGATGGTGTCATCCTTGGTCAGGGTGTTCTCGTTGACGGAGAACACGATGGTGGGCAGATCGTTGCCTGCCGGAGCAGAAATGACGACCTTCTTTGCGCCTGCATCGATGTGCGCCTGGGACTTCTCCTTGGATGTGTAGAAGCCGGTGCACTCGAGGACGA
>JAEELE010000021.1 GCA_016288755.1 Oscillospiraceae bacterium
GACGGCATCATCGTCAACGGCGAAAAGGTTACCTCCGAGAAGACCGATGAAGGCTATGTTGTCGTTGTCAAGGGCGACGAGAACAATGATATCTCCGTCAAGGGTCTTGAGGACGGCACCTACACGCTCGAAGAGACTGTTGCACCGAACGGCTACGATGTTGTGAGCGACTTTACGTTCACGATTGAGGGCGGCGTTGTGACAGATGTCCAGCAGGGCGAAACCACCGGCGACACCGAGTATGTCGACACCGAGGACGGCGGCAAGACGCTGATCGTCAAGGATGATCTCCTGGCTGCGGAAACAACCACGACCGAGGAGACCACGACGACAGAGGAAACGACTACCACAACGGAAGAGACGACGACCACCGAGGATACGACTCTGACGGAAGAGACCACCACGACCGAGGATACGACTCTGACGGAAGAGACCACCACGACCGAGGAAACCACGACGCTGGAAGAGACCACGACCACCGCGGAGACCACGGTTACGGAGACGACCTTCACGGAATCCGAAGAGACGACGACTGGCACCACTGCCGAGACGACGACCACTGAGGAAACCACTACGACAGAGGAGACCACCACCGCTGAGACCACGACCGAAACGACTTGTACTACTGTTGAGGTGACCACTACCGAGGAGACAACTACCGAGGAGACCACTACGACAGAGGACAACGGGATCGGCGGCGGAAGCGACACCGAGACTACCACAACAGTGGAGACCACCACGTCAGAGGATATCGCGGTAATCGGCGACGAAACCACTTCCGAGGAGACCACGACGACGGAAACCACAACGACCGTTGAGGAAACCACGACCACGGAGACCACGACGCTCGGCGGGGAAACCACTACTGAGGAGACCACGACGACCTTCGAGGAAACCACGACAACCGTTGAGGAAACCACGACGAGCATCGAGGAAACCACGACAGTGGAGACCACAACAACTGTTGAGGAAACCACGACAACGGAGACCACGACGATCGGCGGAGAAACCACAACCGAGGAGACTACGACGACCTTCGAGGAAACCACGACGACGGAGACCACGACGACCGTCACGGAAACCACGACGACCGTTACGGAGACCACGACCACTGTCACTGAGACCACGACCACTGTCACTGAGACCACGACGACCGTCACGGAAACCACCACTACGGCGACGGAGACCACGACGACTGTCACGGAAACCACGACGACCGCTACGGAGACCACGACGACTGTCACGGAGACCACGACGACCGCTACGGAGACCACGACGACCGTTACGGAGACCACGACGACCGCTACGGAAACCACGACGACCGCCACGGAGACCACGACGACTGTCACGGAAACCACGACGACCGCCACGGAAACCACGACAACTGTCACGGAGACCACGACAACTGTCACGGAGACCACGACAACTGTCACGGAGACCACCACCGCTACGGAAACCACGACCACCACGGTCACGGAGACCACAACAACGGCAACGGAAACCACGACGACCACCGTCACGGAAACCACCACCACGGTCACAGAGACGACGACGACTCCTGAGGAGACCACGACCACTGAGACTACGAATCCGCATGATGCGCACGACTTCAACGAGTCGAACACCACCACGACGGAGACCTCGACCACCGAGGAGACCACCACGACGCTCGACAGCGACAACGACACCTGGAAGGGCTCGAACACAGATGAGAGCACGAACACCACTGTCGAGACCACGGAGACCACATCGTCCACCGAGACGACGACGAACACCACTGAGACCTCCAACTCCGGCTCTACCACGACGACCACAGCCGGCAGCGTCCAGACCGGTGATTCTGCTCCGATGGGCATGCTTGGTATGTGCGTTGTGATCGGTGCACTCGCATTCGTGTTCGCACGCAAGCGCGAGGAAGAAGAACAGTGATCTGATCGGAACGTCGATCGCAGAACCCACTGAAAAAGCAGCCGCTGTCAGAAATGGCAGCGGCTGTTTTCTGTAAAAAAAAGCAGCGCCGTGCAAATAGCACAGCACTGCTCAGTGTGAAACCATCAATCGGAAGAGGAAGCTGCTTCGCAGTCGAGCAGCGCGGAGAGAATTCCGCCGAGAATCGTCAGATAGCCGATATCGTGCGTGCTCCACTTGCGGAATCGCCCGAACAGCCCGAATGCGATCAGCGCCGGAACGGTTCCCTGCGCACGGATCAGCACAGCACCGAGCATATTCTCCTGCGAAAACCACCGGTAGGCGTCATCGGCGATTCCCTCAAGCGCGTTGATATTGTCGATCACGCAGACGCCGTCCTCCTGATACTGCAGCGCGGAGCCGTTCAGCACAGCCGCGTCGCTGTCGACCGGGTGTCCCCATCGATAGCCCGCCTTCCAATCCGGTGCGGTGAAAATATGGATGCCGTCGATCGCGAACTGCTCGCCGATGCGCCCGAGGACGGCTTGCAGGTCGGGCGGCGCCTGGATCAGCGACTGTGCGAGCTCGGCGATAAAGCCCGCTTTGCTCCGGGGCGGGGGAACCGCATACAGATCGGCTGCCGAGCGCTCGCGGTTCGGGACGACCGCACCGTGCTTGTTGACGTCGTAGATCACATAGCGGTTGTGCCCCTTCTCGCGCGCGATGAAGAGCGCCTTGTCCGCCTGCATGAACAGCGAATCATAATCCTGTGCGTCGATCGGATAGCAGGCAGCGCCCATCGAGCAGGTCACACGCGGTCGGCTGTGCTCCGAGCCGGGATCCTCCCACGCCCACTCGAGCTTTGTGCGGATCGCCCGCAGAATGCCGCGCAGATCGGTCTCGTCGGCGATCTGCTCAAGCACCAGCAGAAACATACCGCCGCCGATGCGTCCCGCGACGCCGCGCGCGCCGATCTCGGTCTTGAGGATATGTGAAAGCGTGAAGAGCACCTCGTCGCCGAACATCTGCCCGAAGCGGTCGTTGATCTCCTTGAAATCGTCGATCGTCAGCAGCACCAGACTGACGGTCGCGGTCGGCTGCGCTGCCAGAACGGATTTTGCGTATGCCGTGACCGCCGCCTTGCCCATGAGGTCCGTCGCCGAATCGCGAGTCGTTTCCAGCATCCACGCAGGCTCCTTGCTCTTGTATTTTGCATGCAGAACCGTCACGATGCCGAGCACGGTGCGGTTGCCGGGCATCTGGCTGCGCGTAACGCCCCGAAATGCACAGTATTCGGTACGCTGTCCCATCGAGCAGACGCTTGTCTCCAGCTCGTGCTGAAAGCGGCTGGTGCCTGCTTCGATATCGGCGCAGAGCTTCTCGAATTTTGCGCGCTCATGCGGCTCGACCATGCCCTGTGCGATCGCGTTGTCGCGCCACTGCGTCAGCGGCATGTCCGTGAGAATCACCTCGCGGCAGCAGTCGAAGGTCATGATCTCGATGTGCTTGGTGCGGAACGAATAGCGGAACGCGAGGTCTCGCATGAGGTTGAGATAGAAGCGGTACTCGTTGTTCTCGCTGATCGCCTTCATCAGCGAGCGCTCCATGCGGAAGGCGTCGGAGATGCGGAGCTGATACTGCCTTGTGTCGCCGGAGCCGTGTGCAGTCAGTCCGACGAGCATCCACCGAAAGTCGGAATTGCAGCCGCGCATGCGGAGCACCATCTGCTCGCTCTGCCCGTCGCGCAGCAGCTGGGCTGTCTGCAGCAGGCGCTCTGTGTCCGCCTCGTGCACGATGCGGAGGATCGAATAGATCACGTCGTCGCCGAAATAGTGGAAAAAGCCCGCATCGGCAAATTCCATATGAAAATGACAGTCTGTGTTGACCGTGCCGATCACGGCAACGTCGCGGGGTTCGGGCATAGGATACACCGACCTTTCTGAGATTCTGCATCTATTATAGCAAAAAAGCATAAAAAAGTCAACTTGGGAAAGCACAAATGCGTTGCTTTCGTCATAGAAGCGGATTTTTTGAAATTGGGGCTTGACATTTGTCCGGATTTGTGGTATAATATCTCTTGCAGTGCTGGTGCGGATGCTTATGAGCTGCACGGTCGCCTGCCAGGTGCGAGTGTAGTTCAATGGTAGAATTCCAGCCTTCCAAGCTGGTTACGTGGGTTCGATTCCCATCACTCGCTTTGCCGGTTCCGGCATATGCGCCCTTAACTCAGCTGGATAGAGTAACTGCCTTCTAAGCAGTAAGCCGAAGGTTCGAATCCTTCAGGGCGCGTTTGTTTCATCCGGGGGAATCCCGTTTCCATATGGTGGGTATGGCTTAGCTGGTTAAAGCGTCGGATTGTGGATCCGAAGATCAAGGGTTCGAATCCCTTTACCCACCCTTCCAAAGCACTTGCCGGACGGCAGGTGCTTTTTTCTGCCGTTTGCATGAGAAAGCCGGTGCACAGAACGCACCGGCTTTTGTTATTCCGCGGCAATCATCGAGGATGCCTTCTTTTGCAGCTTCACATCGACGAGCGCGTCGACGAGAATGCCGTCTGCCGTGTATTCCTCGGCAAGGATTTTGCCCTCCTGCCGCAGCTGCTGCAGAAAGCCGCCCTCTGCAAAGGGCACACAGAGCTTCATGCGAAGGGCTGTCTGCGGGAGCCGCCGCGCGACCGTTTCCAGCAGCCGTTCAATGCCCTCGCCGGTCTTTGCACTGATCCAGACGGTCTCGGCATCGCTTTCGTGCGGCAGCTCCGGGACGAGGTCCGCTTTGTTCAGTACCCGAATCTGCGGGATATCCGCGCAGCCCAGCTCGGCGAGCAATCCCTGCGTGATCTCCATGCGCTCGCGGATATCGGGCTCTGACGCATCGAGCACATGCAGAATGAGGTCTGCCTGCGCAGTCTCCTCGAGCGTCGAGCGGAACGCCTGCACGAGATGGTGGGGGAGTCGGCGGATAAAGCCGACTGTGTCCGAGAGCAGTACCGTGCGCCCGTCCGGGAGTTCCAGTGCGCGTGCCGTGACATCCAGTGTCGCAAAAAGCTGATTCTCGACGAGCACCTCTGCCTCGGTCAGCCGCCGGAAGAGCGCAGATTTCCCTGCATTGGTGTAGCCGACAACAGCGACGGTCAGCACACCCTCTTTCTTGCGGCGGCTGCCGATGAATTTGCGGTGCTTCTCAAGCTCCCTGAGACTTTGTGTGAGCGTTTCTATGCGGCTACGGATATGCCGCCGGTCGGTTTCGAGCTTTGTCTCGCCGGGACCCCTTGTGCCGATACCGCCGCCCAGACGCGACAGCGCCGTGCCCATGCCGGTCAGCCGGGAGAGCCGGTACTGATACTGCGCGAGACTGACCTGCACCTTGCCCTCTGCAGTGCGTGCGCGACCGGCGAAGATATCGAGAATCAGCATGGTGCGGTCGATGACCTTGCAGTCGGCCGCATCAGAGATATTGCGCATCTGCATGCCGGTCAGCTCGGTGTCGAAGATCAGCAGATCGGCTTCTGTCAGCCCGATCAGCGCTGCGATCTCCCCGAGCTTGCCGCTGCCGACGCAGGTCGCTGCCTCGGGTGCCGGACGCGCCTGAATCACCGTGCGGACAACCTCACAGCCGGCGGTGTCGGCAAGCGCTTCGAGCTCCTTCATCGAGATTTCTGCGTCATATTCGCCGGTATTGAGTCCCACAAGGATCGCCTTCGGGCGCTGCTCCTCCTGTTGGATATCGAACATACCCTCACCTCCAGTCGCCCTATTATATCACATTCAGCCCGGAAACGCAATGGGGCGAAGCGAAAAAAGGGGGGTTCTGCGCAAATCTGAGCCGTGCACTGCCGGGTTATACCATATTCTCCCGGGCTGCACGGCTTTGATTCATATACAAATTGTCCAATAATTCTGTAAATCTCCCATTGAAACCGGTATTTTCTTGCGCTATAATGGATATGGAGAATTGGGCGAAAACCCGGTTTTCCGCAAATATGCCGGAAAATCCGGCGAGAAATAGGGGGATTATTTCTATGGAGCTGAAAAATCGCGTGCTTTCAGCACTGCTTTCGGCTGCTGTCGCATCGGGGGCATTGAGTGCAATGCCTGCGCTGCCGGCTGTCGGAGCAGGCGCCGCAGAGTTGGGGCTGACACCTGCCTTCAAGGCGGATGTCTCTGCGGCGAAATTCACGCACAACGAGTGGACCGGCAAGAACGGCGCAGAGGATGTGTTTGCGGTCAACCGCGAGCCTGCGGGACTGAGCATCATATCCTATCAGAGCGCCGATGCGGCAGCGGAGGCGGTCTGGGACTACAACGCCCGCGAGGACTCCGACCTGATGCAGATGCTGACGGGAGCATCAGGCGGAAGCTGGGATCTGACCGTCGTGCAGAATGCCGGTGCCGCACAGCCGCTGCTCAACGGCGGCGCAATGAAGCCCGGCTACAGTGCCAGCCCGAACGACGGCTGGAAATCGGTCGCGGTGCCCAACAGCTGGACCTGTCTGGGCTTTGATTTCCCGATCTACGCGAATGTCACGATGCCGTGGCAGAACAAATACGACCAGTATGTCAGCGTGCCGAATGCGCCGACCAACTACAACCCGGTCGGGCTCTACCGCAAGACCTTCAAGGTCGATTCGGCGCTGACCGCCGACAACCGCCGCGTCATTCTCAATCTCGACGGCGTGGAATCGGCATATTATGTCTATGTCAACGGCTATGAGGTCGGTTACAGCGAGGACACCTTCTCGCCGCACCGCTTCGATATCACCGATTACCTGACCTCGGGCGAAAACCTGCTCGGCGTCGAGGTGCACAAGTTCTGCGACGGCACATGGTTCGAGGGGCAGGATATGATCTACGACGGCGGCATTTTCCGCGACGTCTATCTGACCAGCCGTCCGCTCGTGCAGATCTCCGACTACACCGTGCAGACTGACCTTGACAGCAGCTACACAAACGCGGTGCTCAATCTCAGCGTCGATGTGCGCAATCTTGCATCGCAGGCAGCGGGCAGCGGCTGGAGCGTGCAGGTCGATGTGCTCGACCGCGCCGGAAAAATCATCACGGCTGACACCGCGATCGCTGTCTCTGAGATCGGCTCAGGCAAAACCGATACGGTCCGCATCAGCAAAGAAATCAAGAACCCGAAGCTGTGGTCCGCGGAGGACCCGAATCTCTACGCACTTGTGCTCACGCTCAAGGACGGCAAAGGAAATGCGGTCGATACGCTGTCGACACAGCTCGGCTTCCGTGAGATCGGCTTTACCCGCACAGAGGTCGACGGCAGCTATCGCGTTACGACATCCTCGTGGCAGCCGATGACGATCAACGGACAGCGCCTGCTGCTCAAGGGCGTCAACCGCCACGATACCGACCCCTTCCACGGCAAGGCAGTGCCGCAGGAGACGATGGAAGAGGATGTCCGCCTGATGAAGCTGAACAACATCAACGCGATCCGCACCTCGCATTACAGCAATGACTCCTACCTCTACTGGCTCTGCAACGAATACGGTCTGTACATGATGGCAGAGACCAATATGGAGTGCCACGGTCTGATGTACGGCGACAATAATACGCAGATGGGCTGGTTCTACGAGCTCGGTCTCGACCGCACGGCGACTGCATTCCAGCGGCTCAAGAACAATCCCGCGATCGTCGCATGGTCAATCGGCAATGAGATGAAGTACACCAGCGACCCGAACTACGCAAACGGTCTGTTCCGCGACATGATCTGGTATTTCAAGAAGCACGACAGCACCAGACCCGTCCACAGCGAGGGGCAGGGCGGCTCGATGGGCACCGACATGAACAGTCAGATGTACCCGGGCTCCGACGTGATCGGCAACAACCGCGGCAACGGCAGAATTCCTTACGTCATGTGCGAATATGACCACGCAATGGGCAATTCCGTCGGCGCACTTAAGGAATACTGGGATGTGATCCGCAGCGCCGACAACATGCTGGGCGGCTTCATCTGGGACTGGTGCGACCAGTCCAGAGCGACTGCGATTCCGGGCGGCGGCAGCAGCACCGCATATTTAATCAAGGATCAGAAGGGAATCTCCGGCACGGTTTTCGGCAGCAGTGCCGACTTTGACCACAGCGCAGGTTCCGGCTCGCTCAACGGCGGTCACGCATTCAAGGGCTACACGATGATGGACGGCTCGACCTCCTATCTGTCGGCGCTCTCGGGCTCCGGCAAGAGCTTCACCTTCGAGGCGATCGTCAAGCCCGCGTCTGCCGGTCAGAACAGCGTCGTGCTCTCCATCGGCGACAATCAGGTCACGCTCAAGACCAAGAGCTCTGGCTCCGGTCTGGAATTCTTCGTCTACAACGACGGCTGGAACGCCGTTTCCTGCGCGCTCCCGACGAACTGGGTCGGAAGCTGGCATCAGGTCGCCGGCGTCTACGACAAGGGCAAGCTCTCGATCTATATCGACGGGCAGCTGCTCGGCACCGAAAGCTATGCAGACAGCATCAACTCCGGCAGCTATCCGGTCTGCGTCGGCTATGACCCGGTGCACAAGCGCACCTTCGACGGCGAAATCTCGATCGCCCGTGTCTACGGCAAAGCACTGTCCGCGACGGAGATCGCCGGTCAGAACAGCACTGCCCCCGGCATCAAGGCAAGCGATTCCTCGGTGCTCGTCTGGCTCGATTACAGCGCAGAGGTCACCAAGACCACCGCTGTCTCGAACGGTCCGTATGACTACTATGCGCAGGATTACGCGCACAAGAATCTCTATTCCGATCTGACACCGGGGCACTATTTTGCATACGGCGGCGACTGGGGCGACAACCCCAACGACAACAGCTTCTGCGAAAACGGTCTGATCTGCCCGGACAGAACCCCGCAGCCTGAGCTTGCAGAAGTGAAATTCCAGTATCAGAATTTCTGGTTCTCTGCCGATGCAGACCAGATCTCCGACAGAAAGGTCTCTGTCTACAATGAAAACAACTTCCTGAATCTCAGCGATTTTGATGTGGTCTGGCAGCTGCTGAAAAACGGCAGGGTCATCAGCACGGGCGATGCGGAGGATATATCCGTCGCACCGCATGCACGCGGCACGGTCAGTTTGCCCTTCAAAATGCCGAATTCCATTGCGGCAGGCGATGAGTTCCAGCTCAATATTTCGGTGCGCACAAAGACCGCAACAAAGCTCGTTCCCGCGGGCACAGAGCTCTCCTATGCACAGTTCGACGTTCCTGCAGCAGCGCCGAAGGCAGCAAAGCCTGCAACCTCGGCAAGCGCGGTCAAGGTGATTGAGGGCAGCAGCAACTATCAGGTCACCGGCGACGATTTCAGCTTCTATGTCAACAAGAACAACGGTCAGCTGCAGAATTACACCTACAAGGGCGACTGCATCATGGACAACGGACCTGCACCGAATTTCTGGCGCGGCAATGTTGAGAACGACGGCGGCAGCGCGAATCAGAAGAAGTTTGACCGCGCTTGGAAGGGTGCAGCCGGCAGCATCAAGGTCAACAGCATCAGCGTGAAGGAGCAGGACGACACGCAGGTCATCACCGTCAGCACGACGCTCCCGAACGCGGGCAATACCGCCGTTGACATGGTCTATACGGTCTACAGGACCGGCGCTGTCACGGTCGCACTGCGCGTCGATGCGACGAAATCCGGGCTCGGCAGCTTCATCCGCGTCGGCTCGACCATGACGCTGCCCGCGGGCTTTGAGAATGTCGAGTGGTACGGCAACGGTCCGGTCGAGACCTTCAACGACCGCAAGACCAACGCGATCGTCGGGCGCTATCAGACGACCGTCAACGGGATGTTCTTCCCGTACATGAAGGCGGACGACTGCGGCACCATGTCCGATGTGCGCTGGATCGCCGTGCAGAACGGCAGTCTGAACAAGGCAGTCGTCGTCGCGGCGGAAACACCGGTTGAGGCAAGTGCACTGCACTTCCTGCCCTCTGATCTCGACGCGGCAAATCACCCCTACGAGCTGCGTCCGCGCGCGAATACCTACCTCAGCATGAATGCCGGCTCGATGGGTACCGGCTCCGCGACCTGCGGTCAGGCAACACTCAACCAGTATACACTGCCGAGCAGCCGCGTCTATGCG
Source organism: Oscillospiraceae bacterium (assembly GCA_016288755.1). Lineage (GTDB taxonomy): Bacteria > Bacillota > Clostridia > Oscillospirales > Ruminococcaceae > Firm-04. The sequence goes on from JAEELE010000021.1 coordinate 9,983, forward strand.
TGGACCTATACGATCGTTCCGGTCGAGACCGGCAAGACCTCCGGCGATCTCTACAACGATGCCGCGAAGCCCTACCGCAATATCAGCTCCTGCGTGCAGGATCAGAGCAGCAATGCCTTCATGATCCCGCTTTCCGCCAATGCAAATGTGCATGAGGCGGGCGGTCGGACGCTGATGCGCGGCAGCATGAGCGTGCCGTTCAACAATGTGCTCAACCCGATTCTCGAGGGCAAGAGCTCGTTCACGATCGAAGTCAATGTAATGCCGACCGGCAGCCCCGAGTTCAATCAGTTTGCGGGCAAGGGCGACAACGCATTTGCGCTCCGGGCACAGCCCAATTCGCTCGATTTCTTCCTCTATGACGGCGGCTGGAAAATGGTCAGCTACACCATGTCCGATTCGTTCAAGGCAAACTGGCTCAACAAGATGCATCAGGTCGCCGGCATCTACAACGGAGAGACCGGCACGCTGTCGGTCTACTGCGACGGTCAGATCCTCGCGGAGAAGTCCTTCTCGACCTCCGGCGTCGCGCATTCGGATTACAGCCTGACGGTCGGAAGCTGCCCGAGCACCGGGCGCGGTTCCGATGCAGAATTTGCAACCGTGCGCCTGTACAGCAAGGTGCTGAGCGCGTCTGAGCTCGCCTCGCAGAATACCGCGTCGCCTGCCTATCAGACCAAAGACCCGGCGGTCGCACTGTGGGTCGATTTCAGCATCGAGCCTGATATTCCCGAGCCGGTCGAAGAAACGCTGATCGGCGACGTCGATGTCAACGGCGATGTCAATATCGCAGATGCCGTGCTGCTGGCACGCTTCCTCGCAGAGGACAGTGAAGCGCCTGTCAGTGCGCAGGGTAAGCTCAATGCCGATGTGGACGAATCCGGCAATGTGGAGGCGAATGACCTCTCCAAGCTCCTGATGATTCTTGCAGGCATCAAGGATTGATACAGAAGTGCAGCGTTCCGGTGCAGTGCCGGAACGCTGCATTTGTATGCAAATAATAAGGTTTGTGCAGAAAAGAATATTGCGTTTATTCCAGAGATATGGTATAATCAGAATATCAATCCTCGCATCAGAGGGAAACAGAGGGATTTGGATATGGAAAAAAAGAAACATGCTGCGCTGCTGCTCGCCTCCGTACTGGCGGGATGTACAGCGGCTCTTCCGACAAACGTCAAACAGTCTGCAAAGGCGGTGCAGCCGGCGGTCTGCGCGGAATATGCCGATTCCGGGGAAACGGTCCTCTGCGGGCACAGATACCGGATCATGTCGCGGCTGAGCGGCAAATATCTCGCGAGCACGATGGAAAATCAGGTCGTGCAGTGGGACTGGAACACCGGAGACGGGATCGTCTGGAAGCTCAAAAAGGTTGGCGATTACTGCGCGATCATCTCGGACACAGGCGGCGATCTCGCATTCACAGTGGAGGGCGGCGACAACACCAACGGCAACAAGATCATTCTCACGGAATACACCGGCAGCGATGCGCAGCTGTTTTCGCTGATCCCTACGGACGATGCGTTCTATATCCGCGCAAAATGCAGCCAGTCTGCCGTGCTCGATGTGTACGATATCAGCTATGAGAGCGGCGCGATCATTGACCAGTGGGACAACTGGGGCGGCGAAGGGCAAAAGTTCTATTTCCGGCCCGCAAATCAGTCGCAGGCGGATGAAAGCATCACGGTCCTGCGCGGCGACCTCAATTTCGACCGCCGTCTCAACGCAGCCGATCTCACGCTGTTAAAGCGCGGTCTGATGTTCGGCTTTGACCGGGTCTGCGAGGCAGCCGCAGATTTTGACGGCAGCGGCACGGTTGATACAGAGGATGCAAAGGCACTGCGCGATTTCCTGATCGCAAAGGCAAAGGCGCCGGGCACGCCGGAAAATACGGTATCGCTGACGGGAGAGCCCGCAGCCTATCTGTTTGCCTATTTCCTCGGCAATGCGCCCGAGCAGGAGCGTCTGTCCTATGCGGTCAGCCTCGACGGCTACCATTTCAGCGCGCTCAACGGCGGCAGAGCGGTCTGGCAGTCGTCTGTCGGCACGAAATGTCTGCGCGACCCGTATATCTTCAAGGGCGAGGACGGGCTCTGGCATCTGCTCGCGACCGATATGAAATCGTCGCTGGGGTGGAACAGCAACCGCGATCTGCTCAGCGCGAAATCGACCGATCTGGTGCACTGGTTTGACGAAGCGTCGATCAAAATTGCGAACGAATACCCGAATATGATGAACTGCGACCGCGCGTGGGCGCCGCAGGCGATCTACGACCCCGAGCAGGAGTCCTACATGATCTATTTTGCGGCGCGCGTGCCCGGCACCGACGACCGCACGATCATGTATTATGCCTACAGCCGCGACCTGAGAAAGCTCGACACGACCCCGGCGGTCCTGCTGGCGCCGCGCAGCGGGCACGACGCGATCGACTCGGATATCATCTGCGAAAACGGCAAATATTACATGTACTACAAGGACGAGACGACCAAGGGCATCTTCCTCGCGGAGGCAGAGCATGCGTCCGGTCCGTATACGGAAATGCACAAGATATCCGAAGGCGATCTCGGCGTCGAGGGTCCGAATATCTACCGGCTGATCGGCACGAATGACTGGCTGCTCATGTCCGATGCCTACGGAAACGGCTACTATGTCATGCAGAAGACCTCCGACCTCGAGAGCTTCACGACGGTCAGCCGCAATGCCTACAGCTTTGACTTTACCCCGCGTCACGGCTATGTCATCCCGATCACCGGCGCACAGTATAACGCGCTGATCAGTGCGTATCCGTCTGCAGGGCTGCACACGTTCAATACGGACATGCAGCAGGTCAGTGTCCGCACGGCACAGGATGTGCCCGCACAGATGCCTGAGACCGTCACGGCGTATTACAGCGACGGCGGCAGCATGGAGCTCCCCGTGCAGTGGGACACCTCGACTGTCGATACCTCGCGGAAGGGCAGCTATACCGTGAAGGGAACTGTTCTGGCTGCGGATTACGCAAACCCGCTGATTCAAGAGCGCGCCGACCCCTATGTCGTGCGCGGCGACGACGGCTATTACTATTTCACCGCATCCTATCCGGCATACGGCAATGTCAATCAGGGATATGACCGCATCATTCTGCGGCGCAGCAAGACCGTTGCAGGGCTTGCCGATGCCGAGGAGGTCACCGTCTGGAAGGCGCACGCAAGCGGCATCATGGCAAAGCATATCTGGGCGCCGGAGATGCACTTCATCGGCGGAAAATGGTATATTTTCTTCGCGGCGGGCGCGAGCTCCGATGTGTGGGCGATCCGCCCCTATGTGCTGCAGTGCTCCGGCGACCCGATCACCGGCAGCTGGACCGAATGCGGGCAGATGCAGGCATCTGCGGGCGACACGGAATCCTTCCGGAGCTTTTCGCTCGATATGACCTATTTTGAGAACAACGGCAGGCACTATGTCATCTGGGCGGAGATCAAAGGCGATTCGTCGCTTTTCATGGCGCAGATCGACCCCGCGGAGCCGTGGAAGCTGATCTCTGCGCCGATCCTGCTGACGAAGCCCGAATACGACTGGGAGCTGGTCAATCACCGCGTCAACGAGGGCGCTGCCGTTCTCAAGGCGAACGGCAAGGTCTATGTGTTTTTCTCGGCGTCGGGCACGGGCTCGGAATACTGCGTCGGGCGGATGGAGGCTGATGCAGACGCCGACCTGATGGACACCGCAAGCTGGGTCAAGCAGAAAACGCCGGTGCTGAGCACTGCCGATGTACCGGGCGAATCCGGTCCCGGGCACAATTCCTTTGTCACCGATGAAAACGGCAATCTGCTGATCGTCTATCACGCAAGACCCTCCGCGCACGACACAAAAGCCTGCGGCAGCTACGCGAGCGATCCGCTCTATGACCCGTGCAGGCACACGCGCATCCGGCAGGTGTATTTCGATGTGAACGGCGTACCGCAGATCAATCTCAGGCCCGAGGAGCTTCTCCGAACGGAGAACCGCACCGTGACCGCGACTGTGACAGTCGGCTGAGGAAAGCAGGGGAGTATGAACACAAAAGACCGTGTGCTGGCGCTGCTGACTGCCGCGAACGGCACGCATATTTCCGGAGAGACGCTCGCCGACGAGCTGCAGGTCTCCCGCAGCGCCGTCTGGAAGGCAATCAAAGCGCTGCGGCAGGAGGGCTGGCAGATCGATGCGGCGACAAACCGCGGCTATTGCCTTGCAGCACAGAACGACGTGCTCTCCGCACAGCGGATCATGCAGCTGATCGGCGATTCCGCGGACTGCACTATGCCCGATATCCGGCTGCTGCCCTCTGCCGTTTCCACCAATCAGATCGCCAAAGAGCTCGCGGTCTCCGGCGCAGCGCACGGCACCGCGGTGATCGCAGAGACACAGACCGGCGGGCGCGGGCGCTATGCGAGAGCGTTTTATTCTCCGGCGGGCGGGCTGTATCTGAGCCTGATTCTGCGCCCGAAGAACCGACTTCTCTCCCAGATCACGGCAGTGACTGCCTTTGCGGCGGTTGCGGCGAGCGAAGCAATCGAAGCCGTATCCGGAAAATCGCCGCAGATCAAGTGGGTCAACGACCTCTTTCTCGGCGGCAGAAAAATCTGCGGGATTCTCACCGAGGCCGTCACCGATATCGAGAGCGGCAGCATCGGCTGGATCGTGATCGGCATCGGCATCAATGTCTCTGAGCCGCCCGGCGGCTTTCTGCCGGAGCTGAGCGGGGTTGCGGGCGTCGTGTTCGCACAGCCGGTGCCTGACGCCAGAAACCGCATCGCTGCCGAGCTGCTGCGCCGCCTGCTGCCGAAGTCCGCGCCGTCGCTCTCAGAGATCTATGCTGCCTATCGCAGCCGCATGATGCTGCTGGGGGAAACCGTCACGGTGCAGCGCGGGGAAACGACCTTCCGCGCGATTGCGGAGGATATCGACCGCAGCGGCCGTCTGCTGCTGCGTATACCGGACGGAACCGTTCAGGCGTTTTCCTCCGGCGAAATCTCGATCACGCCGTAAAACGAGCCGCAGATTGTCAACCTTTTCACAAAAGAGGGTTGACAATTTGCGGCTTTTGTGATATAATAGAAGCGTTCAGACAGGGGAGGGGCGCGCATGAAGCTCAGAGCACATCATCTGCTGTGCATCCAGAAGTTCACCGGTCACGGCTATGACGCTGCCTTTACCGCGCATATGACCGCGGTCTGTACACAGCTTCGCCGTTCACCCGAAAGCCCTGTTTTGCTGACCGACGGATGCGACACGCTCTGCTCGGCTTGTCCGCACAGAGTCGGCAGCTTTTGCGACAGTGCAGAGAAGGTATCCGCGCTCGATGCCGCTGTCTGCAAAGCCTGCGGGATTCAGACAGGCGCAGTCTGCAGTTGGGAGAGGCTGCGGGAGCTCAGCCGTACACGGGTCCTGCAGTCGAAACTATTTCATGCAATTTGCTGCGGCTGTCAGTGGTATGCGCTGTGCAGACATGTGGAGGTTTCCGATGGCAACGAGAACTGCTCAGACACTTGATCTTGTATATATCGCAATCGGTGCGGCGTTGATTACCGTTTGCGCGTGGATCAGTATTCCGCTGACTGTGCCGTTTACGCTCCAGACCTTTGCGGTGTTCTTCATTCTGGTGCTTCTGGGCGGCAGGCGCGGTACGCTTTCTGTGCTCGTGTATATCCTGCTCGGCGCGGTCGGCATTCCGGTGTTTGCGGAATTCACCGGCGGTCTGGCGATCCTGTTCGGCAGCACCGGCGGTTATATCCTCGGATTTCTTCTGATCGGTCTGATCTGGTGCTGCTTTGAGCGGCTTTTCCCCGGCGTGCTCCGGGCACAGATCACGGCACTGCTGCTCGGGCTCATTGCCTGCTATGCCTTCGGGACCGTGTGGTTCATCGTCGTCTTCTCCCGCGCAAACGGCGCTGTCGGTCTGATGACCGCGCTTTCATGGTGTGTACTGCCGTTTGTTCTGCCCGATCTGGTGAAGCTCGCGCTGGCATTTGTGATCGCAAGGCGCGTGCAGCCGATGCTCAGCCGTAATTATGCCTGACCCCGCAATCCACATTGCGTTTGCGCTGCTCGTCAAACGGCAGCGCTTTTTCTTTTTGCAGCTCACACAAAAAAGCAGGCAGATACTTCTCACGGAGTATCTGCCTGCTTGTTCGGTTCAGAAGAGCCGGCAGCCGACGATCAGGGACAGTGCAAGAAAGACGTCGAACAGGATCAGACCGGTTTTTTGCTGCTTCATGCTGATATTGAAATCGTCCTCGTGCAGCGTCGGAATGCCGTCAATGTGCAGATTGTTGACGATATTTGCGAGGGAGATGCGCACGCCGGTTTTCTTCGGGCGGAAGCCCTTTGAGGCACCGCCGTCCTGCTTCTTGCGGCGGCGCAGAAAGCCCTTGTGATTGTAGCTGAATTCGTCGATGAAAATGGAGTAGCACACAGAAAGCGATGTTTCCGAGAGCTGCTTTGCCTCCTTCAGGATCACGAGCTTCGACATATAGGAGAGCTTCATGTCCTCCAGATGATAGCGCTGCTCCGGTGTCAGCTCGGCATAGACCGTGCCGCCGATGCTGCTGAATTCCTCCTCGTCGTCGTCAAATTCAATCTCGGAGCCGACCTCCTTGAAATAGATGCCGGAGTGCTCTGCCTCGCGCTTGAGCACCAGTGCCGCATTGTTGTACTGGTCGCTGCATTTGTCCTTGCAGACATAGGCGTAGTGCAGATGGATCCCCGCGATCGCGAGCACGAACATCAGCAGAATGATACAGCGGAACAGCTCATTGTGCAGGAAATCGGTGAGTGATTCGGAGATATAAAAGCCGTAGATCACATTGTAGATCAGCGAGGCAACGCTGACCTCCAGTGCCCACGAATCCATCCGGTTGAAGGCGATCCAGCGGGCGAGCATGCTGATTCCCGTGATCAGCCAGATCAGACAGAACGCAATAAAGGACTGCAGCATATCACGCACCTCCTTACCCTTCCAGACAGTCGATCAGCCTGTCCAGCTCTGACGCAAAATTCTTCACCGCGGCGACCATGTTTTCTGACAGCCTGTGCTCGTCGCGAACCGCTCTGCCGTGCATCAGACGCAGCAGCGGCGCCGAATCGGAGATGAAATAGTGGATCTTCTGATTCTGCTGATAGGTCCAGAAATCATAGTATTTCGCGATGCGCTCGACCAGAACAACAGTGGTCAGAGCGGTTTTATACGCCATGCGCGAGCCCTGAAACTCCACACCGTAGAGCAGCAGACGCAGATCATTCTGGTGCATGCGCAGAAAATTGAGAATGCTCTCTGTGATCTGTTTGATCTCATCCGGCGTGAATACCAGCCGGGTCTTGGAGAAGAGATGCTTCTCCTCAGTCGTGGGTGTGATCTTGAGTGCACTGTCGGCAAAGAGCTTGTCAACCTTTCGCTCGACGAATTCCCGCGACATGGATTCCCGCGCGGAGGATGCGGTGATGATCTGCTTTTTCGGCGTGCTGTCTGTGCTCTGTTCGGCTTCTGCCTTTTCAGCCTTCTGAATCTGCTGCTTCCGTTTGTCCTCATCCCGCATGCATTCCGTGATCCAGATATGACTGAGAATCTTATCGATGTAATTGCTCGTGATCTTCTGATAATTTGCAGTGATGTATTTTTGCCGGTAGTCGTCGATCGTGACCTCCTCTGCCTCGACCGGGAGCAGGCGCATATCCTCGGAGGTCGCCTGAAACAGCTCGGTCTTGCAGTCCTTCGACTGATAATACAGATTGGAGGTCAGCCCGAGAAACACATGCGCGTTTTTGATGCGCTCGATCAGCTGATTGCCCCAGTCCATACCGAAATGCAGCGTCGGATCGTACCAGACCCGGTAGCCGCCGTCAAAGAACCGGTTGAGCAGATTGTTGAAGGATTCGCTGTAGCAGGGGTCATTGTGCTTATAGCTGATAAAGATATACGGCTCTGTGCCTTCATAGCAGGGGAATACATTTCCCGGCTGCGTATAATCGATCATGACACATCCTCCCTCTCATCCTGCTTTTCGCCGAGGATATAGAGCACAGCATAGATCAGCCGGTAGGAATACCGCACATCGAGCTCGGCAACGCGAAGGTCCGCCCACCATTGTTCATGCTGCAGAGCCGCGATCTTCCCGTGCAGCGAGGCGACTGTCGTGTCGATCAGCCTTCGCAGCTCATCGCGGAACGCCCCGCCCTTCGCCGTGCGGTCCCAGAGCGTCGGGAATTCCCGTCGGACATAAGCCGCAAAGTGCTGTTGCAGCTCGGTATATTTCGGCTTGTTCGCTTCGCGCACGCGCTTGTAATAGCGCTGCGAAACGACCTCATAGATGCGGTGCCGGTAGTAGCGGTAATACTCCTCATTGTGCGCCATGCAGCAGTAGTCGCCGAGCAGATGCACCAGACAGCCGAGTTCCCAGTCCCGGCGGAGTCCCGGCTTCATGTTCCGCACTCGCTCTGCACGCATCAGAAACGGAATCAGCGATTCCTTTCTGCGGTGGATCGGGTGCCGCTCAAACCAGTCCGGGAGAATGCTCCCGAGCTGATAGAACAGCGATTTTCTCCCATGCAGCGAATCCCTGCTGATTCTCCAATGCACGCCCCATCTCATAATCCACGCCTCCGTTGTGATATCTTGAATCTATTATAACACATTCCGTCAAAAAACGCAATGGGAGTGCACAAAAAGAGCGCACGGCTCAGTCTGTCGGGAAATCAGAATTCAGGGGAGGAGTGAGGAGTTGTTCCGTCATCCGGAGCTCCGGGGTTTGGGGTCGATGTTTGCTTGAAAACCGAATGCTTGCGTTTTTTTCTGTTATGTGTTATAATAGACTGACACCAAACAAGAAGGGAGGCTGCAGCCACGGATATTTCACTGATTCTGACCGGCGGCACGATCTGCAGCTTTGCCGGAGCGGACGGCACGCGCCGCAGCAATGTCGGTTCAGCGGTCACACTGCTCGAGGAGGGCTACCGCACTGCCCACCCCTACGGCGATGTGCAGTTTCGCGTCTCCATGCCGATGAACCGCCTCAGCGAAGACCTCACGCCCGAGGACTGGCGCGATCTGCTGCTTGCGCTCGCGGAAACGCCGTTTGAAGCAGTCGGCGGCGTAATCATCGCGCACGGCACCGACACGCTCGATCAGACCGCAGCAATGCTGTCCGCGGCGCTGGTCGGCGTCCCGGTCCCGGTCGTGCTGGTTTCCGCGATCGCACCGCTTTCCGATCCGCAGACGAACGGCCACGCGAATTTCGCGGCGGCTGTGCAGCTCATTCAGCACCGGCTGATGCCCGGCGTCTGGGCGGTCTATGAGAACAGTGACGGCGAAATGCTGCTGCACCGCGGCTGCGATCTGCTGCCCTGCCGCAACGGCAGCCGTTCCTTCTGCAGCGATACGATGATGCCGGTCGCAGCAGTGCTCGAAGCAGAGCAGGTCGACCGCCCGCCCTGCCGCCTTGACCGCGCTGTGCTGACAGATATCGCAAAGCAGACCGCGGAGGTCTGCCTGCTGCATCCGTATAACGGGCTGCGCTATGACACCGTGCCGCTCGACGGCATCTCGGCGGTCGTGCACGGGACCTACCACTCCGAGACAGCGAATTCCCTGCGCTACTCGCCCTATGCGGTTCAGACGCTGCTGCTGCGCTGCCAGAAGCGGGGGATTCCCTGCTTTCTTGCGCCCTGCCGCATGAGCGGTCAGGATTACGGCTCCAGCTATGATCTGGTGCAGGAGGGCGCGATTCCGCTGGAGGATATGACCCTCGCCTTTGCCTACGGCGCTGTGTGGGTCGGCGCGCATCTGGGGCTGTCGGGAGACATTCTCACCGCGCGCGTGCGGCAGATGCGTCAGCGGCAGGACAGCCAGCTTTTTCGCTGCTGCATATAGATTTTGCGCGCCTGCGTCAGAAACGCATGCACCTGCGGCAGCTTGAAATCCATATAGGTCCACGGAAACGGATTCCACGCCCCGCGCGCATAGAACAGCGTCAGCTCGGCGTATATGCCGTCTGAGAGCGGGATGCGGTGTCCGGCGTTCTTGGTCGTTGCAAGAGAGAGCCGCCCGGGGCTGATCAATCCCGGGTCGAGATTGATCTGTCTGCCGGTATCGGTGACCGTTTCCTGCTCGATCTGATTGGTGAAGGTCTTGATCGCGGCGAGCTCCGCAGGGTCGCGGCAGACTGCAAACGACAGCAGCCTTCGGTAAACCATGCCGCCCATCTCTTCGTCATAATAGGGCGAGATCTCCGAAAAGCAGTAGGGCTCCGATTCGAGATCGGTATTTCCGTAAGCGGCAGTCAGCCTTGTGATCGCGGCTTCCGCGGTCTGTGCGTCGGTATAGAGCACCGCACAGATCAGCTTTTCCGGCTCAAATTGCATTGCAGTTCCCATATCTACACTCCCTTTCGTATAGTTGTATGATACCACGAACCGAAACAAAATGTCAAGGAGCAAAACATGAAAGAGTACAAAATTATTGAGATTCCGCGCAAGTATATCAAAAAAGACTATTCATATGCAGAAGCAGTGATGAATACCGAAGCGGCAGACGGCTGGGATGTCGTCAGTGTCACAGTTGACACCGGCAAAGACATCAGCGGCATTCTGGTCATCACCTTTTCCCGCGAGAAAGGGAGCGGAAAGCTGTGACAAGGAAGGAGAAAGCAGCGGCGATCTGCGATGTGTTCGATCGGGTATATCCCGATGCAGAATGCTCACTGCAATTTGAAAAGCCCTATGAGCTGATGATCGCGGTGCGGCTCTCGGCACAGTGCACCGATGCGCGCGTCAACATTGTCACGAAGACGCTGTTTCAGCAGTTCCCGACGCTCGATTCGTTCGCCGATGCCGATTTATCAGAGCTGGAGCAGGCAGTCAAGCCCTGCGGCTTCTACCGTGCAAAGGCAAAGAGCATCAAGGAAATGTGCATCATCCTGCGGGAGCGCTTCGGCGGCATCGTGCCCGACAAGATGGACGATCTGCTGTCGCTGCCCGGCATCGGCAGAAAAACCGCTAATCTGCTGCTCGGCGACGTCTACGGACAGCCCGCTGTCGTGACGGACACCCACTGCATCCGCATCGCCGGGCGGCTCGGGCTGACAAAGCGTCACGCGCCCGAGCATGTGGAGGAGGATCTGCGCAAGGTGCTGCCGCCGGAGCGTTCGTCGCGCTTCTGTCACCAGATCGTGCTGTTCGGGCGCGATACCTGCCGCGCGCGCAATCCGCTCTGTGCGGGCTGCCCGCTCGCAGAATACTGCGTTGACCCGTCGTTTACGAAGATTCCGAAGAAGTGACCGGATACCAGACGATTCTGCCGCCGAGCCGGTCAAAGGCATTCATCACGGTGCCGAAGCGGATCGTTCTCTGCGTTCCGGTGTTCGGGTCGTTGATAATGAGGTCATTCAGCTTGTAGCCACAGGCAACCACGGCATGCTCATATTTCAGCCATGTGATCTTCTCGCCGGTCTGTTCATCAAGCCATGTACTGCCGGCTTCAACACCGACCGCATCCTGTGTCGTATACCAGAGCATGACGGGCGCACCGCTGTCGAGAATCTGTTTGATCTCGTCAACGGTCGCGCCGGTTTTCGTCTGTGCACCCGCAAGAAACTGATTCGCGGTGTCGCAGATCGGCTGATTGTAAACGCCGTAGGAATGCGGATCACGCGGATCACCGACGAACTCGCGCTCCGGGTTTGCGCCGTAGTCTCTGCCGTTTTTTCGGTATGGCACGGGACCCTTTGGCAGCGCCTCGACGATCTGCGCCGGTGTGACCTCTGTGCCGTAATACCGCAGCAGCATATAGAGCACGATGCTCTCGCAGCCGGTCGGATAGTCCGGATGCTGACACGCCTGCGGCACATCGAGCAGCACGCGGACGCGGTTCTGCTGCCAGTATTCATAGGAGCATAACCCGCCGTAGATTGCCGCCGCAAGCAAAATCAGCAGCAAGATATGTTTGATTGCTTTTTTCATGATATCACCCCGACACCAAGCATAGCACATTCATTTTCTGACAGTCAATCCCTTTCAGCGAATTCACATAGAATCTTCATGCGTGCTTCATAAAAATTTTTTTGAAAAAGGGCTTGACAAACGGGTAGTTTTGTGATATAATCGCAAATACAGGCGATGAGGAAGTCAAGTGTGAATCTGTCCCCGCTTTCAGAGAGCCGTCGGTCGGTGCGAGACGGCAGCGTACAGCTTTGCATATCCCTTCTGAGCCGGAGTGCTGAAAGCGGCAGACCCAGTAAGCGCTCCCGTGATGCTGCGTGAATGTAAAGAGCTTGTCGGAGCTCGCTGAGTGGTGCAAAGGCAACATAGCCGCACAATTTGAGTGGTACCGCGGGAATCATGGAAATGATGCTCGTCTCAAAGTTCAGCTTTGGGGCGGGCTGTTTTTATTTGCCCCGGAAAATATTTTGAAAAAGGAGTGTCAGACATGGAAGAGCAGAAGCGAAGCACGAGCCCTGAACAGAAGATCCGCGAGGTGGCAGAGCGCATTATTCGCCTGCGCGAGGACCTCGGTCTTTCCGCTGCGGAAATGGCGGAGCAGACCGGCTTTGACATTGCGGAATACAAGGCGCTGGAATCCGGGCAGAAGGATTTCACGTTCAATTTTCTCTACAAGTGCGCAGCGGTGCTGCATGTCGATATCAACGATCTGCTCGAGGGCAGCTCGCCGGAGCTGAGCGGCTACACCGTCACGCGAAAGGGAGAGGGCGTGCAGATCGTCCGCAGAGAGGGCTTTGCCTACAACCAGCTCGCCGCCAAATTCAAGAACAAGACGATGGAGCCCTTCCATGTTGTCATCCCGTATTCCGAGGAGGCGCTCTCCAAGCCCCTGCATCTGGGCAGCCACGCCGGTCAGGAAATGGATATCGTCATCAAGGGCACGCTCCGCATGATCGTCGGCACACACACCGAGATTCTGCACGAGGGCGACTGCATCTATTACGACAGCTCCATGCCGCACGACGAGATCGCACTCGGCGGTGAGGACTGTGAGATCTACGCATTTGTCATGGCGCCGCACGGCAGCACGACGCTTCCCGAATACACCGAGCGTGTGCAGGAGCATCACAGCACGAATGTCGACAAGGCAGGGCTGATGCACCCGGTCGCAGAGAAATTTGTCAGCTGCGAGACCGACGCGGTCGGCGTGCTGAGCGGTGTGCATTTCAAGGACGCGGACAAATTCAACTTCGCATTCGATATCGTCGATGCAATGGCGGAGAAGTGCCCGGATAAGACTGCGATGATCTATGTCGACGTCAATCACAACGAGCGCCGCTTCACCTTCCGCGATATCAAGCGCTACTCCTGCCAGACCGCGAATTACTTCCGCTCGCTCGGTATCAAGAAGGGCGACCGCGTCATGCTCGTGCTCAAGCGGCATTATCAGTTCTGGTTCTCGATCATTGCGCTGCACCGGATCGGCGCTCTGGTCATTCCGGCGTCGAACATGCTGAAAAAGCACGACTTTGAATACCGCTTCAATTCCGCGGAGGTCTCCGCGATCGTCGCGACTGCCGACGGTGAGGTCGCCGATGAGGTCGATCTCGCATGTGCGGCCTGCCCGTCGCTGAAAACGAAGGTACTCGTGAACGGTCAGCGCGAGGGCTGGCACGATTTCAACGCAGAGCTCCCGGCATACAGCACGCACTTTGAGCGCACTGCCGATACGCCCTGCGGCACCGACCCAATGCTGATCTTCTTCAGCTCCGGCACATCGGGCAATCCGAAGCTCGTTCTGCACAGCTATCAGTATCCGATGGGACACTATGTCACCGCGCGCTACTGGCAGAACGCCGACCCGAACGGTCTGCACTTCACCATTTCCGATACCGGCTGGGGCAAGGCGCTCTGGGGCAAGCTCTACGGGCAGTGGATGTGCGAATCGGCTGTGTTTGTCTATGATTTCGACCGCTTCCACGCTGATGACATCCTGCCGATGTTCAAGAAATACCATGTCACGAGCTTCTGCGCGCCGCCCACCATGTACCGCTTCTTCATCAAGGAGGACCTCTCCAAATACGACCTTTCCTCGCTGAAATACGCCTGCATCGCGGGCGAGGCGCTCAATCCCGAGGTATTCCACCAGTTCTACCGCGCGACCGGCATCAAGCTGATGGAGGGCTTCGGTCAGACCGAGACCACGCTGACGATCGGCAATTTTGTCGGCATGGAGCCCAAGCCCGGCAGCATGGGTCGCCCCAATCCGCAGTATGAGGTCGCGATCCTGATGCCCGACGGCACGCCCGCAGGCGTCGGCGAGACCGGCGAGATCTGCGTCCGCCTGAAGGATAAGCCGGTTCCCGGTCTGGCACTATGCTACTTCCGTGACGAGGAGACAACCGCGGAGACATGGCGCGACGGCTGGTATCACACCGGCGACACCGCGTGGATGGATGAGGACGGTTACTTCTGGTATGTCGGCAGAGTCGATGATGTCATCAAGTCCTCGGGCTACCGCATCGGACCGTTCGAGATCGAGAGCGTCATCATGGAGCTGCCCTATGTGCTCGAGTGCGCCGTCACCGGCGTGCCCGACCCGGTCCGCGGTCAGGTCGTCAAGGCGACGATCGTGCTGACGAAGGGCACCGTCGGCTCGGACGCGCTGGTCAGGGAGATTCAGGATTACGTCAAGAAGGCGACCGCACCGTACAAATATCCGCGCGTGATCGAATTCCGCGACAGCCTGCCCAAGACCGTCGGCAGCGGCAAGATCCGCCGCAACGAGCTGAGAAAGCAGGATGCCGAGAAATACGCACAGCAGGCAGAGTCATAAAAAACAGGGCAGGGGAGCGAAAGCGCCTCTGCCCGATGTTTTTTTGCGCGGAATCATTGACTTTCCCTGCGTTTTATGGTATGATATAGTAGTAAAAAAAGAGAGCGGGGGAAGCTCCGCGCAGGAGGTTATTATGAAATTTGCAGACGGCTTCTGGCTCAATCGCCGCGGATTTACCGTTGATTATGCCGCACAGCCTTATTCTGTCGAGGTCCGCGATCACGAAATCCATGTGCTTGCGACCTCTCAGCAGATCTATCATCGCGGCATGACGCTCGGCGGCGTGATGCTGGAGATTGTCTACAGCGCTGTCCGTGCGGATGCCATTCGCGTGCAGATCGTGCACCACAAGGGCGCAGCCAATCACGAGCCAAAGTTTGAGATCAATCGCGATGAGAGCTTTCATCCTGTGATTACGGAAACTGCCGAGGCAGTGACCCTTCGCTCCGGCAAGACCGCCGTGACCGTCGCAAAGGGGATGAACTGGAATGTACAGTTTACTTATGACGGCAAGCATCTGACCGGCGGAGGCTGGCGCGCGACTTCGTATATTCAGCAAAACGCCTATCTGCAGGAAAACGATCAGCGGCAGGCAATGGACAATACCTTCTGGAGTATTCCGGCACCGGCAAAGGGCGCATTTGTCCGCGAGCAGCTCACGCTCTCCGTCGGCGAATATATCTATGGCTTCGGTGAGCGGTTCACGCCCTTTGTCAAGAACGGACAGACCGTTGAGACGTGGAATTCCGACGGCGGCACCTGCTCCGATCAGGGCTATAAATGCGTGCCGTTCTATCTGAGCTCCCGCGGCTACGGCGTTCTCGCGAACCAGACGGGTCCCGTCAGCTATGAGGTCGCGTCCGATACCGTTTCCAAAGTCAGCATGACCGTTCCGGGCGAGTCGCTCGAATATATACTTGTCGGCGGTGCAAACCCGGCTGAGGTGCTCTCGACCTACACGGCACTGACCGGACGTCCCGCACTGACTCCTGCAAAATCGCTCGGTCTGTGGCTCTCCACCTCGTTCACGACCGATTACGACGAAAAGACCGTCTCAGGCTTTCTGGACGGCATGGCAAAGCGCAATATCCCGCTGCAGATGTTCCATTTTGACTGCTTCTGGATGAAGGCGTTCACATGGACGAGCTTTGCATGGGACGAGGAGATGTTCCCCGACCCCAAGGGCATGCTCGCACGCCTGAAAAAGGAGTACAACATCGGCATCTGCGCATGGATCAACCCCTATATCGCGCAGCAGTCCCCGCTGTTTGACGAGGGCGCCGAAAAGGGGTATTTCATTCACACAAAGGACGGCGGCATCTTCCAGACGGATATGTGGCAGCCGGGAATGGCACTGGTCGATTTCACCAACCCTGACGCATGCAGATGGTTTGCGGACGGCATCCGGAAGCTCTGCGCCGAGGGCGTGACCGCGATCAAGACCGACTTCGGCGAGCGCATCCCGACCGATGTGGTGTATTTCGACGGCTCAGACCCGGTCGCGATGCACAACTACTATACCTACCTCTACAACAAGACCGTTTTCACGGCGCTCGAGGAATGCGTCGGCAAGGACAAAGCCGTGCTCTTCGCTAGAAGTGCGACTGCCGGCGGACAGAAGTTCCCCGTGCACTGGGGCGGCGACTGCTCGGCGGAATACTCCGCAATGGCAGAGACGCTGCGCGGCGGTCTGTCGCTCTGCGCATCGGGCTTCGGGTTCTTCAGCCACGATATCGGCGGCTTTGAGCAGACAGCCTCCGCAGATGTGTACAAGCGCTGGGTCGCATTCGGGCTGATGAGCACACACAGCCGCCTGCACGGCTCGACCTCCTACCGCGTGCCGTGGGCATATGAGGAGGACGACCCTGCAAATCCGGAGAACGCCTGCGCTGTGCTGCGATTCTTCACGAACCTCAAGGGCAAGCTGATGCCGTATCTGTGGGCACAGGCGAATCACACGCATGAGACCGGCGTCCCGATGATGCGTGCCATGGTGCTCGACTATTCCGACGATCCCGCATGCCTCACGCTCGACCGGCAGTATATGCTCGGTGACAGCCTGCTCTGCGCACCGGTCTTCGATGAGAGCGGCATTGCGGAGTTTTATCTGCCCGAGGGTGCGTGGTTCGATCTGCTCGGCGAGGCTTCCGCACCGCTGACGCAGGGCGGCAAGTGGTATCGCCGCAGATGCAGCTATCTCGAAATGCCGATCTATGTCAGACCCGGCACGATCCTCACGCTCGGCGATTTCGGCACCGATGTCGAATACGATTATCTGAACAATGCGACCGTGCTGCTCTGCGGCATCGCGGACGGGCAGACCGTCACCGCTGATATCTACAAGGCAGCGGGCGGGCTTGATCTCACGCTGACCGCCGAACGCCAAGGCGATCGGATCACGCTGACCTATCCTGCGACTGACCGCCGCTTTACGGTGAAGGTCGCCGGCACTGCGATCAGCGTGCAGGCAGACGGCTCGGGCACAACAGTCATTGATCTCTGATCGAAGCACAACATGTTCTGAACGGAAAGGAGCAATTCTCATGGCAAAAAAGAAAGATTTTGATTATATCTGGCGGGACAGAAAGCGCACGTTTTTCGGTCTTCCGTGGAGCTTCACGACCTATTTTCTCACAGATACCAAGTTCATCACGCGCACCGGCTGGCTCAGTCTCGATGAGGATGAGCTCGATCTCTACAAGGTCACAGACAAAAAGCTGCGGCTTCCGTTCTGGCAGCGTCTGGTCGGCTGCGGCACGATCATGGTCTATGTCCGCGACACGGACACACCGATCAAGGAGATTCACTGTGTCAAGAAGCCGCGTGAGGTGCTGAAGCTGCTGGATGAGGCAATCGAGAAGCAGCGTGACCGCTACGGCACGCGCGGGCGCGATCTCTATGCGATTCAGGGCGGGCATCATCACCACGACCATCCCGATCCGGTCGATGACGGCTACGAAGATGACGACTTCGACGGTCCGCACAATCACTGATAGAAAGGTATGGGCAGGTAATGCTTGAATTTGTGACTGAAACCACTACCGTATGGGAACAGCTGCGGGCTGAGACACGTCCGATCTATCTCTATGGGATGGGTGACGGCGCAGTCCGCATCCTCTCTGCGATGCGTGCGAACGGTATCCGGGCTGCGGGCATTTTTGCCAGCGATGAATTCGTGCGCGGTCATGATTTTGCAGGCTTCCCCGTGCGCAAGCTCTCCGAGCTCGAAGCCGAGCTCAATGATTTCGTTATCGTGCTCGCCTTTGCGGTCTGCTCTCCGGCAATGATCGACCGCATCCGCGCGCTCGCACAGAAATATACGCTCTATGTCCCCGATGTGCCGGTCGTCGGCGGGGGACTGTTCACGCGCGAATACTGCAACGAGCACGGCGAGGAGATTCAGGCGGTCTATCAGACGCTTGCGGACGAGCGCTCCCGCCGCATCTACGCGAATATCATCAATTTCAAGATCAGCGGCAAGCCGTCCTATCTGATCGATCAGGTCGACACCCGCGATGAGATCTGGAACCGCGTGCTCCAGCCGACCAATCATGAGATCTACGTCGATCTCGGCGCCTACAACGGCGACAGCATTCGCGAAATGCTCGAATTCACGCGCGGCAAGTATCACCGCATCATCGCCGTTGAGCCCGACCGCAAGAACTACAAAAAGCTCGTGAAGTTTGTCGGCGACACGCCCTCCGTGCAGTGCTACCAGTGTGCCGCTTGGTGCGTGGACACCGAGCTGCCGCTGAGCTCGCGCTCGGGCAGACAGTCCGCGGTCGTGTCTGAGGGCGCAACGATCCCCGCGCGCTCGGTCGACAATCTGCTCGCAGGCAACCCCGTGACCCTCCTGAAGATGGACGTCGAGGGCTCGGAGCGCGAGGCACTCTGGGGCGCCAGCCGCTCCATTGTGCGCTATTCGCCGAAGCTGATGATCGCCCTCTATCACCGCAATGAGGATATCTTCGAGCTGCCCCTGCTGGTGCGCCGCATCAACCCGCGCTACAAGCTCTATATCCGCCATCTGCCGTATGTGCCTGCATGGGAGACCAACCTCTACGCGGTCTGCGATGACAGCGGCAGCAGCAATGTCGGCGACTGACTTCGGCGCATCTGCGATTCTGACAGCGACCCAAAAATAGGCACAGTCCCGCCGTAGGACTGTGCCTTTGCTGTTTATTTTGTCTTGGTTTCCCTGCGGCGAAGAATGCCGGAGACAACTGCCATGCTCATGCCGATCCCGACCAGCGTCAGAGCCCCAACAAATATGAGCCTGTCCGTCATGACATTGTTTCCTGTCTGAGGCAGATCAACCTTCTCTGCGGCGACGTTATTGCCGATGCCGGATACCGGATCGACGGTGTAAACATCGAGGACATTACGTCCTGCGTCCTTGATCGTGATCTCGTATGCGCCGTCACGCTTATTCGTGATTTTCGCGGACACATCTGTGTATCCCGATCTTGCTTTGTAATCATTCACTGCCCATTCGCAGAGCTCCTGATCCGATGCAATGTGTGATGCATCTGTATTGCCTGCATCTGGCTCGGTCATGTCAGCAGACGTGCTGTCGGAGGGATCTGTCAGATCGGTGTCCGTGGTGACAGCTGTGGTGTGCTCATCTGCAGAATCCGTCGAGGGTGGAAAATAAGCGTCGTCATAAATCACGGTCGTTGTGGTTTCCGGGTATAATTCCTCCTCCGTTATGACATGGAATGTGCAGCTCGCCGTTCTGCCGTCGGGCAGTGTGACCGTGATATCCGTTTCTCCGTAATCCAGACATTTCACCTTGAAATACAGCACGGAATCGCGCTCATAGGTTCCGATGATCTCAGCCACCGTCGGGTCTGCAACGACACAGGATTCGATCCCGGTATTCAGTGACAGATGAATGTCATAGGTGTCCTCCGGCATGCAGTAAATATTCGTGGAATAGTTATCACCGAACAGTCCGAGGTCGTATGTGGGCGCTTTGAAGAACACTGAGAAGGTCGCCGAATAATCAATCAGCTTGACACGGCAAATGCGGTCATTCTTCTTTACCGTGAGAATGTCCCCGCCCTTTGTATTGACAGCGACCTGATAGTTTCCCTCTGTTGTGTTGTCAACAGCACTGGTGTCAAAGGTATAGGAATCCGAATAATCGCCTCTTTTCACGCGGGCACGCAAGCCAAACGGGTCCCTGTCAAATGTTCCGTCCGGGTTGAGCACCGACAAATTCAGAACCGTACCGCTGAGATCCAGTTCATCTCCGACCCAATGAAAATATGTCCATGACTGCGGGAGAAATGCGCCCTCGTAATCATATTCCGAATCCGGGAGGGTCTCCGTCGTGACAGTGGTGGTGTTCTCCGTAGTGGTGTTCTCCGTAGTGGTGTTCTCCGTAGTGGTGTTTTCCGTGGTCGTGCTCTCCATTTCATCGGCGCTGACCGGGCTGAACATCGCACCGCTCATGAGACAGCAGACTGATAAAAATGAAAACGCAAAAGTTAATTTCATGATCCATCCTCCTGTTCCAATATCCGTGAAGCATTTCCTGAACGATCAAAGTCAGAAAGCGGTCATAGGCATCACCCTTTCCTGTTTGTGAAAATGATACAATGCAGTATCTCTGTAATCTGAGACGACAAAAACAGGAAAAGGTAACATCTGCATACAAAAAAACAGCTCAGGGCATTCCGCTCTGAGCTGTGCTTTTCCTGTATCAGTTTTCAGTCCCGTCGAAGATGTAGAGGAACCTAACGCTGCCGTCCATGCCATCCGCGATGCCGGAATAGCTGTCGTAGCCCTGTGCCGCTGCCCGCAGAGCCTTGAAGCGGTCGACCAGACCGGGCAGTGCTTTATTTGCAGCCTCGCTGATTTTGTCAATGCCTTTGCTGCGGAATTCGGTCATGCCGTTGTTCAGGTCCTTCGCACCCGTTTCCAGCCTGCCGACGCCGTCGATCAGGTCGGCACTGCCGGTTTTCAGCGTTCCGATTCCCTGCCAGACCGTATTTGCGCCGTCCGACAGCGACAAAGCACCGCCCGAGAGCGTCTGCAGCGACAGATACAGCGTATTTGCGCCGCCGGAGAGCTGCGTGCTGCCGTCGAGAAGCTGCTGCAAGCCGCCGTCCAGCGCGGCAGCGCCGGTGCTGAGCTGATCGATGCCGCTGCCGAGCGCCGCTGAGCCGTCATAGAGCGTGCCGAGCCCGAGGCAAAGTTCGCCCGAGCCCGCAGAGAGCCGCGCAAGACCGGTATTGAGGCTGCCGGAGCCCGCAGACAGCGACTGAATGCCCTGAATCAGTGCGTCGAATCCGCCGAAGAGCCGATCGCTGCCAGCCGAGAATGCCGTGATGCCTTGATCCAGCGCCTGCGTGCCTGCTGTGAGCGTCTTTGCGCCGCCGCAGAGCTGCGATGCTGCACCGGATAGCTGCTTTGCACCGCCTGCGAGCGCCGTTGCGCCCTGATCAAGCGACGTCATGCCCGCAATGAGCGACACTGCGCCGTTGTCAGCGGATGCAAGCCCGTCACGCAGGCTGCCGATGCCGCCGTCAAGCTGCTGTGCACCGGTTTTCAGTGCTGCTGCACCCGCACCGAGCTGACCGTCCGTGTCCATTGCCGCGGCGATCTGCTGCTGTGCCGCAACGGTCTGCTGCAGCGTTGCGATCGCTGCTGCGAGCTCCTGAGAGGGCGCCTGCGCATAGAGTGCCTGCAGAGCGGTCAGCGCCTGCTGATTCGCAGTGATGGTCGCGTCGAGCGAATCACCGGCAGTGCCAATGCCCGCGGCCAGCGCCTCCGCACCGGCTGAGAGCTGAGCAGCACCGTCCGAGAGCGAATCTGCGCCGGTTTTTGCCGCACCGATTCCGGCAGCCAGCGAATCAGCGCCGGTCTTCGCACCGCTGATGCCCGCAGCGAGCTGCTCTGCGGACTCGCTCAGGGATGCAGCACCGCTGTCCATCTGCGAAAGACCGTCTGAGAGCGCCTCCGCGCCGCTGTGAACCTGCTTTGCCGCCTCCGAGAGCTGCCCGACCCCGCTTTTCAGCGATTCCGCGCCGGTGCTGAGCGTGTCAACGCCCTGTTCGAGTGCGTCAAAGCCCGCATTCATCTGATCGGAGCCGTTCTTGGCAGCGTCAATGCCCGATTTCAGCTGATCTGCGCCGTCCTCTGCTGACCTGATGCCGTCCGTCAGCTGCTTTGAGCCGCCGGAGACCTGCGCAAAGCCATCTGTGAGCTTGCCGGAGCCGTCCTTTGCGCTGCGGACACCGTCGGTCAGCTTGCCGCTCGCGTCAGAGAGGGTCTTTGCACCGTCTGTGAGCTGATCTGCGCCGGTGCTGAGCGCTGCCGCACCGTCCTTCAGCTCCGCAGAGCCGTCGAGCAGCCGGTCGATGCCGTCGCTCAACGAGCCGGTGCCGCCGGAGAGCTGTATGATGCCGTCATAGAGCGCGGCAGTTCCGTCGCAGAGGGCGTTTGCGCCGTCGCTCAGCTCCTTGATCTTGTCGGTCAGCTCGCCGAAGGAGATATCCTCATCGAGCTCCATCTTCGAGAAGAGCTCGTCAGAGACGACCGTGACCGAATTGCTCATGCCGAAATCTGTCACATCTGCGGAGAGCTCGACTGATTCGGGCAGTGTGCCGGAGAATCCCTCGATCTCACCGAGCCCGAGGCTCTCGTTCATGCCAGGGAATGCGATGCCGACGACGATCAGCCTGTCGCCGTCGGAGATCACCTTGCCGTTCGTGATCTCCACATTGACGAATTTCGCGGTATCGAGCACCGCAGCGCTCGCCGCCATGAAGGGCACATAGATCGTCTTTTCCTCGCCGTTGATCTTCGCAGTTGTCTTCTGGCGGTTCTCATAGGTCCAGCGGATCACAACATGCCCGCTCTTGCCCCTGAGCTCATTGACCGTGACCTCTTTGCCGTCGAGCAGATACTGGATCTTCACGCCGACCGGCAGCTCCTTGTCGCTCGTGCCCTTGTAGTAGATATCCTCGCCGTTTGCGTTCCAGTCGAGCGAATCGCCGTTCTGCGAGAAGGTCTCGCTGCCGCGAACATTGACAATATCCGTGAGCGCCGACACATCGGTCAGTGATGCAAGCGCCTTTGTGTTTTTCAGCCAGTCGCTGACGATCACCTTCCTGACGGCGGAATCCGCGCCGCAGACGACATAGACCGTTTCATCCTTGCAGGCGCTGCCGTCCGCTGCCTTGCGCGACGTTTTCGTCTCTGTTGAATCGCTGACGCTTTCGGCGGTCTGTGCCGTATCGGCGGTGCTGTTGTTCTTTGCATAAGCGATCGAGCCGGTCGCGCCTGCGGAAATGACGATCGCGAGCAGGCTTGCGATGACCTTCTTATAGTTTTTCATATCAGATACTCCTTTCTGTCAATGCGCGAAATGCGGGCGGAATTGATGCCGCTTCTGAGCATCCTCCGGCAAAAATCCGGCGCTGGTCCGCACGATGATGCCGTCAAGCAGCATGAACATCGAGGGCAGGACCGTGATGACAACGACCATTGAGATCAGTGCGCCGCGGGAGAGCAGCATGCACAGCGACGAGATCAGCCCGATATCGGAATAGACTGCCACGCCGACGGTCGCCGCGAAAAAGCCGAGCGCCGAGGTCACAACGGACTGCACCGAGGTCCTGAGCGCGATCGACACAGCGGTTTTCTTGTCCTTGCCGCTGCTGCGCTCGGTGCGGTAGCGCGTTGTCATGAGAATTGCATAGTCAACGGTCGCGCCGAGCTGAATCGTGCCGATGACGACCGACGCGATGAACGGCAGCTGTGTGTTCGTGTAATACGCGATGCCGAGATTGATCATGATCGCCAGCTCGATGACCGCGACCAGAATCACCGGCAGCGTGACCGACCTGAAGGTCAGCGCGATGATCAGGAAGATCACGGCGATCGACAGGATGCTGACGACCTGAAAATCACGGTCGGTGATCTCGATGAGGTCGCGCGTCGCGGGTGCCTCACCGATCAGCATGGCGTGCGCGTCGTATTTCTGCGCAATGTCGTTGAGCCTTGCAACCTGCGCGTTGACCGCATCCGAGGCGACCTCATATTCCGAGCCGATCAGCATGAGCTGCCAGTTTTCGCTTTTCAGCGTCGATTTTACCGAATCCGGAATGATCTCCTCCGGGATCGCCGGACCGACGAGCGAATTGAAGCCGAGCGTGAACTGCACGCCGTCGACGCTGTTCATCTCATTCAGCATCTGCTGCGCGTCCTTCGCGGGCAAGGATGCGTCCGCGAGCAGCAAATGCGTGCTGTTCATGTGGAATTCCTCCTCGAGCTTGCTGTTCGCGATCACGCTGTCCAGCGTTTCGGGCAGTGTGCTGTCGAGCTTATAGTATACGTCGTAGTGTCTGTAGCCGTAGAGCGCCGGAATCAGCAGTGCGACCGCCAAGACCGCAAATGCGCCGGTGTGCTTCGTGATAAACGCGGTCACATGCGCAAACTTCGGCAGCAGATCGCGGTGCGAGGTGCGTGCGATCGCCGTGTCGAAGATCAGGATCATCGCGGGCAGAACGGTCACACATGCGATCACGCCGCAGACAACGCCCTTTGCCATGACGATGCCGAGGTCGAGCCCGAGCGTGAAGCTCATGAAACACATGGCAAGGAAGCCCGCGACCGTCGTAAAGGAGCTGCTGACAACGGAAACGATCGTTGCAGCGATCGCGTGTGCCATTGCCTCCTGCCGGCTGTCGGGATACTGCGACTGCTGCTCCTTGTAGGTGTGCCAGAGGAAGATCGAATAATCCATCGTGACGCCGAGCTGCAGCACCATTGCGAGCGCCTGCGTCAGAAAGGAGACCTCTCCGGCGAATACATTCGTGCCAAGATTCCACACCACAGCATAGCCGATGCTCAGCATGAAGAACACCGGAATCAGGAAGGAATCCATCGTCAGCACGAGCACCAGACTTGTCAGCAGCACGGCAATCACCGTGTAAATCAGCGTTTCGCTCTCCGTCAGATGCTTCATATCCGCAGTGATCGCGGACATGCCGCTGATATAGCACTGCTTCGAGGTGATGCTCCGCATCGTGTCGATCGCCTCCAGCGTGCCTTCCGCGGAGGTGGTGTCGTCAAAGAACACTGCGAGCATCGTGGTATCACCGTGATTGAAGAAATCGGCGACCTTCTGCGGCAGGATCTCCTTCGGCACGCGCAGATCGGTCAGCGATTCATAGCAGACCACGTCCGCGACATGGTCGATCTCCGCGATTTTGTCCGCGGTCTCCCTGACCTCCTGCTCGCTCATGCCGTCGACTAGCACGAAGGAAAAGGCGCCCTTGCCGAATTCATCCTTTAAGATATCCTGCCCGACCATCGTGTTGATATCGCCCGGCAGATACGACAGAATGTCGTAATTCACGCGCGTGTGCAGGAAACCGAACACACACGGGATCAGCAGCAGCGTGCCGATGATCAGCACCGACACGCGGTGCCTTGTGATCCACTCACCGAATTTTATCATTGATTCTGCTCCTCTCTGTACTCTGCTTCTATGATGTCAGGGCGCTGGTTCCGGACGATCTTGACAGTCATCACGGCAGTCAGGAAATTGAGCGCACCCTCTGCAAGCAG
Organism: Oscillospiraceae bacterium; assembly: GCA_016288755.1. Classification (GTDB taxonomy): domain Bacteria; phylum Bacillota; class Clostridia; order Oscillospirales; family Ruminococcaceae; genus Firm-04. Next base: position 35,349 of record JAEELE010000021.1, read on the forward strand.
CACCGCACCGAGCAGCCGGATCGCCAGAGCCGCGCTGTCAGCCGGGCGGAACAACAGCACCAGCCCGAGCAGGACCGTCAGTGCCGCTCCCGAGCCGATCAGCCACCAGCGCGCGATGCCGAACCGTTTTGCGTCGGCTGCGATGCGCAGCTTGAGCAGACCGTCTGCCATGACACAGATTCCGGCAATCACGCAGAGAACTGTCATCAGATGTGCGGGATTTGTCAGAATCAGAATGCCGACCGTCACCAGCATGACGCCGTAGACCAGATCAAACTGAAACGCCAGCCGGTACAGATCACGGGAAAAATACCCGATCAGCCGGAATGCGCCGAAGGCGATCAGCAGCACACCGGCGATCCGCCCGATCGCGGCGGCGCTGAAATCCGGTCGCACGATCAGCAGCAATCCTGCGGCTGCGAGCAGCGCCGAAACCGTCAGATAACCGGTTTTTGCGGTCCGCATCGGGTATACGGAGCGCACTGTCTTTGTCATATGCCCACTTCCTTTCCTTTGCCTGCATCTATATCATACAGCGTGAAGCAGCACTTTGCAACGGACACAACCGCCCGCGCTGTCTGATTTTTGGACAACGCGGGCGGTTTGTCTGAATCCGGAAGGGGAGGGGACAGAAATAAGCCGCCGATGCTTTCCGCACCGACGGCTTCTCTGTATCATGATTCCATGCACCGTTTGAGCATTTCCTCCGCCATGCCGCGCTTGAGCTCGCAGATGCGGAGCATATCCTGCTCCATATCCTCGCGCATGCCGCTGCGCACCCATTCGGTCGTCAGCCCGAAGCACACACACTTGTAATACCGGATGAACAGTCTGCGGTCCTCATCCCTGATCGGGTGCCCGGCAAGCAGCTTGTCGGCATAGACCGTCACGACCGCCTCGGTGACCTGCCAGAGATAGTGCTCATAGAGCTCGCGGTTGACGGACTGGTAGATGTGCATGACGAGCCGCTTGTTCTGCCGCGCGAATTCCATGCTCGCTGCAACGCATTCGTCGATCGAATCAATGTGCGGGTGCGCGTTGATGATCGCGGTCGCCTCGTCGGTGATGATCTCCTCCAGCAGCGTCGGGATATCGGCGAAATGGTAGTAGAAGGAGTTGCGGTTGATGCCGCAGTCCTCGACGATATCGCGCACGGTGATCTGCTTCATCGGGCGCTCATTCAGCAGCTTGATAAAGGACTGCTTGATCGCAGTCTTGGTAAAATTCGGCATCCTTATCACTCCTCAATGACATGATTATAACACATCTGCGAAAAAAATGCAAGCCTGCACGAAAACGGACGGGCAGCGCCGCACGCCGACCCGTCCGTTGATGTTATGCGTTCATGAGCTCGATGACCTTTTCCTTCAGCCATGCGACCGCTTCGTCGACGGGCACCATTTCCTTGAAGGACTTGTCGCGTGCAGCGATCTCGACGCAGCCCTCCGCCATTGTCTTGGGGCTGACGATCACGCGGATCGGAATGCCGAACAGGTCGGCGTCCGCGAACATCACGCCCGGACGGATGTCACGGTCGTCATAGAGCGTCTCGATGCCGTTGGAGAGCAGTGCCGCGTAGAGTCTGTCTGCCGTCTCCTTCACCTCCGGGTTGTCAACGCGCAGATTACAGACCTCGATCTGCCACGGTGCAATCGAGATGGGCCAGATCGGTCCGAACTTGTCATGGCTCTCCTGACAGATTGACGCACACAGTCTGCCGACGCCGATGCCGTAGCAGCCCATGATCGGGTACTGACGATCACCGTTTTCGTCGAGGTAGGTCATGTTCATCGACTTGGTGTACTTGGTGCCGAGCTGGAAGATATTGCCGATCTCGATGCCCTTTTCAATGTGGATCCGCGGCTGACCGCAGTCGGGGCAGACCGCGCCGTCGAAGGTCTTTGCAACGTCGTGATATTCGATCTCGCCGAGATCACGCGCCGCATTCAGCCCGCGCAGATGCGCATCAACTTTGTTTGCACCGCAGACCATCGACTCGATGCCGCGCAGGGATTTATCAAACACGACACGGATATTCTTCGGAAGACCGATCGGACCGATA
>JAEELE010000022.1 GCA_016288755.1 Oscillospiraceae bacterium
CAGCGTGACAGACTGCAGGCTCGTGCATCCGTCGAATAGGGCTGATGGTATTTCTTCGATACCCGCCGAGATCACTGCCGCAGACAGCGCGGTGCAGTCTGCAAATGCATGATCGCCGATTGTTTTCACACTGCCCGGAATTTCGAGGTGTTCCAGACTGGTGCAGTCTGCAAATGCATGATCGCCGATTCTGGTCACGTCGTTCGGCATGTTGACGTCTTTCAGACTGCTGCAGCCACGAAATGTTCCGTCAGCGATCTCGGTCACACTGTCCGGAAGATCCACCATCTGCAGCACAGTGCAGTTTTCAAATGCACAGTCGCAGATCTCACACACAGACCCCGGGATATATACCGAACACAGGGCGGTGCAGTCTGCAAATGCATGATTATCGATTCTGGTCACGCCGTCCGGTATGTTGACGTTTTCCAGACTGGTGCAGCCTGCAAATGCATGATTACCGATTCTGGTCACGCCGTCCGGCATGTTGACGTTTTCCAGACTGGTGCAGCATAAAAATGTTCCCTCCGCGATCTCGGTCACACCCGCAATATCTGCCGCGGTCAGATCGGTGCAGTACGCAAATGCGCCGTCCCCGATGGCGGTCAGGGTTGTCGGGAGCATAACGGACTCCATATTCTCGCAGCCTTGAAACGCAAAGCTGCCGATGCTCGTCACGCCCTCCCCGATTTCCAACGCGCTCACGCCGGCGGCACCGTAAAACGGGCTCGCTTCATCGGAAAAATCCGGCATTTCCCCTTCTCCGGTGATTGTCAGGGTTCCTGATTCGTCCAGCGTCCATGTGATATTTTCGTTCAGACTGCCGGACGTGGGGCCTTCGTCCGCAAAAGCCGTGAGCGTCGGTTCAAACAGCCTGACGCCCTCCGGCAGCACGGGCAGTGCCCCGCCGAGCAGCGTCGCCGCGGACAGGATGACAGCCGCGGTCCTCTTCCATCGTTGTTTCATGCTCTTTGGTCCTTTCTGCTGCATATTATTCCGCGCACCGCGCAGCTTCGGTACGACCATTTTTATTATAGCACATCGCAGCAGAAAATGCAATGCGCGATCGCGTAAAATTGGACTGCTCACAGACGACACGCCGCAAAAAAGCAGGACAGTCTGTGCAGCCGCCCGCGGGCGGCTGCTCTCCATTTGCATAGAATTTCATTTGCACGCATACACTGCACCAAATCAAAATGCGAGGTGCAATATGAAACAGCTCATCAAGAAATATGCGCTCAAAGCGGCTATGGTCGCCGGGCACGGCAAATCAACTGAAACTGTTTCTGGAACGGTAGTCGTCGCAGCAGGGGAGCGGCTTTGGAACGCTGCATCGGAAAGTAAATACAAAGGAACCGCCGTCTGCGGTTGATTGCAGACGGCGGTCAGAGTTCAGTAAGCTGTTTGATACCTGGTCATTTCATCCAGATACCGCAGCAGATATTTCAGGTCGACCATCGTCAGCATAGACGGCGCATAATCCGGGAATTCGATCGTCACCTGCTCCGTGAAATATTTGACGAGCGTCACTGCATCCGCGATCGTGACCCTGCCGTCGCCGTTGAAATCGGGCAGCTCACCGGCAATATAGCTTCTGCTGTTGCTGCCGACAGTCGGCACAAACGGGATCTCATGCTCGATCGCATAATACTCCAGCTGCGAGCCCGCGATGCCGCTGATCTGAGACAGCATCTTGGAGTCAAATGCCTGGTCTTCGACGATCCCGACTTCTCCCTGGAATTCCACCGTACAAAGCTCGTTGCAGCCATAGAAGAGCCGTTTGGGTATCCTCGTGATGCCGCTGCCGACCACCGCGGAATGCAGATATCTGCAATAGCCGAACACCTCTTCCCCGAGGTCTGTCACGGAATCCGGCAAAGTGAGCTCAAGCAGCCCGCAGCCGTAGAATGTCTGCTGACCGATGATCTCGATCTGCTTTCCGAAGCTGACTTCCGCGAGACTGCCGCAGGAATAGAACGCCTGATCTTCAATGCACCGCAGGCTGTCCGGCAGCGTGATCTCAGTCAGTGCGTGGCAGTCCATAAAGGCACTGTAGCCGATGGCATTGACATTCTTTCCGAGCTGAACGCTCTCCAGATTTATGCAGTAGTTGAAGGAATTATGATCGATCGCGGTGATGCCGTCGCCGATCACCAGATGCAGCACATCCGGTTTTGAGAAGCCGTTGAATATGCTGTTTGATCCGAGGACGCCCTCGCCGCTGATCGTCAGTGTGCCGGTGTCGCGGTCAAAGACCGCGCGCGGGGTAGGATCGTAGGAGGTCGTCGTTTCGGTCGTTGTCGTTTCGGTCGTCGTGATTTTGGTCGTCGTTGTGGTCGTTGTGGTGGTGGTCGTGGTCTCGGGCGGCTCCGTGGTGAACTGTGCCGCGTCGATCAGCGAAAATTCCAGACCGTTTTCCGACGCGAACGCCTCCGCCGTCGAGCCCGCAAAGCCGACGATGCTGACACAGCCCGCATATGCGCTGTCGGAGGTGAAGAAGCTGCCCGCACTGATCCGGCAGTCGGGATTCAGGAAATACAGGGTCTTTTTCGCGTATGACCCGCTGTCCGTTTCCAGCAGCGGATAAAAGACCGCCATGTTCACCGATCTGATCTGCACAGGGAAAACGACCTCATTCACAGAGCTGAGCGCAAATGCCCTGCTGCCGACCGTGCAGCTGCTGTGCGGCAGCGTGATCTTCGTCAGCGCCTTGGTCCCCTGAAACGCATTCGCGCCGATCTCGGTGACGCTGTCGGGCAGGGCATCGAGCTCGAGCGATTCGCAGTCGTAGAACGCGCCCTCGCCGATCGTTTTCAGCGTGCGCGGCAGCACGACCTTTTTGATCTGCTTCCGCGATTCATAGGTGTAATTGCCGATCGACTCGATCCCCTCAGAGATGATGACTGTATGGAACCCGTAGCCGTCCCACGGCTTCTTCATCAGGAGACCGAAATCCTCCATCTGCCCCGTGCCCTCGATGATCAGCTCCTTTTCGACGGTGACCTCCCATGTGATGCCCTCGCAGAGCTCGCCGGAGGCAACCGGCTCGACCTCGTTGAGCGCGCGGTGCGGGATGCCCTTGCTGACCAGATAGCTCCACAGCGTCGAATCGGTGTAGCAAGCGACCACGGTATCCGGGTGCAGGGTACCGGTCATGGTGACCTTCAGACCGAGCACAGTGATCTCTCTGACGAGCGTCCGGTCGCCGAATGCGTCGGTGATCTGCGTAACCTTCTCCGGGACCGTGATCGTTTCGAGCGATGCGCAGTTCCGGAATGTGCCCTCCTTCAGCGCCGTGATGCTCGCGGGCAGCGTGACGGATGCGAGCTTTGTGCATCCGGAAAATGCGTATTCGCCGAGCGTCGTCATGAATTTCGGCATCTCGGCAGACGTCAGTGACGTGCAGCCGGAGAAGGCATAACTGCCGATCGTCTCGACCGACCCGGGCACCCTGAATTCCGCGAGCGACTCGCAGCCGGAGAAGGCGTAGCTGTTGATCATCTGAACCGTCGCGGGCAGTCTGACATCTGTGAGCGCTTTGCAGTTGTAGAAGGCATAGGTTCCGACCGTCAGAATCTCCGAGGAAGCTGCGTTCACACTTGTGAGTGCGGAGCAGCCGGCAAAGGCATTGCTTTCGACCGACTGCAGCTGATTGGGCAGAACAATCGACTCCAGCGCGTTGCAGCCGGAAAAGGCATAGCTGCCGATCACACGCAGCGGGCCCGGCAGCGTGATCTCAGTGAGCGCGGAACAGCCCGCAAATGCATAGTCTTTGATCTGCACGACCGAATCGGGGATCGTGACCTTTGTCAGTCTGGGCAGCGAACGAAACGCATTCTTGCCGATCACCGTGATGCCGTCGTCGATCACCACCTCGGAGATGAAGGCTCTGCCGCTTTCCCACGGCGGAGACGGAATGCTCTCCGTGATGAGGTCCGGCATCGCACCCGTGCCGGAAATCTGCAGCAGACCGTAGCCGTACAGGGTATAGATGCATGTCCCGCCGAGCACACCCGTGCTGAGGACCGAATTGCTGCTCAGCGGCTCGAAGGGATTTCCGTGCCTGTCGGCAAAATCCTGAATTGCGGAATTGGCATAGCCGCAGATTGTCACGCTTTTCGCGATGCCGGGGTCACCGGTAAAGCTGAGGCAATAGAACGTGACCTTTTTGAGATTGGTGCACCGGGAAAATACATCGCTGCCGAACTGCTCCAGCGTGGACGGCAAGGTGATCTCGGTGAGTCCCGTGCACGCAAGGAATGCGCTGTCTCCGATGCTCCTGACGCCCTCCGGGACGGTGATCGCTTTCAGACTGCCGCAGCCCTCAAACGCACTGCTGCCGATTGCTGTGAGCGTGTCGGGCAGGGAAACGGATGCCAGCGCGGAGCAGCCCCTGAATGCGTTCTCACCGATCGTTTTGATGCCGCTTCCGAGTGTGACCGCTGTGAGCGACACGCAGTCTGAGAAGGCATCGTCCGGGATGTACATGACCCCGCCCGGAACGCTGACGGATTTCAGCGCCGCACAGCCGCTGAATGTACCGTTCGTGATGCCGATGAGGGTGTCCGGCAGGATGAGTGCTTCCATATCCGGCAGCACCGAGAATTTCGTTCTGCCGAGCGAGGTGAACCATTCAGGGACCGTGACCTTCGTCACCGTGCCGTTTGCCCAGATGCGCTTCGCGACGTGATCGGTGCCGGAGATCCAGACATTGGTGCCCGCGGCATAGCAGATGCCGAGATTGGGCGAGCTTGTCAGCGCATAGGTCTCAGCATATTGCTCCGCGGTCGAATTTGCCCAGCAGATCACCGTGCCCTGCGGGATCGTGTCCGCGGAATCTGCGATCTCGCAGCCCGGGTGCATCACGGTCACCTGCGTGAGCTTCGTGCAGCCCGCGAGCGCGTGTTCGCCGATGCTGCACACGCTTTCGGGGAATACGATCTCCGTGAGCGCCGTGCAGCCTGCAAACGCCTCGCTGCCGACGCGGATGAGGCTCTCCGGGAGCGTGATCGCGCTGAGCGCCTCACAGTTTGCAAAGGCGCCGCTGCCGATTTCGGCAATGCCGTCCTCCAGCGTGACCGATGCGAGATCGGTGCAGTTCCGGAAGGCATCCTCCGGCAGCGCCGACACCGTGCCGCTGACCGTGACCGCCTTGATCTGCGTCCGAAGCTGCGACCATCCGGCGGGGTCGGTATCTGCGGCAGAGAGCGTCAGCGTGCCGCCGGTGAAGCTCCAGCCGGTGCCGGTCGGGTGCAGCGGGATGAACGTGCAGTTCGGGTCTTTTTCCGCATAGCCCGCAAGCCATGTGAAGGTCTCGTAGCAGGTGACCGTGCGCTGGAGATTGTTCGCGGTGCTGAAGCCGAAGATCGCCGCATTGGTCGCGACTGAACAGGTGAGGCAGTTTGCGCGGATGTCGCTCAGCGACGTGCAGTCATAGAACGCCTGACTGTCCATGACCGCCAGACTGGCGGGCAGGGTCACCGCGGTCAGGCGGTTGCAGTTGGAGAATGCCTCCGCCCCGATGATGCGCAGACCCTCCGCGATGCTCAGACTTTTCAGGCTGATGCAGAAATTGAACGCCCTTCTGTCGATGGAGCGCATCCCCGCAGGCAGCGTCAGCGCGGTGATGCCGGTGCCGCTGAACGCAGACTCGCCGATGTAGGCGAGGGAGTCGGGCAGTGTGACGGAGGTCAGCTCCTTGTGCGTCTGGAGCAGCTCCCGGCAGATGCCCCGCGTGCCGGAGCGGAACGAGCAGCTTGTGACGGAGACCGCATCGCCTTCCGCCTCGCCCTCCAGAGACACTGCCCAAGTGTCGACATAGCCGATGCTGCCGACATATTCCACGCATTTCGCACCCTCAAAGGCGCCGTGCATGATGGTATTGACGCTGGACGGAATGGTGAGACTCGCAAGCGAGGTGCATTCGGTAAAGGCATCCTTGCAGATCAGCAGCAGGCCCTCGGGCAGCGTCACGGTTTTCAGCGAGGTGCACTGCGCAAAGGCATAGTCGCCGATTTCTGTGACCTGCGACGGGATATTGACCGAGGTCAGCGCATAGCAGCAGTTGAAGCAGTACGAAGGAATGCTTGTGATCTCGGTGCTGAGATTGCTGAACGACGTCATATACTGGCACTTCGCGAATGAAGCAGGCGCCAGACTTTTGACGTCCTTGTCGATGATGACCTTTTTGATGACGGTGGACGGCACGGTTTTGCCGTTTTTGATATCCGTCTCGGTCAGATAGCCCGAATAACCGGACCACGGCGGGATGGTGTTGGTATACATGTCGTCGTTGCCGGAAATGGTGAGGGTGCCGTCGCTTTCCAGCCACCATTTCAGCTCCTTGCCGCAGTATCCCGAATCAACGACTGTCACCGCAGAGACCGCGGCCTCCGGGGCGGCCGCCGCTGCTAAACAGAACGGCGCACATATCTCAGGCTGTGAGAACGGCACCGCAAGCAGGGCTGCTGCGCAAAGCGCTGCTGCCAAACGTTTCAAAATCATATTCGTTCCTCCCTTCGTCAAAACAGAGCCGACGATGCAGATGGCTGTTGCTTTTATTATATCACAATCAACCGGAAATTGCAACCGAATATAAAAAAAGCAGAAATGTTCCATCTGTGCAGGATGAAGCAGAAATCGCAGTAGTGCATGATCTTTTGAACTTCCTTTTCCTGTTCTGGTGTCAGTATTCTTTTCTCACCTTTACTGCGTCCGCGTTTTTTAGGTTTTAAAGTAGCCCCTCTGCTTCTTTGTGCAGGAAACAATTATGATTCCGGTGATCCGTTCCACACACCTGCAAAACCGCTTGATTTCGCCCATATCACTGTGATACCTGCAACGCACTGACAGAAAGAATCCCTGATAAATCTAAAATGGGGCTTTATATCTTTCTCTGTTTCCTGTTTCCGTATATTAACTGATACTCCATCCCGGTAACCGCCTTCACATGACAGCAGAACTGATTCAGCTCAGAAGGTCCGGAATGATAGAGTTTGCCGTTTTGCAGATTAACAGAATTCATCACCAGATGCATATGGTAATGCGCTGAATCACCATCGGCATGATGAACAGACCACATCACCTGATAGTTGTCCTTGAAGAATGCTGCTATCACCGGAGCGGCTTGCGATGCAAATACCAGATTGTCCGTCGGTCCATCGAATGATACGATGAAATGCAGGAGCGGATTCGTGCTCGTCTGCCCATAATAACTCTTGACTGCTTCCATTTGTCTGTACGCAGCCTTTGCGTCAAACGGATTCACACCAAAACCTCCGCATGTAAGCTCCCGTCCGTCGCGGATATAGTTGCAAGCATTTTGCAGATATTGCAACCCACCGTCTGAATCTCGTATAATCTTCACAATGATTGCCATAAATCGTCACCCCCTTCCCGTAGTTCTCTCGCAAGGATGGGGTTCGTCTGTTCGCATGCATCTGCCGCGAGGTTGATCAAGTTTTGAATTTGCAGCAGTTGATGCGGGTTGATTTTTTGGTCATTATGTGTTGCCGCATCGACCACAAAGGAACTTACTGACATGTTACGTTCCTTCGCCTTGTTCCTGACTTCTTCGTACTGTGCCTGTGTCATACGAGTTGGCACCATACGTGTCTTCTTCTCCTTGGGGTCTTTCATAATCAAAACTCCTTTCATGATTTAATCTTCTTGATTTAATAATATATTATATAATAAATATAAATATAATATATTGCAGGAATTCACTTCGTGAATTATCGCATTGTAATACAAAAACGCAATAAAAAACCTAATTAAATATTAGTATCACAGAGCGATGAGCCGGCTTTTGTGCCGGCGTTTTTTTATTATTTGTTAAATCGAAATATATATTATTATTGTGAAGCAACGGGGCTTCATGCCCCGGCGCTTAAACTTTCATGAAGGAGATGTTCAAAATGTTCGACAATCAGCGCTACCTGACCCGCGGAATCAGCACAACAATTCCGCCACCGCTGCAAGTCCTGATATGGAATCTGATTGACCTGCTTCCACCGGATCGCGACTACTTGCAAATTTTCGACCTCGCTCCGTTTGGTGGAATGCAGCAAATCATACACCGCTCCGAGCAGCCGGAGTATAAGAAGATTTTTCTGTTCCCGAGCGACAACCCGATCTCCGCGAAGGTATATGTCATCGACGATGACACCCACAGCACAATGCTCCTCGCCGAGGAATACTGACGCCCCGCCGTAATGGCGGGGCATTTTCTGTTTATGGAGGTAAGTGAAATGGAAGAACAACGCATTTGCAGCCACTGCGGCTGTGTACTGGAAGAAGATGAGGGCTTCGAGCTTGATGATGACCTGCTGTGCGACGATTGTGTTGACGTGCACACTACGGTGTGCGATCACTGCGAGGATACGATCTGGATCAATGATTCGGTTGCGGACGACAACATGACCCTGTGTCAATCGTGCTACGATTCCCACTACAGACGCTGCGAGGGCTGCGGACGGCTGGTGCACGATAATGACGTGTGTTGGAACGGCGATTATCCCTACTGCGCAAGCTGCTACGAGGATCTGGACACAGAAATCGAGGAATACGGCTACAAGCCGACTGCCATCTTTTATGGTGACGGGAATCGCTATTTTGGTGTAGAGCTGGAGATTGACAGCGGAGGAAAAGATGAAGACAACGCCCGCAGAATCAAAGTTCAGGCGAATTTTCACGCCGATCACATCTACATCAAGTCAGACGGCTCTCTCGATGACGGATTTGAGTTGGTCACCCACCCTATGACTCTGCAGTATCACATGGATTCGATGCCCTGGGCGGATGTGCTGCAGGAAGCGGTTTATCTCGGCTATCGCTCGCACATGACGAGCACTTGCGGTTTGCATATCCATGTCAACCGCACCGCATTCGGTGAGAACCGCGATGAGCAGGAGGCTGTGATTGAACGCCTGCTCTTCTTTGTTGAGCTTCATTGGAATGAACTGTTCACTTTCTCTCGTCGCACCCAGCATAGCATGGATCGTTGGTCGGCTCGATATGGTATCGAGAAAACTGGGAAGGCGATTTTAGAGAAAGCAAAAAAAGGGAATACAGGCAGGTATGCTGCAGTGAATCTCTGCCCCTACCACACCATCGAATTTCGGCTGTTTCGCGGGACGCTCAAGCTGAACACCTTACTTGCAACATTGCAACTCGTAAACCGCATCTGCGACGTTGCAGTGAACATGACCGAGGATGAGATCGCGGCGCAATCCTGGCTGGCTTTCGTCAAGACGGTAACAGAGCTCGAGCTGATTCAGTACCTGCGGGAGCGGCAACTCTATGTGAATGACGAGATTGAAATTGAAGCGGAAATGTGAGGAGAAGAAAGTATGTTCGCACTGATAATGACTATAATCCGCGTGATTGCGGACATCGTTGAGCTGATTGAAGATAAGGAAGGGAGGAATTAACATGTGCGCATTATTTGGATTCTTGGATTACGGCAAGCGTGTGCCGTGGAAGGTGCTTCAGAAGCTGGTGCAGGCGCTCGCGAACGCCTCGGAGGTGCGCGGCAACCACGCCTCGGGCATTGCCTATAACCGAGGCGACCGGCTCAGTATCTATAAGCGGCCGTTGCCAGCGCATAAATTGCGGTTTCACATTCCTGAAGGCACATCTGCGGTCATGGGTCATACGCGCCTCACGACGCAGGGCAGCCAAAAGCGCAATCAGAACAACCATCCCTTCAGAGGGCAGGCAGAAACGGAATTCGCCCTCGCACACAATGGCGTGCTTTGGAATGACGCAGCCTTGCGGAAACAGCTAAATCTACCGGAGACACCGATTGAGACCGATTCCTTCATCGCAGTTCAGCTGATAGAATCCCAACATGAGTTGTCCTTTGATTCTCTTCAGTACCTGGCAGAGCAGGTGCGGGGATATTTCACATTCACCGTGCTTGACGAAGATAACAACCTCTGGTTTGTCAAGGGCGAATCCCCGCTGTACCTTGTCCATTTCCCCTCGCTCGGGCTTTACATTTACGCCTCAACAAAAGAGATCTTCAAGGAAGCAATGCGGCTGCTCCGCGTCCGACTGCCGAAAAATGATGTCATCGAGGTTGACGAGGGCGAGATTGTGAAGATTGCTACCGACGGCACAATCACCCGCGATAAGTATACGGTTCATGATGATTACTTCGGCTGTCGCTGGGGCGGCTATTTCGGGTATGACTGGGGGTGGAGCGGCGCTGCATCAACCAGCCGCTCCGCTTCCGCGGACGATGACGACGAGGACATCGCGCTTCTCATCGATATGTGCGGCTACTACGGCTTGCAGCCGGAAGAAGTCCAGCATCTTCGCGACATGGGGTATAGCTACGACGAAATCGAGGAACTCCTTTATGACCCTGCCGCCTATGGGCTTGCGCTCTCGGGCACGGAATGGTGAGGAGCAGTCTCAAAAAGTAAACTTTTTGGGACACCCGAAAAAAGGCGAAAAACAAGTGCCAAAATGTCCTCTTCTGACTTCTGGGATGCCCCATAAGTCACAACCACCTTTTGGCACGGATTGGAGGTCTTATGGATAACAGAGTATACGGTTATGCCCGGGTATCAACCCGAGATCAGAATACCGACCGACAGGTCGAGGCTCTTATCCGGTTCGGTGTGCCGGAGCAACAGATTATCGTGGATAAGGCGTCCGGAAAGGACACTGAACGCGAAGGTTATCAGTATCTCAAACGGCAAATTCTCCGTCGTGGCGATACGCTTATCATCAAGGAACTCGACCGCCTCAGCCGTAACAAGGCGGATATCAAGCGGGAACTCGAAGCATTTAAGGACATGGGCGTTCGGGTGAAGATCCTCGATATCCCGACGACACTCACGGACTTCCCGCCGGAGCAGCAATGGGTGCAGGAGATGGTCACCGCCATACTGATCGAAGTTCTCGGCTCAATTGCAGAAAACGAGCGGAACAAAATCCGTGCCCGTCAGCGGGAGGGGATTGAGGCAGCCAAGCGGCGGAATGTTCGGTTTGGTCGTCCAGCCGCTCCATTGCCGGAGAATTGGCGCGAGATTATGGAGAAGGTGCGGCGCAGGAAAATGCGTCCGGTTGACGCGATGCGGGTGCTTGGCTTGTCGAAGTCGAGTTACTATCGCCTTCATAATAGTATATGAAAGATTGCCCGCCCCGGTTGGGGGCGGGCTTCAAGCTATTTCATGTCATGACTGAGAAGGATTCAGGTATTGCGGGTACAATTTCGATACTTCTATCAGCAGTTCTCTGTATTTTTTCAATGCCTGCTCAATCGCATCGGATTTACTATTCACGGGAAGGGAGGTTAACGCCATCAAAATGCCGCCCAAATCATACAGCTGATCAAGTGCAGTAAAGTCCGGATAGCAGAATATGTATTCTTTGAGCATCTCATTCAGGACTTTGAAGCTGTGAAGATCTTTCTTAATAGTGTCTTTTTGCTTCTTTTCCTTCCTGGGCGCTGCTACAGAATATTCTGTTTGGAGTTTCAGAAGACTAGCGGATACTTTATCAAACTGATCTGTGAGCTTCTCCAGCAACTTGGCAAACTGTTTGCTTTCGCTGGATTGCGCGGCGATTGCTGTGGGATTACGGTCCCCGTCAGATTTCTGTGCATAATCTCCTATATGAAAAATGCTCTCAAATAATTCGGTAAGCTGCGCGGCTTCATCTCCCGGTTCGATCACGATTCCCTTAGCAGCAAAAGCCTTCACAAGTGCTGCATAATACTCGCTATAAGTCTCTTCAATATAGTCAACAAAAGTGAAGTGGTCATAACCGGCCTGAATGTCCAAAGCAATTTCATCAATCCCGCGTTCTCCTGACAGGTACTTCCTGAGCCGATCTTTGCCGCTCCGGTCTTTCGTCAATTTGTCTACCAGTGGACAACCTCCGGGCAGACCTGCCCTTAGAAGTTCTGCGGTAAAAGCCCATTTCTTCCCACCCAGGACCCGATATAGCAGCTTGGCATACTGAGAAAAAGACATAGCGTCCTCCTTTCGAATCGAGACAGCAGTGTCGCGTCTTGTCGTGTCGTGCTTCCAGTTTTATGATGGATTTGAACTTGAGGCGCCCAAGTTCCACAAAATCAACGGTCCGTCTGATTGGTCGACCGAAAAAGCTTGAAAAATCCGGTGTTCTGAGATTTTTCAGATTGGTCTGATACAGGAGACCGGGGATTTTGAAAAATCGAACACAGGGAGGTCATCTTGATGTCTCAAATCTATCCGACAGGCATTCCAGCCTGCGCCAATCCGTCACCTGTCATCGGGTCTTATCCATTTGACCCTGAAAGCAGACGTGCAAGCAGTCTGCCTGCCCAGTTTTCTCAACGCAGCCGCTCATTCGACTTCGATGCGGTGCAGCATAATTGGGGCGAAGTTATTTTTGTCAACGGGCAACCGCGTCGACGTGATGCGCTGACCGCGGAATTTCAGATCAGTCCTGTGGTCACCGAATTGCGTTCGGTCACGGAGGATCTGACACACGTGATTGTCCCATACAGCATAGGAACGAGTCACTTCAGAGCCGCTGTACCAGCGTTTGACGCAGAAAAAGATCGGTGGATTCAACATATGCCGGAAATACAGCGCCTTCCGGGGTGTACGAAAACTAAGGCAAACGAGCTGATCGCATTTCAGATCAGAAACGCGGAGCGGCAGGTGCTGCATCTTTATCAGAGGCAGGGGTTTGTCGAAACCCCGGAAGGCGGCATCAATTTCGGATGCGTTCCGGAGGGATGCCTTCTTCCGCCGCATCTTATTTCAGACAGCGTCCGGCGGAGAACTCTTCTTAAGCCACCGGCTGACCCAACTAGCTTGTTTGCGAGCTGGCTCGGTCTGTTTCAACGGCATCCCGTTCTCATTTTTCTGGGACTGTTTCGGATCGCCAGTCTCATGCAGCATTTTTTGATTGAAGCCGGAATCAAGTTCACAGGAGTGGTTTTTGTTCGGCCATGTGCAGAGCAGTCTGCAATTCCTGTGATCCATTTGATGAAAACAGATGATGCCGGCACTCCGGTCACGCAGCTTAATGCGCCAATCAGGCAGTTGAAAAAGACCGTAAGTGATGTTGTTGACGGCGTTGCGATCCTTGAGGATCACTCGTTTTTGGACGAGCGGAACGTTGTTGATCGTCAATTACGTTTCCTTCTCCATTCCAAAACAGTTTCCTGTCAAGCGGAGGTAGAACGAAATCTGATTATTGTGGTAGCTGACCATGCTGCATCTTTTGCAAATCAAATTGCTGCGGAGCAAACGGTGACCATTTCGCTGGAAGGTGTTTCGCTGGAAACAGACTGCCACGAAATTGACCGGATTGTTCACACAATTGACGGAGTCGTGATCCGATGGCTTCTCGCTCACGCCAATCTGGCTAGGCAGAATTGTCAAAAGCGAAGACTTCTAGTTGAGGAACGACTTGGCAGCATTGAGATCAAAGAGCATGCACTTTTCTGCAGCCTCATTGCGGCTGAGACACTTTTGAATACAATATTCGGGGATGGTCTTGCGGATGAGGATCAGTTGAATCAGCTTCTGAATGACATTATTACGGAAAGTCAGTCGGTCCAGACCTGCGATTCGGCAATCTGCTCCGAGTTTGCTTTGGTGCTCAGCAATCGATTCCGTGACGGCACCTTCAAGGCAATTCGGAAGCGAAACCGGCTTCGGATCGACCCAGCATCATTCACCGCGATCGTGTCCGGGGAGCGGCTGCTCGTAAACCAACCGATGCTGGAGGACTGCGTTCCACAGATGAAAACAGCTCACGGCACAAAAGGACTTCTCCGTGCCCTGCGGCAGCAAGGCATGCTTGTAATGGAGGACGGTAACACCAATCCGACCGAGGTTCACGATTTGACAGGCAAATGGCGCAGGCTGCAGTTATATGACCTGCCGCTCGACACGCTAGACATGGACGTGGTGCAAAAACTGCGCAATTTAGACACCGCCCCCTTCTGGCTTTCGCATTCTGAACTGTCCGCGAATGACTGCATCCCTCTGCTTCAGGACGGGAACGGGCATTTTGCAGTCAGACGAATTTGCCGTCAGGAGCAGGAGAATATGCACACTCTCGTCACCGGACAGTCCGGAACTGGCAAAAGCTATCTTCTCTGCCAGCTTATGGCGTTCTGTCAAGAGCTTTGGCACCATGTGGTTGTATTCGACTTTTCAGATTCGTTTCCGCAGGAAGCGATGCAGCGAAATCTGCCGCCGAAGTATGTCGACCGCCGCGTTGTGTTTATCAATCTGGATGACCAGAGCCCTGCCGATTCGATTTGCACAGCCTCAGCTTTCTTCAGCTCGCCAACTGCATCTTCGTGGGCTCAGTTGTTTAAGGCGGAAGACCGGATCGTTGTATTGAGGTTGGATCCGGACTATCAGATCCACCTGCTTGATTCTCTTCTGCGGGCACTGTTCCGGTATCAGAAAAAGCATCCGGAAATTCCGCTTGATGTCTTTGCCGACGAGATCCAGAATCTCGACTTTTCCGATGGCACAGCGGTTTGCCAACTCCTGAAGGAGGGACGCAAGTACAACATCGCGTTTTACGGCGCGACCCAGGACTTTTATGCCCGCAGCACGGTGCTGGGCAGGGCGATGGGAAAGGCGAAAACGATGATTTTCCTGCGGCCGACGCAGAATTCTGAGCTGCAGGTCGCTGCTGAGCTGCGTTTGCGCAAGGCAGAGGTCGAAGCCTTCGATGCTATGGAGCGCGGCGATGTCATTATCAAAGCGCCATTTTACAATAAGAGCGCGGGTTGCAATCAGTCTGTCACACTTCGCGGAAAGGTCTGCCCGTTCACACCATGAACGGGGAGCTTTCCGCCGTAATATTGTTAAGATAGATGGGCACAATGAAAACAAAAGGGGGTGCTGATATGCAGAAAACTGACTCACAGGCACTGGAGCTGAAGAAGCTGACACTGACCGCCTGGGCGCATATCTTATATCGAAAAGGGATGATCGACGCCGCGAAGCTCTCGCGCATGACTGCGCTGATTGACAAACTGAAAGAGACCGTGCCGGGAGATTCCGCTTCGGATCGTGCATGATCTACGATTCAATATTACCACACTCCGAGCAGGTTGTCAAGGGATCTGTTTGGTACTTGCGATTTGCGGCGGAGTGTGGTATAATATCATTAACAATCACAATACGCCGGAACAGGAGGGAAACACCATGCAGGATAAGATGAAACTTCCGATCGGTACGGAAGACTTCCAGATGCTTCGTACCGGCGACTTTTACTATGTTGACAAGTCCTTATTTATCTATGATCTGATGCAGTATCGCGGACAGGTCAATCTCTTCACGCGCCCGCGCCGGTTCGGCAAGACGCTGAACATGGATATGCTGCGCTGCTTTTTTGAGATCGGCAATGATCCGAGGCTGTTTGACGGTCTGCAGATCACGGAATATGCCGATTTGTGCAGGGATTACATGGGGAGGTATCCCGTCATCTCAATCAGCCTGAAAGGTGCAGCAGGCGCTTCCTTCGAGGAAGCGGAGAGCATGATGCGGGCAATTATCGCAAAAGAGTTCAATCGGCACGCGTATGCTTCTGAAAGCGACGCCTTGACAGATGCAGCGAAGCAGCAGTTTCTGCAATACATGAAGCCGGATTTCACTTCCGTTGCCATTGGCGACAGCATCCGCTTCCTTTCCGATGCTTTGCAAACGTACCACAACGCAAAGGTCATCATCCTGATCGATGAATACGATGTGCCGCTTGACAAGGCATATCAGTACGGCTATTACGATCAGATGATTACACTGATCCGCAATCTGCTCGGGCAGGCACTGAAAACGAATCACAGCCTGTTCTTCGGCGTATTGACCGGCTGCCTGCGCATCTCCAAGGAGAGCATCTTCACGGGACTGAACAATCTCAAGGTCTTTTCCGTTGCAGATGTGCAGTTCTCGCAGTATTTCGGATTCACCGAAAGTGAAGTGCAGCAGATGCTCGAATACTATGGCAAAGCCGATCACTGCGAAGAAACGCGCACATGGTATGACGGGTATCAGTTCGGAATGACCGAAGTCTACAACCCGTGGGATGTGTTGAATCACTGCTATGAGCTGATTACCAATCCCTATGCGCAGCCGAGAGCCTATTGGATCAACACCAGCGGAAACGATATTGTCCGCAGCCTGATCACCAAAGCGAAAGCGACCACCAAGGGTGAGATCGAACGTCTGATCGCCGGTGAATCCATCCGGAAGAAGCTGAACCTGGAGCTGACCTACCGTGAGCTGGAGGATTCCGTCGAAAACATCTGGAGCGTACTGTATACGACCGGCTATCTGACGAAGAGCGGCATTCCCGACGGTGACTGGTTCGATCTGGTAATCCCGAACGAGGGCATCCGAAAGATCTTCAAAGACCAGATCTATGAATGGTTCCGCGAGTATGCGGGACAGGACAAATCCCTTCTGGACAGATTCTGTCTTGCATTCCGGGACGGCAATGCGTCAGAGGCGGAGGCGCTGTTTTCCGATTATCTCAAGCGCGTCATCAGCATCCGCGACAACAATGCGGCGATCGCGAAAAAGGAGAATTTCTATCACGGCATCCTGCTCGGGCTGTTCAGCCATATGGAGGACTGGTATGTACGCTCCAATGTGGAGTCCGGTGACGGATACAGTGATATTCTGATCGAAATTCCGGAGGAGGAGATCGGCATTGTGATCGAAGTCAAATTCGGTGAGGACGCCGATATGGAAACCGGCTGCCGCAATGCACTCGCACAGATCGAACAAATGAATTATGCGGAAACGCTGCTCGATGACGGCATGACCGCGATTCTCAAATACGGTATTTCATGTTATAAGAAAAAATGCCGCATCCAGAAAGCATGACGTTCAGCAGCCGCTCCGATTTGCCGGAGTGGCTGTTGCTTTCACCGACCGATCAATGACAAATATCCTCTTGACAAATCATCGTCGGTATGGTATCATAATATTAAATCTAACCGCCGACAGAAAGGAAGGTGTGCTGTTTGGACATCTATCAGGTCGCAAACCAGATGAAAGCCGAGCGCAAGACCATCTTCGATATCCCAATGCGCGTGACCTTCTATGCCCGCGTTTCGACGACCCGCGAGGAGCAGGAAAACTCTATCGAGAATCAGATTGCATTCTTCACGGACATGATTCAGAAGAACCCGAACTGGGCGTATGTCGAGGGCTATGTGGACCGCGTGCGCGGCGAATCCGCGGAGAACCGTGCGAGCTTCATGCGCATGATCGAGGACGGCAAGGCGGGGCTGTTCGATCTGGTGCTGACGAAAGAGGTCAGCCGCTTCGCCCGCAACACCGTGGACAGCCTGACCTATACCCGCGATTTGCTCCGCGCCGGTGTCGGTGTGTTCTTCCAGAATGACAACATCTGCACGATCGACACCGACAGCGAGCTGCGCCTGACGATCATGTCGAGCATTGCCGCGGACGAGGTGCGCAAGCTCTCGGAGCGTGTGCGCTGGGGGCATAAGCGCTCCATCGAAAGCGGCAGCGTCATGGGCAACAGCCGCATTTTCGGCTACGACAAGAAGGACTGCCGTCTTGTCATCAACGAACCGGAAGCCGAAATGGTGCGCCTGATTTTCGAGCTCTATGCGACCGGCGAATACAGCACCCGCAAGATCGAGCGCATCCTCTGGGAGAAGGGCTACCGCGGGCGCAACGGCACACGCATTCACCACAACACGATCACCGGCATCATTCAGAATCCGAAATACAAGGGCTATTTCTGCGGCAACAAGGTCAGGATCGTTGACTACCGCACCCGCGAGCAGCGTTTCCTGCCGGAGGAAGAGTGGGTGATGTATAAGGACGAGACCGGCGAAACTGTGCCCGCGATCGTCAGTGAGGAAATCTGGGAGAAGTGCAATGCGATCTTCCGCGAGCGCAGCCGTGCGATCAAAAGCAGGGAGCGTTCCTTCAAGGACAAGAGCGTGTTCACCGGAAAGATCTGGTGCAAGGCGCATGATGTGCCCTACTGGCGCACGAGCTACTCCAACAGCGTCTCGCAGGGACAGCCGATCTACCAGTGGATCTGCAGTGAGAAAAAGCGCTCCGGCGCGAAAAGCTGCGCCTCGTTCTCGATTATGGAAGCCGACCTCTATCAGATGCTGTCCGAGCATTTCCAGTCGATTGCGGGCAATATCGAAGAGTATGTGCGCGACTTTCTGCGGGTCTACCGCGAAAGCGACCGCGAGGCGAATGCGCAGAGGCAGATCAACGAGCTGAAAGCGCGGCTTGCAAAGGAGAGCGCCAAGCGCGAAAAGCTGCTCGACCTCTACACCGAGGGCGATATCTCAAGGGAGGAATTCCGCGAACGCAACGGCAATATGAACGTGCTGATCTCGCAGCTCGAGGAGGACATTCACACGCTGGAGGCGAAGGCGCTGGAATCGGCAGACTACGCCGCCGAGCTGGCAAGGATCGAGGAATACTTCCGGACACTGTACCGCCCCGGGCACCTCATGGCAAAGGAGGAGGTCGATGAAATGGCAAAGGCGATCATCGACCGCATTGATGTGGTGCCGGTCAACCGCTCCGAAATGAAGCTGGAGGTCAAGCTGAAAACAAACGCAGCAGCTGATATTTCCTATATCCGAAGCGGCGAGCGTTACGGTCGCCGTTCCGGACACATCAGCAAGAAAATGATCGACGCCTACAAGATGCAGTAATGCAGAACAAAGCGGCTCCGGGTCCTCCGGAGCCGCTCTGTGTTTCAGGAATTGGCTTGAAAGAAAGCGAGGATGCGCGCTTTATAGTCGGGCTCCTCGTCATAGGCGGTGTGCGAGCCTTCCGGATAGACATACAGCTCGGCGTGCAGCAGCTCTGCGAGCTCAGGCGCTGCCTTGTCACCGAGCACGCGGTCCTTTCCGGCACCGAGCACCAGCGTCGGACACTGTACTGCCGCAAGCTCTCCGGTCAGGTCAGCAGCCGAGCCGCCCGCAATAATCAGGAAACGGCGAATCTCCTCATCGGTGACTGCCTCTGCCATCCGGTCAAATGCCGCGCGGTACTGCGCATAGAAGCCCTCGGAATAGGCAGCCTCCGCAAAGCAGTGCACGAGCGCATGACGGTCCCCCCTGCGCGCTGCCCGGCGCAGCTTCTTGAGAAACAGTGCAGAGTGCTCGTTGATCCTTGCAGCAGAAGACCCCAGCACCATACATTTCACGAGCTCTCTGTGCCGCGCCGCAATCAGCAGTGCCATCATGCCGCCCTGCGAGGCGCCGAATAAGCAGGTGTCGGCAAGTCCGAGCGCCTGCATCGCGGCTGCGGTGTCTTCCGCCATGTCCGCGAGCGAATATTTCGCCGGCAGATCGCTGCGGCGGTCAAAGAGATAGACGGTGTATTCCGCCGCAAAGCAGTCGTATGCCGCTGCAACGGCGTCGGCGGAGCCCATGACGCTCTGCACGCTCAGCCCCGGCAGGATCACCATGGTTCTGCTTCCGCTGCCGAAGCGGAAATACTGCATTGTGAGCTGTCCGGTCTGCACGGTCTGGATCGGAATCATATTCACCCTCCTTGTTAGAAATGAGAAGTGAGAAATGCGGAATGCGGAATGCGGAATGTGAAAATGCGGAATGATTCCGGCGCCGCTGTCCCTGCTGCTGATTGAGAGAAGTATTGGGAGCATTAACCCATAAGAAGGCGCTTTAGCGCCGTGCAGTTACGCCGCTTGGGGAGGCTCCGCGAAAATGTACCCGGAGGGAAATGCCCGCGCGGACTCCGCGCCGGTAAAAGCTGACGGACATCGCCGTTGCGACCGTCCAGCCGATCGGCCATGCCATCCAGATGCCGACCGACGCAAACGGGCGGCAGAGCAGCATCGCCAGCACGACGCGCAGAATCAGGTCGGTGAAGGTCGCCGCCATGAACTGCTTCATCAGCCCCGCGCCGCGCAGCACGCCGTCAGAGACCAGCTTGAGCGCTGCGACCGCGTAGAACGGTGACACGATGCGCAGGAACAGGATGCCGGTCTGCAGTGCCTCGCCCGCGGGGGCATCGGGCGGGAGGAAGACCCGCACCAGAGCGCCGCCCGCAAGGAAATAGAGCGCGGTCAGCGGCAGCACGAGCGCCCAGACCAGCCTGCATGCAGCGCGGTGTCCCTCGGGAATGCGTGCATGCTTTCCGGCGCCGAGATTCTGCGCGGTGAAATTGGAAACGCCGTTGCCGAGCGTGGTGAGCGATGTGATGACAAGATTGTTGAGCTTGACCGCGGCGGAATAGCCCGCGATGACGCCCGACCCGAAGCCGTTGATGACGCTCTGCAGGACGATGTTGCCGACGGAGACAAAGCTCTGCTGCAAAATGCTCGGCACCGCAACGGCAGCGATCTGTCTGAGCAGTGCCCACGAAAACAGCGGCGCCGGTTCGCCGCTTTCGATCGGGCGGAAGCGCCGGTATACAAAGATCAGTGCGAGCACGCAGCTCACGCCCTGACACAGCAGCGTTGCCCACGCGACGCCTGCGACGCCCATCTGAAATGCGGTGACGAACAGAATATCCATGAAGATATTGGCGGTCGAGGAGGCTGCGAGGAAATAGAACGGGGTCTTGCTGTCGCCAATCGCCGAGAAGATGCCGGTCGCGAGGTTGTAGAGGAAGACGAACGGCAGGCTGCATACATAGATGCGCAGATACGCGGCGGAATCCGCGAAAATGTTGTCGGGCGTGTGAATCATGCGCAGGAGCAGTCCGCCGCCCGCGAGCCCGACGGTCATGAGCACGGCGCAGAGCGCACAGCAGGCGATCAGCGCGGTCGTGACGGCGGTTTTCATATCGCGCAGACGCTTGGCGCCGAAGAACTGCGAGACCGTCACCGAGCAGCCGATGTTGCACCCGAACGCGAATGCGATGAAGATCAGCGTGATCTCGTAGCTGTTGCCGACTGCCGCGAGCGCGTCCTCGGAGATCAGCTTGCCCGCGACAAAGCTGTCTGCGAGATTATAGAGCTGCTGAAAAATGATGCTGCCGAACATCGGCAGGCAGAAGCGGCGGAGTACCGTTCCGGGCTCTCCGACCGTCAGGTCTTTGGTCTTTGCCATGTTGTTCTCCGTTTCATGAGCTTTGTGCTTGACATTTGATTCTGTATCTATTATAATAGGTTTGCAGTGATATGTAAAATGTATATTTCAAATCCTGAATATATCAGATTGATATGACGGAGGTGCACGATGAACGTCAGCTATGAATATTACCGCGTGTTCTACTATGTCGCAAAATACCGCAATCTGACGCTTGCCGCCGACGCGCTGCTGAGCAGTCAGCCGAATGTCACGCGAACGGTCAAGGCGCTGGAGCAGGCACTCGGCTGCACGCTGCTGGTGCGCTCGAACCGCGGCGTGCGGCTCACACCGGAGGGGGAGCGGCTCTATCAGCATGTGCGCATCGCGGTTGAGCAGCTGCAGGCGGGCGAGGAGGCGCTTTCGCGGGAGAATACGCTGCAGAGCGGCGTGGTCAGCGTCGGGCTGACGGAGGTCGCGCTGCACTGCTGCCTGCTGCCCGTTCTGAGCGATTTTCACCGCAGATACGGCAATATCCGCCTGCGCATCTCCAATCACTCGACGCCCTCGGCGCTTGCGGCACTGCGCAGCGGAGCGGTCGATATCGCCGCGGTGACGCTCCCGCTGCCGCCGCCCGCACAGAAGGGGCTTGCACTGCGTGTCATCCGGCGAATCCGGGAGATCGCGGTTGCCGGTGCGGATTTCTCCGGGCTCAGCGGGCAGCCGATCAGACCGGAGCTGCTCGCACAGTACCCGACCGTGTCGCTCGGACCGCAGACGCAGACCTACGGCGTCTATCAGCAGTGGTTTCTGCGGCACGGGCTGCGCTTTTCGCCGGAGATCGAGGCGGCGACGGCTGACCAGATCATCCCGCTGGTGCGGCAGAATCTTGGCATCGGCTTTGTGCCGGAGGATTTCATGGAGCAGGCGCAGGGGCTCTTCCCGCTGACGCTGACCGACCCGCTGCCGGAATTCTGCATCTGCTATGCCAGACGCATCGACCACCCGCTCTCGCCCGCGGCAAAGGAGCTCGAGCGGATGCTGCTCTCGCACACCGATGCTTGACAGATCACCGCGGACATGCTATAATAGCAGATGGCAAGATACGCCAAAACGCAGTAAGAGAGAAATGAGAAGTGAGAAGTGAGGAGTTGTTCCGCAGCTTTCATTCCCGCCGCAGAAATTCGCTTCATTCTTTCTTATTTTAGGGCGAAGCCTGTCGGATGAAAGGAATTGTATTATGGAATACATTGTGCAGACGCAGGAGCTGACCAAACAGTACGGGCAGCGCGCTGCGGCAGACCGCGTGAGCATGCATATCGCAAAGGGCGATATCTACGGCTTTATCGGAAAAAACGGCGCGGGCAAGACCACGACGATGAAGATGATCCTCGGCACCTGCTTCCCGACCTCGGGCAGCATCGAGCTCTTCGGCAAGCCCGCCGACGACGCCGCAAGAACGCGCATCGGCTCGCTGATCGAGGACCCCGGGCTCTACCGCCACTGCACCGCCTATGAGAATATGCGGCGGTTCGCGCTGCTCTGGGGCGTCGATTATAAGGAGATCGACCCGCTGCTGCAGCTCGTGCAGCTCGCTGACACCGGCAAAAAGAAGGTGCGCGAATTCTCGCTCGGTATGCGGCAGCGTCTCGGCATCGCACTGGCACTGCTCGGGAATCCCGAGCTGCTCGTGCTCGACGAGCCGGTCAACGGGCTTGACCCGGCTGCGATCAAGCTCGTGCGCGACGTCATTCTGCAGATCAATCAGGAGCGCGGCGTCACCGTGCTGATCTCGAGCCACCTGCTCGGGGAGCTCTCCAAGCTCGCCACGCGATACGGCATCATTCATCTGGGGCGGCTTGTCGACGAGGTCTCCGCGGAGGAGCTGGAGGGACGCTGCACCCGCACGCTCGATATCCGCTGCCGGAATATCGAAATCGCACAGCGCACGCTTGCGGAGCGCTTCGGCATCACCGGCTGCTCGGTGCAGGGCGATCTGCTCCGGCTGACGCAGTGGCAGGCAGAGACCGATCAGATCAATCAGGCGCTGGTCGAGGCAGGCGCGGGCGTCTGCGACCTGCATGTTTCTGCCGCAGACATGGAGGATTACTTCATAGAAAGGATCGGTCAGTGATGGGCAGTCTGATCAGGTTTGAATTTGACAAATTATTCCGCACGAAGAGCTTCTACATCTGCACCGCTGTCGCGCTGTCCGTGCTGGTGCTCGGTGCGCTTGCAACGAATCTGCTCGCGGGCAGCATGTACAGTGAATCCCCCTACGGCGGCTGGTATTATGCGGCCAATGCGGTCGAGGGCGCGAATCTCAACCTGCTGCTCGGCATTTTCACGGCGCTGTTCATCTGCGAGGACAATGCCCAGAACACGCTGAAAAATATCATCGCGCGCGGCTTCTCCCGCACCGCGATCTGCACGGCAAAATATCTGGTCTCGCTCTGCGCGGCTGTGATCATGTTCTGCGCGGCGACGCTCTGCGGCTTTGTCACGGGCTCTGTGCTCTGGCAGGTCGGTGAGGTCGAACAGCATCCGCGCATGATCGTGATGCAGCTGCTGGTGTTCTGCGCCTATCACGCGCTGTTCTTTGCGGTCTCGGAGATGCTCACAAAGCCGGGCGGGTCGATCGCCGTGAATATCATGCTGCCCTCGGTCATCTCGCTGACGCTGCTGCTCTGCGACACGCTGATGCGGACGCTGCTGGGAATCAAGGAGTTCAAGCTCTCCGATTACTGGCTCACTTCCTTTTCCAATACCGCTTCCTTCTCAAATCCCGAAACGGGCGAGCTGGTCACTGCGATCGTCGGCTCGGTCATTTATACCGCACTGTTCTATTTCATCGGTGTGCTGTTCGCCAGACGCAAGGAGGTCTGAGCGGCTGCTCCCAATATAATGAAAAACGCGGCAGTCTCCGTAGTCAGAGACTGCCGCGTGCTGTATTCAGAGACCGAGCTTTTGCATCAGCTGCGTGACGAATTCGTCCTCCCGCAGCGGGCTGATATCCCAGACGGGTACAGAGAGCTCGCCGAAGAGCGGGAGCACCGGCGTGCCGTCAAACTGCGTCACGACGAGCGGTTTGCCGGAGCGCTTTGCCGCCTCGAGAATCGGGCGGAGCGTCGCCTGTGATGCCATTTCTGCGGTGTAGAGCAGCAGGAGCGCGTCGCTCTCCGAAAGCGCCGCCGCGGACGCATCGGCGGGCTGCAGCACACAGCTGAACGGCGCCTCCGAGAGCGTATCCCGGAACCAGATCGCGGAGCTGTCGTCTGCCCCCGCATAGCAGATGCAGAGCCGGCGCACAGTCGGCTTTTGCTGTGCGGGTGCGGCGGGCGTCAGGCTTTGCGGGTCGATGGGCGTGAAGCGCGGCTTGTTCCGCACTGAAGGCGGCTCCATCGGCGTAAAACGCGGCTTCTGCGGCTGTGCTGCCGGTGCGGGAGCAGCCGTCTGTGCAGGCGGTGTCGGCGGCTTGGGCACTTCCGTCGGGGTAAACTGCTGCGGCGCCTGCGTCGGTGCTGCCGGGGTCGGCGGCTTCGGCACTGCTGTCGGAGTAAACTGCCGCGGAGCCTGCGGCGTCTGTGCTGCGCCTGCGTTCATCGGCGAAAAGCGCGGCGCGGCAGGCTGTTCGCTCCGTTCCAGTGATTCGTTCTCCGTCGAGAGCGTCCCGAAGCTGCAGTTTGCGAACAGCTCAATGAGCCGGACGAGGCGGTTCGCGGTGTCGAGCATCTCGGAGATACTGTCGGCATTGAAACGGCTGGTATACCGGCGCCAGATGATCGCATTGCCTCTTTCGTCCTGCACGGAGAGCTCCGCGATGCCGGATTTTGGGGGTATCTTCACGTCGATGCCCATGATATCGCAATAGGCGACGGTGCGCGGGGATTCGCTGACATTGCGGCAGAAGCACACGTTTTCCGTAAAGGCAGTGCCGTTTTTCCCTCCGCCGAACATGGTATAGTCATAGAACAGAAGGATCTCCACGTTCTGCGGGATCCATTTCCGAAGATTTTTCATGCGCTTTTCGAGCTGTTCGGTGCCGCGGTAATACAGCGCGTGCGCATTCAGCCCCGGGTCTGCGAATAAACGGTCGAGTGTTTCGCTCTGATACGGTGTCAGCATAGCCTGATCCGCTCCTTCCTTCGTGTTGACATTGCCGGTATACGGCTCCGGTTTCATTTTAGCATAATCGCGGGGTTCTGTCAAGAGTATGGTCCCCCTGTGCAGCCCTTCGCAGAACAGTTTTTGTCACGCCCATTGCGCGAAATACCGGAATGTGGTATAATGAAGAAGCAATTCCGCTGCACGACGCAAAAACAAACAAAGGACATACAAAGGACACATCATTCTGCTATGATGGGATCACAGGAGGTGAGACAGATGACATACAGGCTGCTGCTGGTCGAGGATGAGCCGCAGATCTGCGAGATGATCTGCGACTATTTCTCCGCACAGAGCGAGGGCGTCTGCGCGATCGACACTGCGCAGAACGGCTCGGAAGGTCTGGAGGCTGCGCTTTCCGGCGGCTACGACCTCATTCTGCTGGATGTCATGCTGCCCGGTCTGGACGGCTTCTCGGTCTGCCGCAGCATCCGCGCAAAGTCGGATGTGCCGCTGCTCTTTCTCACGGCGCGCGCGCGCGAGGAGGATGTGCTCTACGGCTACACGCTCGGCTGCGACGACTATGTGATCAAGCCGTTTTCCCTTGCCGCGCTCTACGCAAAGACGCTGGCACTGCTCAGGCGTGCGAAGGGCACGGTCGTGCACAGAGAGCTCGTGTGCGGAAGCATCACGCTCGACCCGCTGACGCTCTCGGTCACCGCGGACGGCAGCCCGGTCACGCTCGCCGCAAAGGAATTTGCGCTGCTGCAATACCTGATGGAGCATCAGAACTGGGTCGTTTCGCGCGATCAGCTCCTCGACCGCATCTGGGGCAGCGATTTCTTCGGCAGCGACAGAGTGGTCGATACGCATATCAAGAAGCTGCGCAAAGCGCTCGGCAGCGCGGGGAAACAGATCCGGACCGTCATCTCCAGAGGCTATCAGCTCACAGACAAGGCATAGGGAGTGATCGGAATGAAACAGGGAAAACAGAACCGGAAAAAGAAATACAGCAGCTTTTATCTCAAGCGGCTCTGCATTTTTGCAGCGGTCATATTCCTCATCGCGGGCTGCCGCATCAAACGGCAGTGGGAGGATGTCAAGGAGAACGTGCGCGATTCGTCAACATGGAACAACCGCTTCGAAGGTGATCACAGCGCCCTGCAGGAGCAGCTCGACCGCATTCAGACCGACGCGGATATCCCGCTGCGGTTAGCGGCGATTGCAGAGAATACGGGCAGCGCCTATCCGGTCGATACCGGCGTGATGCTCTATCAGCCGGAGACCGGCGAGCATTACATCGGCGAGCCGCTGGCGTTTGCATCCGTCACCGAAAACGGCAATAATAAGCGATACTGGCTGTCCGATCAGACGCTGGTCGATCAGCTCGACAGTGCGGGCGGGCTGTATTACAAGGATCCGATCGTTTACAGCATCTATGTCAAGGACGATCAGTTTGTCCCGGGCGAGGTCTATTTTCAGAAGCGTTCGTATCTGCATCTTGCCTATTTCGATGAGGGCGGCGACCCGATCAAGGGCGAATGGGTCGATCTGACGCCGGAAAACACCGAGGGCTGGACAAAGATCACCAGCGATCAGTCAAAGGAGCTGCTCATACGCCCCAGCTATGAAAGCGACGGCGATGCACCCGCCGAAACGGACGGGCCGTATGTGTCGTATGTCGTCGTGATCGGTTCGCCGAATGCGCCGCTGATCGACGTGATGATGGACGCGCTGCGCGACAATTATCAGGACGAATACGAGCAGGAGAAGGAATTCTGCGACCGAAGCCGGGAGCGCCTGCGGGAACAGCTCGCTGCCGAGCCGACGCAGGAGGACTTTGAAGCGCTGGGCGCCGATATCACTGACGCGAAGGAATACCGCCGGGAGATCGAGCGGCGGCTCGCGGACATGGATGACTACATGGTGCAGACGCCCTGCCGCATCATGGGTTCGCCGGAGATGTACAGCTATTACACCCGGCTCGAAAACTGGGAAAACGTGCGGTATGCGACGAAGGCGGTGACCTTCCGCGGCGAAAGCTGGCAGATCTTCCACTGCGAATATGTGAACGCCAAGGAGTATTTCAAGAGGTATTATCTGCTGTATGACCTGATCGAGCTTGCGATCTGTCTGCTGCTGGTGCTGATCGTGCCGCCGGTCTGGGCACTGATCGCGTATCTGATCTACCGCAGGCGCTATGACCTCGAAGCCTACCGCAGAAATCTGACCGGCGCGCTCGCGCATGACCTGAAAACGCCGCTTGCGGTCATCAGCGGCTTTGCGGAGAATCTCCGCACACACACACACCCTGAAAAGACCGACGCCTACGCGGACGGCATCATGAAGAATGTGCAGCACATCGACGAAATGATCACCGGCGTACTCGGGCTCGCACAGCTCGAGCGCAGCGAATGTCCGGAGATGAAGGAGGAGGTCGATGTCACGGCACTGCTGCATGCGGCATTTGAGCGGAATGCCCTCGCGATGGAGCAGCGCGGGCTGACGCTGGCAGAATCCGGCACATGGTCGGTCAAAGGCAATGCCGGCATGCTGACGCAGCTTGCGGACAATCTCGCGGCAAATGCGGTGCAGCACGCAGAGGGGGGCAGTGAGATCACCGTGACCGCCGCCGGCGACACACTGCGCATCAGCAACCGCTTCGAGGGCGAGCTCGACGTCAAAACGCTGTATGAGCCGTTTCAGCGCGGGAGCGCGGCGCGCGGCAAGCAGTCCGGGAGCGGTCTGGGGCTCAGCATCGTGCAGCAGATCGCGGCGCTGCACCGGCTGAAATTTCAGATCACTGCGGAAAACGGTATTTTCACCGCAGCATTGCGCAAACGGAAGGGAATGTGAGAGGGAGAAGTGAGAAATGAGAAGTGAGGAGTTGTTCCGTCCCCTTCGCTTCTTGTGCTGAAGCGGATGTGCACCGGGGTTTCGGGTCGGTGTTCATGAAGCAGATTTGCGATACCACAGCTTCTGCCTCTTTTGTATACGAAATGGCAATATCGACAAGCGGGGGACGCATACGGTTTTGTATGCGTCCCCCGGTCTGTCAGGAAACCTGCGGTTAGTCAACAATTAGGCAGGAGGGTGGAGGTAGGAGGTAAGAGGTAAGGTATGCGCTGCGCGCGTGGATTGAAATGGTGCTGACATACCAAACTCCGGTGCGCCCCCGATTCAGCAAAAAAGCGACAGAACAACTTCTCACTCCGAACTTCTAACTAGACTTCCTCCCTTCTCCATCCCCTCGGGCAACAAAAAAACGCCTCATCCGCGAGGCGTTTTTCATATTCGGACGGCGGGCGTCACATCAGCTTCTGCTCCTCCGCATAGATTTTCTGCGCCTCCGTTACGGAGAAGCCGGTCGCAGCGGCGATCTCCTCCGCGCTGCCGCCCCCGCGGACGATCCTGCGCGCCAGATAGACCTTCTCAATGAACTGCTCCGTCTCGCCGGGCTGTTCCTCCGTGTCGAAATTCAGCCGCTCCTCCTCGACGACCAGCGGGCGGTTGATCACGCGCGCGTTGATCGCCATGACATATTCGCCGAGAAACCCGAGGAAGAAGAGCTGGATGCCCCCGAGGAAATACTGCCCGATCGTGGCAGGCGCCGAGCCCGCGGAGAATTCATCCCACAGCACCAGCTTGAGGATCAGGTAGACCAGACCGATGAGAAAGCTGAGGATCGAGATCAGAAACCCGCCGAAGGTCGCAAGGCGCAGCCCGGCTTTCGTGTAGCTCGTGAAGCCGACCATTGCCGCGTCATAGAGCGTGAAGAAATTGTTGTGGGTCTTGCCCGCGCGGCGCTTCTGCTGCACATATTCGATCTCCTTGCGCTCGGGTCCCAGCTCGGCAACGATGCCGCGGATATAGGGCTGCGCGTCGCTCAGATTCCGCAGCACGTCGACAAAGCTGCGGTCGTAGAGCCCGAAGCCGGTGAACTGCTCGATCTGGTCGCAGCGGCTCATCTTGCGGATCGTTTTGTAATAGAGCCCGCGCATCGCGTAGAAGATCGGGTTCATCTTGCTCTTCGACTTGATGCCGATGACGACCTTGTAGCCTTTCTCCCACTCGCGTACAAACTGCGGAATCATCTCGGGCGGGTCCTGAAAATCCGAGCACATGCTGACGGTGCAGTCGCCGGTGGTCTGCAGCATCGCGTAATACGGGCTGTTGAACTGCCCGAAATTCGTGACATTGAAGATCGCCCGGACATGCTTGTCCTCCGCGCAGATCTTCCGGAGAAGCTCCCGCGTGCGGTCACGGCTCTTGTTGTCGATGAAGAGAATCTCGTAATCGTAGCCCGGGCACTGCTGCACGATGGTGTCGCGCACTGCCGTGTAGATCGCCTCGACATTCTCCTCCTCGTTGTAGCAGGGGAGCATCACTGATATTTTTTTCATGTTTGTGAACCTTCCGTTCTGATTATGATTTGCCGAGCAAAATCTCCGCGATCGCGCGCGGGCTGTCTGCCGTCCCGACGGGCGTGCACGACCGGACATCCGCCGCCGACCGGAACCCGAAGCCGTAGGTCACCGCGAGAAACTGAACGCCCGCGGCAGCCGCGCCCTCGGCGTCGTTTTCGGTGTCGCCGACCAGCACGGTCTCAGAAAGCTCCGCGTGCAGACCCGCCGCGCTCAGCCGGATCAGATCGGCTTTTTTCAGCGCTCCGGCTTCGTCCGCACCGCAGACCGGGTCGAGATAAGCGTCCAGCCCGAAATGCTGCACCAGTGCCTCTGCAAAGCGCTGCGGCTTGTTGGTCGCGACCGCCAGCCCGAAGCCGTGCGCCTTCAGCTGCGCACAGAGCCCGGTCATGCCCGGATAGGGCGCGGCATGGAGCACCGCACCCGCCTGATAATAGGTGCGGAACACCGTCACAGCCTGCTGTGCCTCCGCCTCGGAGCAGCCGCAGCAGTCGGTGAACGATCTGCGCAGCGGCGGACCGATAAAGGACAGCAGCTGCGCTCTTGTCAGCGGCTGCCAGCCCATCACTTCGACTGTGTACTGCACGCTTTCGATAATGCCCGGACTGGTATCCGCGAGGGTACCGTCCAGATCAAAGATCACATTCCGGATCATTTGGCGTCACTTTCCTTCCTTCTGCGCGATGCCGTAGCAAACGGTATCCGCCAGATTCCACGAATGATGCCGGCAGGAGATATGATAATCGCCGGAGAATTCCTGTATTGCACGCGGAACAAGCCAGAGGTGGTCGAGCTCGTGATAGGAGGAAATCGCAAGGATCGGCAGACTGCTGCGGATGGTGAACTCTGCGCCTCGCAGTGCCCGGAGCTCTGCCCCCTCGATGTCCATTTTGATGAAATCGAGCGGCTTGCCGTTCATGAGGTGATCGAGCGTGTCGGCATGAATCAGGCTCTCACTGCCTGTGACCGCGTCGCTGAGCGTCCAGGCAAGATCGTCCTCGGCAGTGTTCTCCGAAAAGCAAAGTGTCTCCTGCCTGTCCCAGATGCCGGCTCTGCATACTTGAACGCGGCTGAGCTGCTGTTCCTGCACAAACTGCTCCAGATCGCGGCAGTTTTGCTCCTGGGGCTCAAAGGCATAATAGCTGTAATCCTGTTCACCGACCTGCGCGAGAAATGCACGCAGGGTGTCGCCGTTGAAGGCACCGCAGTCGGCAAAGCTGCCCGCTGCGTTCTGTATCACATCATTGCAGAAATACTGGTTCGGCGAGAACACCTCCCAAAGCAGCTCCAGACTGTGGACTGCCCGGTGCATCAGCACATTGCGGAAGGTCCTGCGCGAGAGATCGTCACGGAATGCGTCGTAAACGCGGTCGATCTCTGCGGCGTTTTCGGAATACTGCTGCATGACACGCTCCCGATCGCCCGTGCGGTAATGCGAAAAGAGCAGCGGGTCTATATAAGCATAGCCGGTGCATTGCAGATGCCGCACGCGCTCGTGGATCTGATATCTGACATCCGCCTCAATCAGAACAAACGCATCTGCGGGAATCTCTGCCGGGCTGCGCACGGGGAGCCCGAGCAGCGTCTGCGTGCAGCCGTCCTTTTTATTTCCGTCGGCAAAACAGGTGACAGGGATCCCGAACGAACGTCCGGTCTTGCAGACAAGCTGCCCTGCGACACCCGTGCCCCAGATGCAGACTTGTTTTTCGTGAGAGAGCTTTGTAATCAGTTGTGCCAGATGATCAGGCGTTTGTGACAGTTCATTCAGCAGGCTGTCTGTAAAAAAGCTCATGTGCTGCCTCCCTTTCCGTTCAGACCCGCTCCAGCTCGATGCCGTTCAGCGAGAATACCTCGATGCCGCTGCCGAAGCGTTCCCGAGCCGTTCGGGCGATCTCCGCCGCATAGCTCGGCGCGACAATGACAATGCGCTGCACCGGTTCCTCGGCAAAATGCTCCGGCGCGACGATCGGCACATGCGAGGCAGGCGCAAATCTGCCCTGCTTGAACGGTGCCGAATCAATGATATACGATGCGGCTTCGCCGAGCTCCGTGAAGGAGAGCACCGCAAATGCCATATGGCTGGCGCCCCACACCGCGACTTTTTTGTCCTCTGCGCGGCACTGCGCTGCAAAGTCGCTGAGCCGCGCCTGCAGCGTGTCCATGTAAACGCGGAAGCCCGACAGATCGGTCTGCGGGCGCTTGCGGACGACCGCACGCAGCGTGCCGCCCTCGATGATATCCTGCTCGAGCACGGCAAAGCCGTTGTGCTCCATCAGAAAGCGGAACGAATCCGCCGTGTAATACGCCAGATGATCGCGCACAAGCTCATAGAAGGCGTTGCGCTCCAGCACATATTCAAACGCCGGCACCGTCACCAGCCCGATGCCGTCCGGCGTCAGATTGTTGTAGATGCACTGCAGCATGGCGTTGGGGTCGGGCTGATGCTCGAGAAAATTGAAGATCACAAAGGCGTCGAACGGCGCGTGCGCGAGCACGGTTTCCGCCGTCTCCGGGAATGCGCGCCAGACATTCAGACCGCGTTCCTGCGCGAGCCTGACGAGCGATTCGCGGTGCTCGATGCCGAACGCCTCAACCGGAAATCCGGTCAGCGGGGTGAGATATTCGCCCTGCCCGCAGCCGATCTCGATGATTTTTTTGTGCTCCAGCCGGTAGCGCCCGATCCATTCGGCGTACTGCTCGCGCTTTTGACGCATCATGGTCTCGGAATAGCCGACCGCGCGGATGACGTCGCGGTAATACGGCACGGGCTCACAGTCGAGCTGGATCAGCCCGCAGATGCCGCACTGATACAGATTCAGGTCGATGCCGCGGTCATTGCCGAGCGTCTCCCGGTCAGGGAGGTCCTGCGCACAGGCGGGGGCATTCGGCATACAGAGCACGGGCTTTCCGCCGAGCGCTGCGCCGCAGACGATGCATTTGCTCATCTGAAATCATCTCCTTGTCTGACCCATGCGACCGTTCGCCGGATGCCCTCGGCAAAGGGTACCTGCGGGGCGAATCCGGTGTCTGTCTGCAGGGCTGTGATATCCGCTGCGAGATACATGATCTGGTTCGGCGCGTAGTCCCGCGCACCGAAGGCGACCGGCAGTGCCGGGTCAACGGCATCGCGCAGCATCCCGATATATTCCCGCAGGGGCTTGGGGCTGCCGCTGCCGAGCGGATAGACCGCGCCGTCGCGCCCGCTGACTGCCATGCGGTAAAGCGCTTCAGCCGCGTCTTCCGCATAGAGGTAATCCCAGATTTGTTCGCCGGGGGTCATCTGCGGGATCTCGCCGTGCAGCAGCTTCGTGATCGTGCTGATCGTCATGGAGGTCGACTGCTCAAACGGTCCGTAGACGCTGAGAATGCGCGCCCAGACATGCGCCATCCCGAGCC
>JAEELE010000023.1 GCA_016288755.1 Oscillospiraceae bacterium
CAGCAGGTCGACATCATGGAGACGCGCATCCGCAGCTACCGGTCGCAGGGCTATTCGGAGCAGAAGGCGACGGCGCTGGCGAAGGACTATGTGGCGGAGCCGGGCACGAGCGAGCATCAGCTCGGGCTGGCGGTGGATATTAACGCAGAGAACGGCAACAACTGGTCGGTTTATAACTGGCTGGCGGTCCATGCGCAGGAATACGGGTTTATTCTGCGCTATCCGCAGGACGGCAAGGAGATCACGGGCTATGAATACGAGCCGTGGCACTATCGTTATGTCGGGACGGACGCGGCAAAGGAAATCTACGATGCGAAGACCACGCTGGAGGAATACCTCGGGGCGGTCGGAGAGATGAAGGAAGCATCCTGAGGAAAGTGAGGAATGAGGAGTTAGGAGTGAGGAGTTGTTCCGTCACCGTAGGTTCATTGTTCTTAATCTTAAGTCCGATTGTGCCTTTCGTTGGGCGGCGCGGAGATTTTTGTTCCCTGTTCTTTATCGTTAGTCCGACTGTGCCTTTCACTGGGCGCGGGGCGCGGGTTCGAGGGGGAACCACAAGAGAGGGGAAGAGTCGTCGGCTGGCGCCTCCGGTCTCTCCCCCTCTCTTAAGGTTCCCCCAGCTGCACACAGTGCAGCTTAAGCTCCCCTTCCTTATCTCTCCCTCTCTCTGTTCCGTAATCTTAAGTTTATTGGTGATCTGTTAAGCCGTGACCTTCACTCCCTGCGTGCAGGCTAACCGCCTGCAGGTGGGGGTTATTGTTATCTACGGTGTTTTGTTGAATCTTTCCCTGTGCGCAATACCGGCGGTTTCAGCACAACCTCCCCTGCGTGCGGTTAGCACGCACGCGGGGAGTAAAGGTTACCATTGAACCGGGCTACCAAGAAACGTAAGGTTACGGAACAGAGGGGAAGGGAGTTAAGGAAGGGGAGCGCGAGGGGGAACCTTAAGAGGGAGGGGGAGACCGCGAGCTTGCGAGCGACTCCCTCTCCCTCTTGTGGTTCCCCCTCGCATTCGCGCCCCGCGCCCAGCGAAAGATACGGCAGGACAAACGGTAAAGAACAGGAAACGAAAATCCCCCGCAAACCTGCGCCCCGCGAACCCGCGAAATTCACAGCAGGAACAACGATAAAGCACAAAAAACAAAAATCCCCGCAGTCATTCCGCATTCCGCATTCTCCTCCGCTCCGCGCCATTCCGCATTCACAAAAAACCGCCGGTCTCCCCGCAGAATGGGAAAACCGGCGTTCTGTCTTTATCCGAGCTTGGAATAGCCGAAGCTGTTGATCAGTGCGTCAACCTTGATCCCCTTGGCGCACATCGGACACTCCGATGCCGCAAAATTGTCATAATGCGGCAGGTCCTTGTCCGTGAAGAGCGACTTGACCTCGATGCCGCTGACCTCCTCAATCGCCGAGAAGATCGCGCCGACACCCACCAGCTCGCCGCTGTAATACTGCAGACAGTCGATCGCGCGCAGAATGCTCTTGCCCGTCGATGCCGAGCTGATGAGCAGCAGCACCTTCTTGCCCCAGATCTTCTTCTGCGTGTTGTCGCGGAAAATCATCTGATTGACTGCGTTCATCTCCGGCGTGACAAGATTGATGTCGCCCTGCTGATTGATGCCGCTCTGCGAGAGCTGATCTGCAAGGAATGCGCCGAGCGTTTCGGTGCCCTCAAGGCAGATAATCGTGTCAACATAGGTGTTCGCGAATTCGGCTGCGAGCTCGCGGGCTGCCTCCTTCGCCATCTTCAGGCTCGTCTTGATCGCGGTCATATCGACGTAGTAGTTGACATGGGAGTGGTTGGTCGCGTAATGCCCCGGAATAATGCCGATCGAGATGTGGGCATTCCGGCGCGACTTGATCGTTTGCATTCTGTCTTCCATGTGGAAAATGACTCCTTTCTTCGTGCCGGGAGCTGCTCCGCGGCAATCATAGGTGTATTATAACATATTTTCCCCAAAAGTGCAATGGGTCCGGGAAAATTCATGTCCCGTGCACAGCCGGGGGGCGATGTCACGCCGCCAGCATTGCAAGCAGACGCTTGACATCGGCGGCGGTGACGGTGTTGTCGCAGTTGATATCCGCATTTTCCGCGGCGATCTGCGTCCACGCCGTGCCGGGCTCCTCCGTCAGCAGGCGAACCAGCAGTACGGCATCGGCGACCGTGACCGCTCCGTTTGCGTTGAGGTCACCCTGCGCAATGTACCGGTGCGATGGATGACTGCAGGGCGGCACATCGCGCACATAGCAGTCGGAGAGCGTGTGCGTATCGGAGATTTCCGCCAGCGTCATCCCGAACCACTGATGATTGGCGGGTCGTCCGAAGCATTGCTCCCACGTCGGGTCGCTGTAGACACAATCGCCGTCGATCCAGTGCAGCACCCATGCGTGCCCCTCGCCCATGCCGCTGCCGTGCACCGTGACTGCGGGGAGCCCCGCGCGGCGCAGCAGCAGCGTATAGGCGTTTGCATAGCCCGAGCAGATCGCCTCGCCCTTCACCAGCGCGCTGTATGCGGTCTGGTCGTCCCATGTGTGCTGCCCGTCGGCAAAAGAAAAGGCATAGCAGACATGCGTGCTGACATAATCGTGCAGCCAGAGCGCCTTTGCGTAGTCGGTATCGGCACTCTCCGGCATTTCCGCGAGGATCGCGTCGGCGGTCTCGTTGAGCGCCTGTACACATTCCGCAAGATAGGCGGTGTTTTCCGGCGTGACCGGCTGCGGCGCGGCAATGCCCGGCAGAATGAGCTTCATTTCCAGCACGGTGCTGCCGTCGCCGCGCTCCTGTGCGACCAGATCGGAGCCGATGTAAAACAGCTCGGGGTCGTTCTGGAAGAAGGTGAGCACCGCCTGCTGAATGTCGTCGTAGGTGAAGCCGTCGGCTTTCCGGAAGCGGATATCAAAATCGAGCCGGCGGAGCTTCTCCGCGATGACCTGATAGGCTTCGGCGGCGCGGTCGCTCCGCACATGTGCAAAGCCGAAATTCCAGTCGCAGACCGGCGATTCCCCGGCGCTGACTGTCGTCTGCGGCAGGCTCCCGATGCAGAGCACTGCGGTCAGCGCAAGTGCGGTCAGTTTCCCTCTCATCCCGATTTCCCCCTTTCGTGCGCGGAGCAAGCCGCCCCGTTACAATGGTATACGGGCGAAAGCAGGAAATCCCCACGGCGGAGAAGGGCGCAAGAAGAAAGAATAAAGAATAATGGCGGAATCGCTTCGCGATGGATTTGAATGGGGCAAGCCCCTTGTGTATCCGCATGTTCGAGGCAGGAGTGAAGGTGACGGAACAGCTCCTCACTCCTCACTTCTAACTGCTAACTTGCCATTTCTCATTTCTCACTTCTCATTTTTCCCTGCAGCTCAGGTTCAGAGCATGATTTCAAAGGCGCGGTCGCGGAACTGGAGCGCGGCGCGGAGCACGGGGTCGCCCCAGCAGCGCAGCGTCACGCCGCCGCTGAATGTGAACTCATAGACCAGATTGCTGCCCTCGTTCTTGTATTCGGGCGTCATGCCGAATGCCTCGGTCAGCTTCTCACGCGTCATGCAGCGGTCGAGCAGCGCCAGCTTCCAGACCAGCTCTGCGGCGGTCATCTCCGCCGGACGCTCCGGCTCTGCCTGCGGCTGTTTGACTTCTGCGGGTGTCTCTGCGGCAGGAGCGGGCGGTGCAGTGACGGTCTCTGTCTCAGGCTGTGCGAGCTCTGCGGGATTCTTCTTCGCGATCCACATTGCCGTACACGCGGGCACAGTCACTCTGCCCGGATGCTGCTCCGTGCCGGAGATCAGGTCGAACCAGCCGTCGCCGGAGACCGGTAGCGGCAGATCGCTCGGGCTGTCCTGCAGATTGAGCAGGCAATAGACCGCATCGTCGCCCTCGCCGCGCCTGAAACAGAGCTGCTGATTGCGCACCTCGACCGTATTGAAGCTGCCGGTGTGCATCGCCGGGCAAGCCGCATAGGCGGCGCCGAGCTGATAGAGGAACTGCGTCAGCGGATTGCTCTCGGGGTGCATGTCCGCGATATCAAGGCAGGGGCGGAGGTTTTCGTCCGAACCCTGCTGCTTTGCCGCCTCAATGCCGAATTCCGAGCCGTAATAGACCGACGGGATGCCGGGCATCGCGTAGAGCAGCGCGTAGACCAGCGGCAGATGACGCTTGTCGTGCAGCTGGGTGGCAAGGCGCGAAACATCGTGATTGTCGGCGAAATTATAGAGCAGAAGCCCGGGGTAGATATCCTTCTGCCGGTTCATCGCGTAGTTGATCTCGAAGTAGTTTTTGTCGTTGTGCGAGGACCAGATGCCCTTCCAGCACTCGTAATTCGTCGAGGAATCGAGCATGTCGGGGTTTGCGAACTGCGCGTAGTTGCCGTGAATCAGCTCGCCCATGAGCCAGCAGTCGGGATTCTTCGACTTGACCGTGTGCCGGATGCGGCGGAAGAAGTCACGGTCGATGCAGTCGGCGGCGTCGAAGCGGATGCCGTCGATATGAAACTGGTCCATCCAGCCGAGGATCGCCTGCTCCAGATAGTTCACGACGTCGTTGTTGCGCAGATTGAGCTTGACGAGCTCCTCGCAGCCGTGCCACGATTCATAGGAGAACGGGTCGCCGAAGCGGTTGGAATTGCCGAACCACAGATTGCAGAACCAGCTGCAATAAGGGGAGCTCTGCCCGTTTTTCAGCACATCCTGAAAGGCGAAAAACCCGCGCCCGACATGATTGAACACACCGTCGATCACGACGCGGATGCCGTTTTTGTGCAGGTCGTCGCAGAGGGCGGCGAAGTCGGCGTTGGTGCCGAGACGGCGGTCCAGCTGCGTGTAGTCGTGCGTGTCGTAGCCGTGCGTGCCGGATTCCCACAGCGGGCTGAAATAGACCGCGTTGACATGCATGCGCTTTAAGTGGGGGATCCAGTCGTGGATCTTTCGGATGCGGCTGACGGGCTCACCGCCGTGATTTTCCCACGGGGCGCCGCACAGACCGAGCGGATAGATGTGATAAAACAGTGCAGATTGTTCCCAAGACATTGTACATACTCCTTCTCTGTCGGGGGGGTGGATATTCAACTTGTATATTATATCACAAAGCCGCTTTGCACGTCAACGGCAATGGCAAACAAATATTTTTGTCGGAATTTGTTTATTTTGCACAATCATCCAACGTGTATACACCAAAGGAAAGCGCCCCGGCGATCGCTCACCGGGGCGCTTGGCAGTGCAGGGATTATTCTGCGGTCGGCTCGAGCACGGCATAGTCGCCGTCCTCGCGGCGGTAGACGACATTGATGCTGCCGTTCTCCGCGTTCATGAAGAGGAAGAA
Source organism: Oscillospiraceae bacterium (assembly GCA_016288755.1). Classification (GTDB taxonomy): domain Bacteria; phylum Bacillota; class Clostridia; order Oscillospirales; family Ruminococcaceae; genus Firm-04. Next base: position 5,309 of record JAEELE010000023.1, read on the forward strand.
CGAGTGACCGAGCATGTTCATCTGCAGAATTGCCTCGTCGACCGTCATCGGGTGCAGGCGGAACTGCTTGCGGCGGATGACATTGTACTCAGTCTGCTCCTCGACCGCATCGGCGAAGGAATCGGCGCTGAGCGCGCCCTCCTTGATGCGCTTGCCGAGCTTGGTCTTGTTGCGGCGGATCTTGCGGATGATCTTCTCGATCGCGGCGTCGAGCGCGTCGTTCTTGTCGACGGCGCTCTGCTCCGCGCGGTAGATCATGCTGCCTGCACGGACCGTCAGCTCCGTGACGATCTGACCGCGCTGCTCTGTCAGAGTGATTTTTGCTTCTGCTTCGTCCTCAAAGAACTTGTCGAGCTTCTGGTCGAGCTTTTTCTTTGCGTAATCGGAAAAGCTCGGACCGACCTGGATTTTTTTTGCCATAATGTTCAGTTTCATTTGCAATCCTCCTTTGCCCGGTGGGCAGACCCGTGCCGCGCACCGGCTTCATGCTTCCATTATAGCATAAATCTATAAAAATTGTCAAGGGGATATTGAATTCTTGTACGGATTTGTTTTGAAGTTTCCGTACTATTATGGTGTTTCTGCGATCAATTCCGCATTCACTTCCTCCCTCCTCCCTCCTCCTTCACCATTTCTCACTTCTCTTTCCGTCACAAAAATCCCCCCGCCCCCCGCTCTCTCTTTGTGAAATCCTACAAAATTGATATGAATTGCAGGAAATCGCTTGACTTTCTCCCCTGAATGTGCTATGATTGCATTAAACCAAGTAAACCTACAGGATAGGTAGTGAAAAAGGAGAACACCCCATGAACATCAGACTTCCGCGGCTCGTCCGCTGCAACAGCCGCCGTACCCGAATGCGGTACTGTTGACGCTCAGAATCACCCCCCCGCACACAAAACCGAATTATCACCCGGCACACCCCGGGAAACATATTGATGAATAAAGGAGAAATCACCATGAGCAACTATAAATTTGAAACACTTCAGCTTCACGTCGGGCAGGAGCAGCCCGATCCCGCTTCGGACGCAAGAGCCGTCCCGATCTACGCCACCACCTCCTACGTCTTCCGCAACTCCGAGCATGCCGCAGCGCGCTTCGGTCTGGCAGACGCCGGCAACATCTACGGCAGACTGACCAACTCCACGCAGGACGTCTTTGAGAAGCGCATCGCAGCGCTCGAGGGCGGCGTCGCGGCACTGGCACTCGCTTCGGGCGCCGCAGCGATCACCTACACGATCGAGGCACTCGCACAGGCAGGCGACAACATCGTCGCGCAGAAGACCATCTACGGCGGCAGCTACAACCTGCTCGCGCACACCCTGCCGCAGTTCGGCATCCAGACCACGTTCGTCAACGCGCATGATCTCGCAGAGCTTGAGGCGGCGATCCAGCCGAACACGAAGGCGGTCTATCTCGAGACCCTCGGCAACCCGAATTCCGACATTCCGGATATCGACGCGATCGCTGAGATCGCACACAAGCACGGCATTCCGCTCGTGATCGACAACACCTTCGGCACGCCGTATCTGATTCGCCCGATCGAGCACGGCGCAGATATCGTTGTGCACTCCGCGACGAAGTTCATCGGCGGACACGGCACGACCCTCGGCGGCGTCATCGTCGATTCCGGCAAATTTGACTGGAAGGCATCGGGCAAATACGCACCGATCGCAGCACCGAACCCGAGCTATCACGGCATTTCCTTCGCCGATGCGGTCGGTCCGGCAGCATTTGTCACCTATATCCGCGCGATCCTCCTGCGCGATCAGGGCGCGGCGATCTCCCCGTTTGCGGCATTCCTGCTGCTGCAGGGCACTGAGACCCTTTCGCTCCGTCTGGAGCGCCACGCCGAGAACACCAAGAAGGTCGTCGAATTCCTGAGCAATCATCCGAAGGTCGCGAAGGTCAATCACCCGTCGCTGCCCGATCATCCCGATCACGCGCTGTATCAGAAGTTTTTCCCGAACGGCGGCGGTTCGATCTTCACCTTTGACGTGAAGGGCGGTCAGAAGGAAGCGTTCGCGTTCATCGACAGCCTTGAGATCTTCTCGCTGCTGGCGAATGTCGCCGATGTGAAGTCGCTGGTCATTCACCCGGCAACGACGACCCACTCTCAGCTCAGCGAGGCAGAGCTTGCCGATCAGGGCATCACGCAGGCGACTGTGCGCCTCTCGATCGGCACCGAGCACATCGACGATATCATCGCCGACCTCGAAAAGGGCTTCGCCGCAATCTAAGCCCGGAGCCCGGGCTGGCAATTTGGCTCCGCGAGCCGTTTTGCATCCTCACCCAGTTTGCGTGACTGCACGGCGCTGATCGCGCCTTCTTAAGGGTCAATGCATCCATTGCTTTCCGTCCTCTGCGTCAGGAATTACAGCTGCGGGCTGCCCTGACCACGATCGGATATCCCGTTTGTCCGATTCAGCATTTCCAAAGCGATTTGTCCGTTGTTGAACCTCCTGTAAACCTTTTCCATCCTGAAGAAAGCCGCCCTGCAGTCTGCACCTGCGGGGCGGCGAATTTGTGTGATCAAATGCTTTGAAATCACGGCTGAAGTTTTTTGCAGCATTGCAGAGTCGTGCATCCGCCGGAATGTGAGATCTCTGCCGGATTGACAAAACAGCGCCGCCGTGATACAATATTACCGAATACACGTTTTCAAAATCGTTCTGCGGCGATGCTGCGGAGCACGATGCTTCGAGCCCGGTCCCCGCCGCGTCCTTCTTCAGCGGCAGAAACGGAAACGAATGAACAGCTCCTCTCTGAAATGCGGACCACGGAATCATCGGCAAACGGAGGTAACCCGAATTGGAAAGCCCGACCCTTGCGATTATCAAGAACCCGCAGCAAGCCGACGACGCGCTGCTGCTCGATTTTCTGCGCGAAGCCCCGGACCCCGAACGCGACCGCGCACTATTTGAAGCCGCCGATCAGGTGCGCCGCGCGCATTACGGCGATGCGGTCTATCTGCGCGGTCTGATCGAATTCACGAATTACTGCAAAAACAACTGCTATTACTGCGGCATCCGCGCGGCAAACGCCAACGCGAAGCGCTACCGCCTGACGCCGGAGCAGATCCTCGCCTGCGCCGACGAGGGCTATGCGCTCGGCTACCGCACCTTTGTGCTGCAGGGCGGCGAGGATCCCTATTTCACCGACGACCGCATCTGCGAAATCGTTTCGGCGCTGCATGAGGCGCACCCGGACTGCGCGGTCACGCTCTCGATCGGCGAAAAATCCCGCGCGAGCTATCAGGCTTATTTTGACGCCGGGGCAAGGCGCTATCTGCTGCGCCATGAGACCGCCGACCCGGCACATTACCGCATGCTGCACCCGGAGTCCATGTCGCTGGAAAACCGCAAGCGCTGTCTGTCTGATCTGCGCGAGATCGGCTATCAGGTCGGGAGCGGCTTCATGATCGGCTCGCCGTATCAGACCCCGGCGCATCTGCTGTGCGACATCCGGTTTTTGCAGGAGCTGGACCCGCACATGATCGGCGTGGGACCGTATCTCAATCATCCGGAGACGCCGTTTGCGGGGATGCCGTCGGGCGAGCTGCATTTCGGGATACGGATCGTGGCGCTGCTGCGGCTGATGTTTCCGAAGGCGCTGATTCCGGCGACGACGGCATTCGGGACGCTGCATCCGCAGGGGCGGGAGCTTGCGCTGAAGGCGGGGGCGAATGTGATCATGCCGAATCTGTCGCCGACGGCGGTTCGACCGCTCTATGAGATTTACGAGAACAAGATTTGCACGGGGGAGGAATCGGCGCAGTGCCGCGGCTGTCTGGAGCGCCGCATCGCGTCGGCGGGCTACCGCGCCGTCACTGCGGTCGGAGACTCGCTTGTTTGAATGAGAAGTGAGAAGTGAGAAGTTGTTCCGTCGCCTTTACTTCTGCTGCCGATTGTGAAGGGAGGAGGTAGCAGGTAGGAGGGAGAAAGTGAATGCGGAATGATTGCGGGGTTTTTTCGTTTCCTGTTCTGAATCGTTGTTCCTGCTGTGAATTTGGCTGGGCGGCGGGGGATTTTTGTTCCCTGTTCTTTACCGTTCGTCCGGCTGTGAATTCAGCTGGGCGCGGGGCGCGGTTCTGAGGGGAAACCACAAGAGGAAGGGGGAGTCGGCTGCAATGCAGCCGGTCTCCCCCTCCCTCTTAAGGTTTCCCCCGCTGCACGCAGTGCAGCTGAGACTCTCCTTTCCTTATCTTCCACCCCCTCTGTTCCGTAACCTTTTGTTTCTTGGTAGCCCGGTTCAATGATAACCTTCACTCCCTGCGTGCGTGCTAGCCGCACGCAGGGGAGGTTGTGCTGTAACCGTCGGTATAAGTGCGCCGGGGCAGTGAAACGGAACACCTGAGAGAACAAAAACCCCCCCCTGCAGGCGGTTAGCCTGCCCGAGGGGAGTGAGGGTTACGGATTAACAGATCACCAATAAACGAAAGATTACGGAACAGAGGGGAAGGGAGATAAGGAAGGGGAGCTTAAGCTGCACTGCGTGCAGCCGGCTCCCCCTCCCTCTTGTGGTTCCCCCTCGCATTCGCGCCCCGCGCCCAGTGAAATTCACAGTTGGAGCAACGATTCAGAACAGGGAACAAAATCCCCCGCAATCATTCCGCATTCTCCTCTGCCCCGCGAAATCCACGGCAGAAGCAACGATGACGGAACAACTCCTCACTCCTCACTGCTCACTCCTCACTATCCCTCAGCAGCAGAAGTGACGGAACCATTTCTCATTTCACGGTTTTCCGATCGCCATGCGCAGGGCGCGGAGCTCTTCGGCGGTCAGGTCGCGCCAGTGCCCGGGCTTCAGCATCCCCAGCTTCACCGGTCCGATCGCGATGCGCCGCAGACGCGCCACCTCCAGCCCGACCGCATCGCACATGCGCCGAATCTCCCGCTTCTTCCCCTCGTGGATCGTGACCTGCAGCACCACGCGCTCAGGCTCGGTCACCAGCGTCACAATGTTTGCAGGTGCCGTTTTGAACCCGTCGTCAAGCGTCACGCCCGCAGACATCTGCGTCAGCTGCTCCTCCGAGACCGGCGGGCGCACCGTCACGCGGTAGCTCTTCGCAACCTCCCGCGACGGGTGCATGATGCCGTTCGCAAACGCGCCGTCATTCGTGAAGAGCAGCAGCCCCTCCGAATTGCGGTCCAGCCGCCCGATCGGGTAAACGCGCTCCGCAATGCCCGTCAGCAGATCGGTCACGCAGCGTCTGCCCTGCTCGTCCGCCAGCGTCGTGACATAGCCGCGCGGCTTGTTGAGCATGATATAGCGGTGTGCGGTGCGCTTCGGGATATCCACCCGCTCGCCGTTCACCGTCAGCAGGTCTGCCTTGGTCGCCCGGTCGCCGAGGCGCACGGGATGCCCGTTGCATTTGACCTTTCCCGCGGCGATCAGTGCCTCTGCCTTGCGCCGCGAGCAGTAGCCCGCGTCCGAAAGCAGCTTCTGAATTCTGATTTTTTCCATTCTGTTTTTGCTCTCCCTGCGGGAAAAACCCGCTTCCTTTGTGTTTCAGGCGCAGAAACGCCGGACTGCGCCGTTTCTGACCGGCACAGCCCTGCCTTGCGATGTCAAACGTCAGGCGGTCCGCTTATTCGGCGTCCGCCGCCTCTGCTTCCTTCTTGCTCTGCTTGCCCGCGAGGAAGCCGGTGATCTTGTCCATCACATCGGGAACCATGTTGATGATCGCATTCGGGGTCGCCGCGTTGACGGAGAGCTGCAGGAGCTTGACGTCATTGGGCATGATCACGAGAAACGCGATCGGCGTGATCGACACGCCGGCACCGCCGCCGCCGCCGAACATATCCTTTGCGACCTTTGTCGGCAGGTCGGAGCCGCCCGACGCGAACCCGAAGCTCACCTTCGAGATCGGAATGACGGTCGTGCCGTTCTCGCACGAGATCGGCTGCCCGACGATGGTATTTGCGTCGACCATGCCGCGGATCTGCTCCATTGTAATGCGCAGGGTCTCCTGCGACGGATGCTCTTTGCTCATAATAGTGTGTCCTCCTTGGATATGTATTGCCCTTTGCAGAGCTTATTTACTTTTCAGCGAATCGTCGTCCATCTTTGCGATATAACACGCGCACTCCAGCGCCATTGCATAGACCTTCGGCTTGGGCGCGATTTGTGCCGCCGTCACCATGATATTCTGCAGCACGATCGCGAACAGCACCGGCATTTCGTCGGGCGTCTCGCAGTATTTGCCGGTCATGTTGTCGTAGATGCCGACCCAGCACTCCCTGATCGCCCTGTATGCGTCGTCCGGCTCGAGCGTATCCCAGATGCGGTAGCTGTCATTGCCGAGATTCTCCGCGACCCTTGCGACGATCGCCATTGCGTCGGGTTTCTCCTCGCCCTCCGCAAAATGCGTGAAAAAGCCGTTGCACAGCGACAGCACGCTGTACTGATTTTCGAGCAGATACGCATTGAGCGCGTCGCCGAGATAATACTTTCTGCCGTCTGCGGTCGCCGCGACAACAAAGGGCTTGCCGGTCTGCTTTACAGCCATGTGGCACGCCATGCCCGCCATGCCCGCGGCATAGAGCAGCGCCCTTTTCAGGTCGATGCCCCGCGGGGTCTCGCAGACATGCCGGAACATCGCGACGATGTGCCCGGAATGCGCAATCAAACGGTCGATATCCATATGGTCCTCCTCCGGTCAGATTATGCGTGCTCTGCGGCGGGGAGCGGTGCGGTCTCCTTTTCACGGCGCGCCGCCTCCTTGTCCTCGCGGCGGAATCTGCGCCATGTGCGCCAGAGGAACCGTCCGCCGAGCATCAGCACGGTCAGCAGCAGCGCGGCAGGCGAGCAGCGCAGCTCCAGCGAAATGCGGAAGGTGATTGCGGGATTGAAGAAATCGGCGAGGATGCGGAACTCGTCCGCCTCGAGGTCTACCCAGCACAGCATCGCGCCGAGCAGATTGTAGACTGCGGCACAGATCTTGCCGTAGAGCTGCGCGGTATTCGCGGGGTCGTCCGAGCCGACAGCAAGATACAGCTTCACATGCCGGAAGTGGAGATGGCGCGTCAGAAAGCGGAGCGAGGGCGACAGTGCCGCGCCGCCGTCCTTGATCAGCCCGAACACATCGGAGACAGAATGCGGCTTGATCCGCGCGATGAACGCTTTGATGCCGCGCTTTTTCTTGGGCTTTTCGGGCGCTTCGGGCGCGCTCTCCGCAATGTCGGCGATCATGCTGCTGTCGGACGATGCGGGGAGATCGGCACTTTCGGGCGTGCCTGCAAGGGTTTCCGCCGAAACGGGCTCGGAGACGGTTTCCGGCTTCGGGGATTCGGCGGGCTTTGCGGGCTTTTTCTTTTTTTTGCGTTTTTTCTTGGGCTTTTCCGCGGGCTCGGGCGTGGGATCGGGCTGCGCGGGGGTATCGGCGTCGGGGTTGGGGATATGAGGTGTTTCGGGAGGCGGCGGTTCGGGCGCCGATTCCTTATGGAAGACGCGGAAGAAGGTGTAGTGGACGCTCACCGCCCATTTGCCGTCGCCGAAGGAGCCCCTGACGCGGATCGGCAGCAGGAGGATGATACACAGCACTGTGATGATGATGAGAAAAACAGTCAAGGGCGCATCCTCCTTTCGCTGAGATACTTCTTCATTTTCATTATACCACAAACGCGCACAAAATGCAAGCCCGTGCGGCGCGGGGAAAGAGAGAAATGAGGAGGCAGCAGGTCAAGTCAGGAGTGAGCAGTGAGGAGTTGTTCCGTTACTGTTGCTTCTTCTGCTGATTGAAAGAAATATTGGGGGTATCGCGTCTCAAGAAGGCGCGTCAGCGCCGTGTGTTGCGCAAAATTGGGAGACTCCGCGAAACCTTACCCGGAGGAAATCGCCCGCGCATTCGCGCCCAGCGAAATCCACAGCAGAAACAACGATAAAGAACAGGAATCAAAAATCCCCCGCAAACCCGCCGCCCAGCGAAAGGCACAACAGAAACAACGATTCAGAACAGGAAACTAAAATTTTCCGAATCATTCCGCATTCCGAATTCCGCATTCACCTCCTCCCTGCTCCCTCCTCCCTCCGACAACAGCGACGGAACCATTTCTCACTTCTCATTTCTCATTTCTCATTTCTCCGTGCGATCCAGCCTGCAATGTCTGCGGCGAGCTCCGATGCCGTCTCCATGCTCCGCGCCTCCACCAGCATCGCCAGACTCCGCCCCGTCGCCGACGGTCTCAGCAGCGCCGTCCCCCGCGGGTCTCTCAGCCGCACCCCCTCGGGCGTCCGCTCCGCATGCAGATATCCGCCGCACCGCGCCGCTGCACCCTCCGCATCCTCCGTCGGCAGAATCCGCCGGACCGTGTGGCACGCCGGGATCGCCTGCATCCACCGCCGCAGATCGGGCTCGCTCTCCGCATGTATCCGCAGAATCTCCGCGAGCATGCTGCCCGCATCCAGCGTGAAGCCCTGTCTCCGCGCAAGCGTCCGCGCCTCGGTGTCCGAGCCGTCCGACCGCGACGCATACCGCAGAATGCGTCTGCCGTGCGCCGCCGCCATCTCCTCCGCGATCTGCGGCACCCAGTAGGGCAGTGCAACATCCTCGCCCGCCGCAAGCCGGTGCATACAGAGCATCAGCAGCAGCTTTTCGTAGAAAATCCACCCGAGCCGCTCTGAATAGAGCGAGCAGCGCCTGCCGTCCCCGGTCATCTGTACGGTCAGCGTCTCGCCGTGTCCGCCGCGGAAAATCCGTTCGTGCAGTGCGAGCAGCCGCGCCGATGCCGTGCTGAACTGCAGCTTTGCCGGGAGGTCCGCGGGGAGCTGCTCGGTCAGGCGCGCCGCATAGAGCAGACGCAGCCCTCTGCCGTCGGTGATGCCGCCGTATTCGCTGCCCTGCATCCAGCGGGGTTCTGCCGCATAGGCACTGCCGATCGCCGCCTCCTGCCGCTTTGTCAGCGGGAGCAGTCCCGACGCGCAGACGCGCAGACGGTTTTCGCCCACATGCAGCGCGATGCCGCATTCCGCCGCCGCGGATGCATCTCCGAGCTCGACCGGCGCGCAGTCCGGCACGAGCACCGCATTGCCGCCCGCAGCCGCAGCAGCCCCGGCAAGAAGCATTGCGGCGGCTTTTGCACGCGGGGTGTCCGGCTCATATCCGACCGCGCAGCGCTGTGCCGCAGCGGCGAGCCCCGCACCGAGCCGCAGCAGCCGGTCGGGCTGTTCAAAGCAGGGCATGCCCTCCGAAAGCTGCCCCGGCAGACCCGTTTCCTCCGGCATGATCCAGCCGGTTTCCTCTGTCATCCATTGCATCGCAATCCGCTCCCTTCTGCGGATAGTTTCGCCGGATTTTCAGGGAATATACAGCAAAACCGCCTGATTTCCGATTGGGAAAACAGGCGGTCTTTGTGCGGATAATGTCGGTGACGGTTTCCGATGCTTTATGAGCTCCCCGTTGCGCTGGGAGTAGTACGCCACAGAAGGCGCTTTAGCGCCGTGTAATTACGCGACATGGGAGAACATGCAAAACGGCTCGCGGAGCCAAATCGCCAGCGCGGGCTCCGCGCCCCGCCGCGCTGGGATTATTTCTTGTCGTCGTCGCTGCCCGGGCCCTTGAAGAGGTCCTTCAGCTTCGAGAAGAAGGTCTCCCGCTTGGCGTAGTTCTTCGATTCGAGCGATGCCTCCAGCTGCTGGATCAGCTCCTTCTGGTGCTTGTTCAGCCCCTTCGGCACCTCGATGTTCACGCGGACATACTGGTCGCCGCGGTCGGAGCGGTTCGGGCGCCGGACGCCCTTGCCGCGCAGCCGGAAGATCGTGCCGGTCTGCGTGCCCTCGCCGATGCGGTATTTCACATTGCCGTCGACCGTCGGCACGACGATCTCGTCGCCGAGCACCGCCTGCGCAAAGGTGATCGGAATCTCGCAGTGAATGTCAAAGCCGTCTCTGGTATAGAGCGGGTGCGGGCGGACATTGATCAGCACGAAGAGATCGCCGTTCGGTCCGCCGTTGACGCCGACATCGCCCTGCCCCGGCACCTGCAGACGCTGTCCGTCGTCGATGCCCGCGGGGATGTTGAGCGGGATGGGCTTTTCCACGCGCAATCTGCCGATGCCGCTGCATTTCCGGCACGGATTCTTGATGACCTTGCCCTTGCCGCCGCAGGTGGGGCAGGGCTTGGAGGAGGAGATCATGCCGAAGGGGGTGCGCTGCGTCGCCTTGACATTGCCGCGCCCCTGACAGTTCGGGCAGATCTCGGATTCTGCGCCGCCTGCACTGCCGGTTCCGCGGCACTCCGGGCAGTTCTCCATGCGCTGCACCGTCACCGTCTGCGATTTGCCGTTGACCGCCTCCATGAAGTCCAGCGTGATGCTGGTCTGGATATCTCTGCCCCGATGCGGTGCATTGGCAGCATTCATTCTGCTGCCGCCGAAGCCGCCGAAGCTCCCGAAGATGCTCTCGAGAATTTCGCTGACATCCGAGAAGCCGCCCGCGCCCGGACCCATGCCGCCGTTCTCCAGCCCTTCGTGACCGTACTGGTCATAGACCTGCCGCTTCTCCGGGTCGGAGAGCACCTCATACGCCTCGGTGATCTCCTTGAATTTTTCCTCTGCAGTCGGATCATCGGGATGCAGATCAGGGTGATATTTGCGTGCGAGCGAGCGGTAGACCTTTTTCAGCTCATCCGCCGAAACGTCCCGCGATACGCCCAGCACCTCATAATAATCTCTCTTGTCAGCCATTTCTCATGAACCCTTCCTGTTGGTTATCAGCCAAAGATTTGATATGCCTATTATAGCACAGCCGAAGCGGAATTGCAAGCGATTCTGACGGATTTCATGCATGCTGCCGTCAGCGGGAGCACCGGGAGCGGTTGATACGCATGCAGCAGCAGAATCAGCACGATGATCGCGATCGCGGCAACTGTCATTTTGATGTAGATACTTTTGTCCTTGTTCATGTGCGTTCCCTTCGGTCAGATTCTGATTTCCGCATTCTGCGGCGATAGGGGCGGAAGAATCTTCCACCCCTGCCGATTGATTCTTTTAAGGATCACACGTCGGTGAAGTCCGCGTCGACCACATTGCCGTTGAAGCCGCCCTCGCCGCCGTTGCTGCCGCCGTTTCCGCTGTCGCTTGCCGTGAAGCCGCCGCCGCCCTGCGTGAAGCCGCCGGTGCTGCCGAAATCCGGTGTCGCCCCGGGCATGCCCTGACCGCCCTGCTGATAGATCTTCGAGCTGACCGCGTAGAACGCAGTCTTCAGCGCCTCGGTCTTTGCCTTGATCTGCTCGGTGTCGTCGGTCTTGAGCGCTTCCTTGAGCTCTGCGAGCGCCGCGTCGATCGGTGCGCGGTCCTCCGCGGAGAGCTTGTCGCCGAGCTCCTTGAGTGCGTTCTCGCACTGGAACATCATCGACTCGCCCTCATTCTTGGCGTCGACCTGCTCCTTGCGCTTCTTGTCCTCCTCGGCATACTGCTCTGCCTCGCGGACTGCGCGGTCGATATCCTCCTTGCTCATGTTGGTGGAGGAGGTGATCGTGATGTGCTGCTCCTTGCCGGTGCCGAGGTCCTTTGCGGAGACGTTCACGATGCCGTTCGCGTCGATATCGAACGTGACCTCGATCTGCGGGATGCCTCTCGGAGCCGGTGCGATGCCGTCGAGACGGAAGACGCCGAGCTGCTTGTTGTCTCTTGCGAATTCACGCTCGCCCTGCAGCACGCAGATGTCAACTGCGGGCTGGTTGTCGGACGCGGTGGAGAACACCTGCGACTTGTGGGTCGGGATGGTGGTGTTGCGCTCGATGATCTTGGTGCAGATGCCGCCCATTGTCTCCAGACCGAGCGACAGCGGGGTGACGTCGAGCAGGAGCAGACCGTTCTTGACGTCGCCTGCGAGGATGCCGCCCTGATAGGCAGCGCCCAGCGCGACGCACTCATCGGGGTTGATGCCCTTGAACGGCTCCTTGCCGAGACGCTCCCTGACCGCCTGCTGCACCGCCGGGATTCTGGTGGAGCCGCCGACGAGCAGCACCTTGTCGAGGTCTGCGGGCGTCAGCGTGGAATCGCGCAGTGCCTGATCGACCGGACCCATCGTTGCTCTGACGAGGTCTGCGGTCAGCTCGTTGAACTTCGCCTGCGTCAGCGTGAGGTCGAGGCTCTTGGGCTCGCCGGCGCTGTTGATGCAGATGAACGGCAGATTGATCTGGGTGGTGGTCATCGAGGAGAGCTCGATCTTCGCCTTTTCAGCGGCATCCTTGAGACGCTGCATCGCGAGCTTGTCGCCGGAGAGGTCGATGCCCTCTGCCGCCTTGAATTCCGCGAGGATCCAGTCGATGATGCGCTGGTCGAAGTCGTCGCCGCCGAGGTGGTTGTTGCCGGCGGTCGCGAGGACCTCCGTGACGCCGTCGCCCATGTCGATGATCGAGACATCGAAGGTGCCGCCGCCGAGGTCGAAGACCATGATCTTCTGCTCCTCCTCCTTGTCGATGCCGTAGGAGAGGGCAGCTGCGGTCGGCTCATTGATGATGCGCTTGACCGTCAGACCGGCGATCTGACCGGCGTCCTTGGTCGCCTGACGCTGGGAGTCGGTGAAATATGCCGGAACGGTGATGACCGCCTCGGTGACCGGCTCGCCGAGATATGCCTCCGCATCCTCCTTGAGCTTTGCGAGGATTCTCGCGGAGATCTCCTGCGGAGTGTACTCCTTGCCGTCCATGGTGACCTTCGTGTTCAGACCCATCTTTCTCTTGATGGAGATGACGGTGTTGTCCGGGTTGGTGATCGCCTGATTCTTTGCGATTCTGCCGACGAGACGGTCGCCGTTCTTGGCGACTGCGACGACAGACGGCGTGGTTCTGGCGCCCTCTGCGTTCGGGATGACGACGGGCTGACCGCCCTCCATGACCGCGACGCAGGAATTGGTCGTACCGAGGTCGATACCGATGATCTTGCTCATAATAGTTCCTCCTTTATTCGTATGGGGCATGCGCTGTGCGGATGTCCCGGGTTTTCCTTCCGATCAGTGCTGCGGGCTAATTGGCAACGGCAACGATCGCGCTGCGAATGACGCGGTCGCCGAGCAGATAGCCCTTCTGATAGACCTTGCAGACCGTGCCCTCCTCATAGTCGGGGTCATCGACCTGCTGGATGGCGTTGTGGAGCTTGGGGTTGAATTCCGAGCCCGCGCCGGGTGTCTCGGTGACGCCGAGCTTTGTGAGGATCGCCGTCAGCTGGCTGTAAATTTTCTCGATGCCCGCGCGGTAGGCTTCGTCGGAGCAGGGCACGCCCATCGCGAGCGTGAAGCTGTCGATCATCGGCAGCAGCTCCCCGACGGTCTTTGCGACGGCATCCTGAAAGGTCTCCGCCTTCTCCTTTGCCGTGCGCTTGCGGAAATTGTCAAACTCGGCGAAAAGGCGCATATATTTGTCCTTGGTCTCTGCCAGCTCTGCCGCGAGGGGATTCTCCTCCTCCTCTTCGATGATCTCCGGCTCGCCGTCGTCTGTCTCGTCAAACGGAGCTTCCTCCTCCCCGTCAGCGGGGCTCACGGGCGCCGTTTCCGGGGCATCCTCATGCAGACCGCTTTCCTCGAGGGATTCGTAATCCTCGCAGCCGTCGGCATCGCGGATCTCTTCATCTGTCATGCGTCGTCATCCTCCTTCTTTTCGGAGATCAACCGGCTGATTTTCTCCGTGAAATATTCAAGGTAAGGGATTACTCTGGCGTAGTCAAGCCGCATCGGACCGATGATCCCGAGCCCGCCTGCGTCCTGTCCGTCCTTCTGCAGCCTGCCGACGATCATGCTGGAGTTGCCGATCACGAAGGTCGGGGATGCTGCCGCGCCCTGTCTGGGCTCATCGCTGAACATCACATGGATGCCGCTGAAGGTGTCGCTCAGCAGCGGCACGATCACATCCTGATGCTCCATGAATTCGACGATATCCTGTGTTTCGAGCTCGCCGCAGGTCAGCAGATTGCGCGTGCCGTTGACGGTCAGCTCCTGCCGCATCATGTCGCGGGAGAGCTCGAAGAGCCCCTGCACCAGCGGTCCGAGGCTGACCATATAGGCGCCCATTGCGGTCACGAGCTGTTCAAAGAGCTCCGGTGACAGATCGCTGAGTGAGATGCCGTGCAGATGCTCGGTGAGGAACTGCTTAAAGAACGCGAGCTGCTCATCGTTCAGGTCAAATTCGAGCCGGCACGCTTTATTTTTGATCGAGCCCGCCGAGGTGATGAGCAGGATCACATAGAGCCGCTTGCCGGTCGGGATGACCTCGACCTTGGAGATCACGGAGAACTGCGGCATCGCGTTGACGGCGACGGCGGCGCATTTGGTGATCTCCGCGAGCGCGGTGGTTGCGGACTGGATGAGCGTATCGGCGGTCATGGAGGGGTCGTCGAAGATGCTGTCGATCCGGGCGCGCTCGTCGTCGCTGAGCCCGGTGCGTCCGCTCATGCAGCGCTCGATATAGACCTTGTAGCCCTGAAAGGTCGGGATGCGTCCGGCGGAGGTGTGGGGCTGCTCCAGCAGACCGAGCTGCTCGAGCATTGCCATATCGTTGCGGATGGTGGCGGCGGAGACGTGAATATCCGGCAGGGCAGCGATGGTTTTGGAGCCGACCGGTTCGCCGGTCGTGACATACTCATCGACGACAGCAGCCAAGATACGGAGCTTCCGGTCATCCATACGCTGACCCCCTTTCTGCGATTTTGCAGACTGTTTTTTGATGTGCTAGCACTCTATCTCTCCGAGTGCTAAACATACAATACCACTTTTTCGGGCTGATGTCAAGGGTTCCCGCACAGTTTTCACAAACTTCGTCGTTTTACACAAAAGTGATGGGCGAGCGGAGGCGATTTCCTACGGAAGCGTGAAGAATGCGGAATTCCGCATTCCGCATTCCCCTCCGCCCTGCTCCCTTCTCAATCAGCAGCAGGAACAAAAGCGCCGGAACAACTCCTCACTTCTCACTTCCCATTTCTCATTTCCCACTTGCTTATTTCAGGGAAATGTGCTATAATAGATACCGACCGCCGCGCAGATGCGGCAGATCATGACTGATTATGCTTTTTGGAGGTATCCCCTATGAACCGTCGCTTCTTCCGCAGAGCCGCTGCCGCCCTGCTTGCCGCCGCCCTCTGCTGCTCCGCTGCCGCGCTGACCGGCTGCGCAGGCAGCTCCAGTGAATCGGAGGGCTCCCTCGCCTACTCTCCCAAGGTCCCCGACAGCAAGGTCGATGAGTCTGTGCCCGGTGACACCCTCACCTGCGGCATCGGCGAGACCGCCGACTATCAGGGCAAGATCAAGGTCACCTTTGAGCGCGTCGTCGAGCTCGATTCCGCTGCCTCGACCGAGCACCGCACGCTGCTCGCCGAAATGACCATCGTCAACAATTCCGCCGAGGCGATCGACTGCAGCACGATCACCCACTTCAGCGGCAGGATCGACGGCGAGGATTACCCCGATATCCAGAATATCACCGCGGGCATCTTCGCGCGCAAATACTACACCGCGATCCAGAGCTCCCTGCTCGCCTTCAATCAGGAGATCGCCGCGGGTGCGTCTGTCACCGGCTATGTCTATCTGGAGGTGCCCTCCGCATGGAAATCCCTCGAGGTCATCTATAAGCCCTATCGGTACTACAGCAACGACTGCATCATCCTGACGGTCGACGAGACCAAGCTCACGCACTATACCGCACAGCTCTGAGCCTGTACAAAACAGGAACCGCCCCGGACACTGTACCGGGGCGGTTCCTTTTGTGAGAAAATCAGAAAATGTTGCGCATTTTTGATAGATTGCACAAAAATCGAGCGCAAGATTCTACCAAAACGCGGATTGAAACCGCGCGAAAAATGCAGTATAATAGAGAAAAGAAGGCAGTTCACGGAAACGCCCCGTCTTCGCGGCGGGGAGAAGGAGAGAGGGTACCGATGGCACAGAAGGACGACACCGTGCAGAGCGTTCCGAATCCGCTCGACACGCGCATCATCAAGACGCCGAGCGCCGTTGCACGCAGGGCATTTTTCTATCTGCAGGAGTGCGGACACCTGAAGGCGAGCGGCGAGCACCGCACCAGCCGCCAGAATCTGCAGTCATTCCTGTTCGCGGTCGTGCTCGACGGCAAGGGCGAGCTGACCTATGAGGGCAGGACGCAGGAGCTTTCGGCGGGCGACTGCTTTTTCATCGACTGCCGCACCGCCCATTCCTACCACAGCGACGCGAAAAAACCGTGGGAGCTGATCTGGGTGCACTTCAACGGCAGCACCGCCGAGGAATACTATAAGCTGTTTCAGGGGCAGCTCCCGCCGGTGTTCCATCCGGCGGCGACCTCGAAATTCGTGTCACTGCTGCAGGAAATCATGCGCACGAACACCGAGACCTACGCCGACACTGAGGTGCTGACCTCCGGGATGCTCGCCAATCTGCTGACCATGCTGCTGACCGTCAACAGCATTTCCGAGGAGGCGGATTCCGCCCTGCAGGCAAAGCTCAAGACCGTGCTCGCCTATATCGACGCCAACTTCACGAGCGATATCCGTCTGGACGAGCTGGCGCGGCGGTTCTATATCAGCAAGTATTACCTCACGCGCGAATTCAAGCGCGCCTACGGCGAGACGATCTTCCAGTACATCATCAGCAAGCGCATCAATTATGCCAAGCGCCTGCTGCGCTTCACGGACAAGCCCGTCGAGGAGATCTCGGAGCTCTGCGGCTTCAACGACCAGAGCTATTTCTCCAAGCAGTTCAAGAAGGCGGAGAACGTCACCTGTCTCGCCTTCCGCCGCCGCTGGCGCGACTGACGCGGTTTCCCCATGCAGCCTTCGGCGGAGCGAGGGCTGCGGCTGCCGCGCGGTGCATGTTTCCGCGCTGGACGGCGTTTTGCCGGGATTCCCGCTGGTGTTCAACACCGTGCCGGCTCCGGTGCTGGGCGGCGACCGGCTCGCAAGGCTGCCGGATCACGCCGTTGTCATTGAATTGGCTTCGGCGCCGGGCGGGGATGACAGCGGAGACAATCCGCACCGGGGCGGAATGCGGAATTAGAAATGAGAAGTGAGAAATGAGAAATGGTTCCGCCGCTTTCGTTTTTGCTGCTGATTGAAAGCGATTCTGGGAGCCGTGACCCATAAGAAGGTGCGCCAGCGCCGTGTGCTGCACAAGGTTGGGAGGCTCCGCGTATATGTACCCGGAGGAAATCGCCCGCGGTGGCTCCCCGCCGCTGGGGCTCCCCGCCCCGCAGCCATTATTCGTTATTCTTTTTTTCTTTTAGCGAAGCGCTGTATTGCGCTGCTCCTTCAAAAATGAACCGAAAGACGTGAGACGATGGAAAAGCCGGACGTGAAAAAGTTCATATTTGCGCTGATCGCGGCTGCCGGCGTGCTCGCGGCGGGCGGTGCGGGTCTTTTTGTGCTCGCGAACGGGAACCCGCGCGCACAGATGACCTTCCGCGTGAACTCACAGAACGGTTTCGATTCCGATTTTGAAGCGGCGGCAAGCCCGGCTGACCGTATGCCGGAGACCTCTGCTGCCGTCAGCGAACCCGAGCCTGATATCACCGAGACGACAACGACGCCGAACCGCGACCTCAATACCGCCACAGAAGCGGAATTGCAGCGCACGGACGGCGTCGGAGCTGTTTTGGCGGGGCGGATCGTGCAGTACCGCACGCAGATCGGCGGATTTCGGCGGCGCGCAGAGCTCTGCAATGTGCCGGGCATCGGAGAGACGCTCGCCGCCCGCATCATGGAGGAATTCGACATTCCCGATGAGCTGCCGCCCGAGACGGCGGTCACGGCGACGGCAACGACGACGGCTGCGACAACGACAACGACGCCCGCGACAAAGCCGGTCACGACCGTGACGACAACCGTGACCGAAGCCGAAACGACCGTCACGGAGACGCACCCGTTCTACGCGATCAACGAGGTCACGCTCGCGGAGCTGCTGACCGTTCCCGGGATGGACGAGGAACACGCGCAGTCGATTCTGGAGCTGCGTGAGAAGATCGGCGGCTACGGCAGCGTCTACGAGACCTATTATCTGGATTTCACCGCGGAGTATGTCAAGTACACGCTCTGCGAATACCTCTATGTCGAGGGCGACCCGAACGTCAGTGTGAAGCCGGAAGGATAGCGGCGGTCACTTCGGCATGCGCGACTGTGCCGCGGGATAGAAATCCTCGCCGGCGATCTGCCCGAACTGCCACGCATGGGAGCGGCTCTTGCGCACCGCACAGCCGCCGACCGGCAGGTCGCAGACCAGATGCAGCGTCGGGTCGATGTCGCAGAGCTCCGAGACGCTCAGCACGACCGCGTCCTCCTCGGTGTGGTCGCAGCCGCAGACGAACTCCCAAGAGTTGTCATTGAAATGGTGGCAGACCGTCGTGATGTCGTGACTGCCCTCGAGCGCGTGGATGCAGGTGAGCACGAGCAGCTCAGGGCGCTCGCTGAACGGATAATGTGCCATAGCGGTAACCTCCGGATGAATGATGCTGTACTATATAATAATACACGATTTTATTCAGAAATGCAAGCGGTCATATTTCATGTGCAAAATGACGGATTTCGATTTGACTGTTTGCGCGGCGCAGGAGCCCGCTTCACAGGCTGAAAACAGCCGTATGGACCCCGCCGATGCCATTTTGTAAGAAATCGCCCTGAAATTGTAACCGATTTGTAACAAATCGCAAAAAATAGCGTAATAACGGTTTCAAATCGCAAATTATGGGCTAATTTAGAGGAATAAATGTTGAATGATTTGGGCAAGACGCACAAATATAGTGACGAAACGGTATTTTGCATTGACTTTTCGGGGGTTTTCGTGTATATTTACATTATGAAAACAGGGCGACGAAAAGCAGCCCGAAGGAAGCCTGACACCCGAAGGCGGCGGCTCTGAGACCTGTTGACAGACGAAGCCCGGTGCCCGCAGCGGCACAGAAGGCTCCGATGCTGCGCAAACCGCAGCGAAATGACCAGCCCAACCCTGAGAGGGGAGGCAAACTTATTTCACAGCTGTGATGTGCAGCAATAACTCACAGCAAAATTAAGGAGGAAACTTACAATGAACAAGCTGAGAAAGTCCCTCGCACTCATCGCTACTCTGGCGATGGCATCCACCGCTCTGTTCGCTTGCGGCGACGGCTCTTCCACTGCTCCGGCAGCAAGCAAGGCTGACAGCAAGGCAGCTGAGGAAAGCAAGGCTGCTGATGACAGCAAGGCTGCTGAGGAAAGCAAGGCAGAGGAAGGCCCGAAGGTCGAGTTCCCGGATGAGGCAGGCAGCAAGCTGTCCGTTCTGTCCTGGACCGGTGACGACCTCAACGCAATGATCAAGAACTTCGCTGAGAACACCAGCTACAACGCAGACGACATCGTCTGGGTTCAGCAGGGTTCCAAGGGTCAGGAAGCCCGCGAGAAGTACGCAACCTACTTCGCAGGCGGCGATGATGCTGACCTTCTGTTCCTCGAGGCAGACTGGATCCTCGACTACATCAACAACGACGAGTACACCGCTCCGCTGACCAAGCTCGGCTTCACCACCGATGACTTCAAGGGCTGCTATGAGTACACCGTCGCAATCGGCACCGACAACAACGGCGTTCTGAAGGGCGCAACCTGGCAGGCAACTCCGGGCGCATACCTCTACAGAACCGATCTTGCTGAGCAGTATCTCGGCGCAAAGACCCAGAGCGAGATGCAGGATAAGGTCAAGGATTGGGACACCTTCATCGCATCTGCAGAGACCGTTAAGACCGCTTCCAACGGCAAGTGCGCAATGATCGATACTCTGGCTGGTCTGTGGCAGGTCTATCAGTACAACCGCTCCAGCGCTTGGGCTGACAAGGACGACAAGCTCCAGATCGATGACTACTGCAAGACCTACGCAGAGCTCGCAAAGAAGTGCTGGGACGAGAAACTTGTGACCAAGGAAGATGCATGGTCTGACGGCTGGTATGCAATCGGTCAGGACGGCTCCACCATGGGTTACTTCTTCTGCACCTGGTGCCTCGGCGAGAACTCCATGCTCTCCAACGCTGAAGGCGGCATCAAGATGAAGGATAAGGTCGACGCAGACGGCAACGTCGTGAAGGATGCTGACGGCAAAGCAGTCCAGGAGATCGACTACGATGCAGACGGCAAGGTCCAGCCGAAGAACCCCGATATCTTCGGTAAGTACGACATCTGCAACGGCCCGTCCGGCTGGGCATGGGGCGGCACCTGGTTCGCAGTCTCCCCGAAGTGCAACAACGGCACGCTGGCTCATGACTTCGTGAAGTACTTCACTGTCACCGAGGACACCATGGAGAAGTACGCTCTGGCAAAGTCTGAGTTCGTCAACAGCCCGAAGGTCATGAAGAAGATCGTCGACGACAAGTCCAACAAGAACCCGCTGCTCGTCTCCGGCGACCAGTTCGCGATCCTCTACGATGCAGCCGGCAAGATCGACATGACCGGCAAGATCACCGCATTCGATTCCCAGATCAAGGATAAGTTCAACGGCGTCGTCACCAAGTACGTCAAGGGCGAGATCAAGGACTACGATGCAATGATCGAGCAGTTCAAGAAGGACTGCGGCTCCATCGAGGGTCTGGTTGTCGAGTAATTGACACCCGATTCCCGGGATTCAGGCAGCATCAGACAACAGATCAAATGCCTGAAATAGCATAACCGAATATGTGCCTATTGGGGGGAGACCCCCAATAGGCGTATATTTTATCTATCCCGGTCAATTTCACTAATTTTTCTTTGAAAGGGTGTGCTGAATGGCTACAGCTGCACAAAGACGGATCAAATCCGTCAGCTATGCGAAATACGGCTACATCTTTACCGCGCCGTTCTTTATCGTATACTTCATTTTCATGCTGTTCCCGCTGCTTACGACCTTTAAGCTGTCTGTTTACGGCAACGGTCTGAGCGCCAAGCTGGATCAAGCAGGTACCTCGATCAACTGCTTTGTCGGTATGGACAACTTCAAGACGATCCTTACCGGCGGTACCGACTACAAGTCCATGGGTATCCATGAGAACTTCGTCAAATTCTTCGGCAATACGATCATCATCTGGGTCGGCAACTTCATCCCCCAGATCTGCCTTTCCCTGCTGCTTGCCGTCTGGTTCACCGACCTGCGCGTCAAGATGCCGGGCAAGGGCTTCTTCAAGGTCGTCATGTATATGCCGAATATCATCACGGCAGCTTCCGTTGCCGGTCTGTTCCTGTCTCTCTGCGGTGACTCCAAGTACAGTGTGTTGAACTCATTCCTATTAAATCACGGATTCTTGGATGAGGCGTATATGTTCGCCTCAAATAAATGGTCATCGCGCATCATCGTTATGTTCATTCAGGTGTGGATGTGGTTCGGCAACACCATGATCATGCTGATGTCCGGTATTCAGGGCATCAACGAGTCGCTCTTCGAGGCGGCTGAGATCGACGGTGCGAACTCCCGCCAGACCTTCTGGCGCATCACCTTCCCGCTCCTGAAGTCCATCATGGTCTACACGCTGCTCACCTCTATGATCGGCGGTCTGCAGATGTTCGATATCCCGTTCATGTTCCACACGGGCAATGTCATCAACTCGCACCTCGAGACCATCGCAATCTTTATCTACGATTACTTCCACAGAGACTATCTGCATCCGTCCTACGGCTATTCCGCTGCGGCGTCTGTCATACTCTTTGTGATCACATCGATCCTCGGCGCGCTCGTGTTCTATGTCCAGCGTGACAAGGATGCGATCGAAATTAAGAAGAAGCGCAAGGCTGCTGCCAAGGAAGCCAAGCGCCGTGCTGCGAGAGGAGGCGGATTCAGCATATGAGCAAGAAGATCACATACGCAAGTGACAAGGGCGGCTACCAGACCAAAGTCATCATCAAGTCTGCGTTCATCTACCTCGGTCTGATCATCCTCACCCTCATTTGTCTGGTTCCGATCTGGATCCTCGTTGTCAACTCCACGCGCGACCACAATGAGATCATCGTCAACGGTATGTCGCTTATCCCGAACAAATTCCTGTTCCACAATATCAAAACGCTGGGTTCGAACTCGCTGTACACCAAGTTCTTCCACCCGCTCATCGGTATGCGCAACTCGCTGATCATCGCAGGCTGCTGCTGCGCGCTGACCGTCTTCTTCGCCGGTCTGACCGCATACGGCATCGTGGTCTACGACTTCAAGCTCAAGGGCGCCATGTTCACGTTCATCATCGCAGTTATGATGATTCCGACGCAGGTCACTGCTGTTGGTTTCATGAAAATGCTCGTCAACTGGGATCTGCTCAACAGCTATATCCCGCTGATCGTGCCTGCAATCGCTGCACCTGCGATCGTGTTCTTCATGCGCCAATACATGCTGTCCTCCTTCCCGCTGGACATCATTGAGGCTGCCCGTATCGACGGCTCCAACGAGTTCCGCACCTTCCTGACCATTTCCATCCCGATGATGAAGCCGGCGTTTGCTGTGCAGGCGATCTTCGCATTCATCGCGAAGTGGAACGACTACTACAACCAGTCCCTCGTGCTCATCAAGGGCGACTATCGTCAGAATACGATGCCGATGATGGTGCAGGGCGTTCTGGCAATCGACCGCAACCCGGATTACGGCGCAAACTACGCCGCGATCATGCTGTCGATCATCCCGGTCGTCGTGGTCTATCTCGTGCTCTCCAAGTTCATCATCGGCGGCGTCGCTGCCGGCGGTGTCAAGGAGTAACCGCACCGACATTCAGCACAAAAGCACAGCGTCATTCGGGCGCTGTGCTTTATTTTTGGAGGGCTTATGTCTGATTTTTACAGTGCGATGCAGGCTGCGGCGCGCGACATGGGCTGCCGCGGCATCGGCACCATGGGCGAAAAATCGCTGCACCTGACGCTGAAATACTACTACGCGCCCGACCCGGAGACCCATGAGCTGCCGGTCGGCGGGTTCATTGCCGACGCTGTGACCGAACAGGGCGTCGTCGAGATTCAGACACGCGGACTTGCGCGCTTAAAGCCCAAGCTCGACGCCTTTCTGCCGTGTTGCCCGGTGACGGTCGTGCACCCGGTGATCGCGGAGAAAACGGTCATCCGCGTCGATGAGAACGGCGAGCTGCTCTCGAGGCGCAGATCGCCCAAGCATGAGACGGTTTTCTCGAGGATGCGCGAAATCTACACGCTGCGCGACTATATAGCGCGGGAGAATTTCCGGCTCTGCCTGCCGCTGCTCGCACTGAACGAATACTCCGTGCCGGTGCACAGGGGCAGATTCAAAAAGCTGGACCGCGAGCCGACCGAGCTGCGCGGGGAGGTCGTGCTCGGCAGCGCTGCTGATTTTGCTGCGCTGCTCCCGCCGAATTGCCCCGAACAGTTCACGGCAGCCGAGCTCGCCGACCTGCTGCACGCCGTCCCGAACGACGTGCGGATGCTCCTCAACCTGCTCGCGCGCATGGACCTTTGTGCAAGCACCCACCGCACAAGAACCGGTCAGCTCTGGACGCTCCAAAGCGGGATTCCAAAGGGCCAGCCCCCAAGAATGCGATCGCAAAAACCGAATTCTCATCAAAATGGGAGTCCAGAGGGATAGTATCCCTCTGGCAGGGGTTTGGGGACGGAGTCCCCAATATCAATCCTTCCTCTGTATCTCCGGCGTCATCCGGCGTTGATGCCGAAGCCGCGGAAACGCTGGGCGTGCGGGTCATTCCTGCGCCGGGGCTGCCCGGAAAATATGCGCCGGTCACTGCCGGGAAAATCGTCGCGCAGACTGTCCGGGAGCTCCTGACGGAAAGGAAGCTCCTGACGGAGAGGAGGCGCGGCACATGATTGATCTGACCGGGATCCGGCTCGGCTTTGCGCTGACCGGCTCCTTCTGCAATGCGCAGCGCGCGCTCGACGCTGCACAGGCTTGTGTGCAGGCGGGCTGCGAGCTGCTGCCGATCGTGTCGGAGCATTTCGCCTCGGTGCGGACGCGCTTCGGCGCCCCGGAGAGCTTTCTCGAGCCGCTCGCGGCACTCGGCGGCGGTCGGCTGATCCGCAGCATTGCCGAGGCGGAGCCCATCGGACCGAAGGATATGACCGACGTCCTCGCGGTCTGCCCGTGCACCGGCAATCTGCTCGGCAAGCTCGCCAACGGCATCACCGACGGCACCGTGCCGATGGCGGTCAAATCCCATCTGCGCGGCGGCAAGCCCGTCGTGCTCTGCATCGCGACGAATGACGGGCTTTCGGCGTCGGCGCGCAATCTCGGCGATCTGCTCAATCGCCGGCATTATTATTTTGTGCCCTTCGGACAGGACGCCCCCGCATCGAAGCCGACCTCGCTGGTCGCGGATTTCTCGCTGCTGCCCGGGACGGTCGCGGCGGCGCTCAGCGGGCAGCAGCTCCAGCCGCTTCTGCTGCGGCAGGTGTGAGGAAATGCACGCTCTTGTCCGAATTATAAGGTGAAGCCGCAATTCTTATATTTTCATGAAAATCCTTGTCAATCCGACCGGAATATGCTATAATAAGAGCGCGGCAAACCCCGTGTTTCCGCGCTTTTTCTTTGATTGGAGTGATGGCATGAGACGCAGAATCCTCCGGCAGACCGCGCCTGCCCTGTCAGCTGCGGTGATCACCGGGCTGCTGTTTGTGATCTGTTTTGCGATATACGGCATTTTCCCGCTCGGCGACAAGTCGATCGTCTGGTGCGATATGGAGCAGCAGGCTGTCCCGCTGCTGCTGCACTTCAAGGCGCTCGTGCAGCAGGGCGAGAGCATCGCCTATTCCGCGCTCGATGCGGGCGGCATGCAGTTTTACGGCGTCTATTTCTTCTTTCTGAGCAATCCGCTCTCGCTGCTCGTGCTCGTCAGCGATATCCCCGCGGACATGCTTGTCAATCTGCTTGTGGTCATCAAGCTCGCGCTCGCCTCGGGCACGGCGGCACTCTGGCTCTGCCGGCGCGTGCCGGAGCTGCATCCGGTGCCGCAGGTGCTGCTCGCCGTGATGTACGGCTGCTCGGGCTACGGGCTCTTCTATTATCAGAATCTGATGTGGCTCGACATCATGGTGATGCTGCCGGTCCTGATGATCACGCTCGATATTCTGCTGCGGCAGGCGGACGCGCGCCCGTATCTCCTCGCGCTCAGCATCATGATGCTGCTCTGCTTCTACCTCTGCTACATGATCGTGCTGTTTTTGCTGATCTATACGGCGCTGTCGGTGCACTATCTGGTTGAGAAGGAGCGGCGCGGGAAAATCGCACTGCAGCTCTTCGGGGGGAGCATTGCCGCTGCCTTTCTGACGGCTGCGGTCTGGCTGCCGTGCTTTTTGCAGGTGATGGACTCCGCGCGCAGCGGGAGCATCATCGACAGCCTGATGAACAGCTATCTGGTCAATCACCTCGATGACAAGCTTGCGCTGCTGGGCTGCACGGCGATCTGCTTTGCGGTGCTGCCGCATCTGTGGAAGCCGATCCGGACGCAGGAGCCTGTCACCCTGCGCGACCGCGCGCTCTGCCTGCTGCTGACGCTCCCCGTGCTGTTCGACCCGATCAACGCGATGTGGCACACGGGCAGCTATCAGGCATTTCCGCTGCGCTGGGGCATGATCCCGATCCTGCTGCTGCTGACACTTGCGGCAAGGCTGCTCGCCGACCGCAGTGCCAAGCCGCTGCCGCTGCCTGCCGCGGCGCGATACGCGATTCCGGCTGCGGTGCTGCTGCTCTTTGGCGGCGCGGTCGCTGTGCTGATTTGGAAGGGCGGCGACCCGATCCTCGGCTATGTCCGCACGCTCTGGGTCGATGAGGTCGGCTTCTTCCTGCTGCTGATCCCGATTCTGCTCGCGGCGCTCTGCTATTGGCTCGGGCTGCGGCTCTACCGTGCGAAGCAGATCGGGATGCCGGTCTGTGCGGCGCTGCTGTCGCTGCTGTTCCTCGGGGAATTCACGCTGAGCTTCTACTGCTACATGGGCAGTGCCGCCGACACGGACAAGCTCTTTGCGCAGACGGTCTCGGCGGCGGACCGCATTGAGGATGACGCCTTCTACCGCGTGCGCATGGCGAAAAAATACGCGCACGCAAACATGGTCGGCGCGCTCGGCTACCCGACGCTGTCGCACTATACCTCCATGACGCGCGAGGACCTGATGTTCGGCGTCAAGCGCGCGGGCTACAGCTCCTACTGGATGGAGATCACGGGCACGGGCGGCACGGTGCTGACCGACGCGATCTGGAATATCCGCTATCTGCTCGGGCAGCGCGCGGATTTCCCCTCGTGGACAGAGCAGGTCTGGTCGGACAATACGCTCTCGATTGCAAAAAGCAGCATGACGATGCCCGGCGCGCTCATGCTCGACGCAGACCCCGCCGACATCGCGTCGCTCCCTTCGGGCAGCCGCGCGGCCGTGCAGGCATATCTCGCACACCAGACGCTCGGGCTTGATGATCTCGTGCAGGAATACGCGGTCACGGAGACGAGCAATGTGCTGCTGACGTTCGGCGACGGGCAGACCGTTTCGTGGGAGAATGCGGACGGCACGCAGCACTTGGAGGAATTTGCCGGACCGGCATTCTGCGATATGCTGACGCCCGATACCGAGGGCGAGATTCGCTTTGCGTTCTTCGTCAAGGGGCGGCAGGCGCTCTATTTCGACCTCTATTCACAGACCGGCACCAACCTCGGCAACCCGCGCAATCAGGCAGTGGCAGTCGCGCGCGACGGCAGGACCTGTGCGGCGAGCTATCCGGAGAATTCCAACAACGGGCTCATTTTCCTCGGCGAAGCAGAGAATTCCTATGTCTCCGTGCGGCTGACGGTCAAGCACGGCTTTGACTGCGAGAGCTTCGGCGTGTTCGGGCTCGACCTCGACCGGCTGGAGCAGGCGATGCCGCAGGCGCAGGGCGCAGAGCTCGCATACAGCCGCGGCGTCTACACCGTGCAGGTGCAAAGCGAAGCGCCGCGCACGCTGATGCTCGCGGTGCCCTATCACGAAGCCTTCACCGCGACGGTCAACGGCGAGGCGGCACAGGTCCTTTGCGTCAACGGGTGCCAGACCGCCGTGCAGATTCCGGCGGGGGAGAGCGAGGTGCAGCTGCGCTTCCATGTGTCCGGGCTGCGTGCCGCGCTGATTCTGAGCGCCGCCGGACTGCTCTGCTGCCTGCTCGTGCTGCTGCTGCGCCGGCGCATTCCCGCGCGGGTCCGGGCTGCGGCAGAACGGCTCTCGGCGGCTGTGCTGACACTGATCCTCCGCGGCATTCTGCTGCTGGTCTATGTGCTGCCGGTCGTGCTCTGTATCGTCGGAGGCATCCGCAGCATATTGTGAGCAATTTGTGAGTTTTGGTCAATTTTCATGAAATCTCAACTTATTTCACAATTTATTCACAAAATTCTCACAACGCGTTAAACCATGTTTTGTATAATAAAAATGATCAAATAGCCGCGAAAAGCGTGCAGATACGAAGCGATTCAGCATTTGAGAAAAGAGGAGAGCAAATATGGACGAAGTCAGAGGAATCAGCAAGCTCGATCTGAAGCGGCGCAACCGCAAGCAGATCCTGATCTCCATCCGGGAGGCAGGCAAGCTGGCGCGCGTGGATATTGCCAAGCGGCTGGCACTGACCAGAGCCGCCGTCACGATTATCACGAATACGATGGTGCAGCAGGGCATCCTTGTCGATCTGCCGCCCGCAGCCGCCGACGAAAACAGCCCCAGAACCCGCGGCAGAAAGAAGACGATGATCTGCATCAACACGAACTACAAGTTTGTGTTCGGCGCGGCGATCACGGAGCACATGATCTCGGTCGGTCTGGCGAATCTGGGCGGCGAGGTGCTCGGCAAGACCACCATGGCGATCGACGACACAACCGAGCTGCAGGAGATCACCTCCTTCCTCGCGAAGGCGGTCAAGAAGATGCAGCAGGACAGCTCGCTGGAGCCGCGGCAGATTCTCGGTGCGGGCATCGGTGTGGTGCCGTGCCGCGTCAAGCTGCTCCGCGGGGAGCCGAGCCCGGGCGGCATCTCCTTCGGCCGCATGGAAAATCTGCTGGAGATGGAGCTGGACATGCCCGTGCACATCAGCAATCTGATCGGGCTCTATGCGCTGGCGAATATCGACTACCCGAAGCATCGCTACATCAATCAGGTCGTGCTGTATTCGGGCGACGAGTATCATTCGGCGGTGCTCTCGAAGAACGAACTCGTTTCCGGCAACACGATCGACACGAACGCGATCAACCGCTTCATTGTCAACCCGAACGGCGAGCCGGCAGAGGGCTATCCGAACGGCTCCGTCTTTGCCGAGCTGACCAAACCTGCACTGATCCGCCGCGCCGCCGCGATCATGAAGCGTGAGCCCGCGTCGCTGCGCTTCGACGAGATCAGCGCCGCCTACAAGAAGGGCGACAAAAAGATCATTGCGATGCTCAATGAGGCGGCGGAGAAGCTGGCATTCCTGATTTACAACATCGCAGTGCCGAACGGCGCACAGCGCGTGGTGCTGCAGAGCTTCGCGCTGATCCCGGAGACGGAGAAGCTGCTGCGCGAGACGCTGACCAAGCTGAGCGGCACGGACAGTGTGAAGCTGACCGTGGATATCAGCCGGCTGAGCCCGGAGCACAGCTTTGTGGCGGGCAGCAACTGGTGCGTGGAGAAGCAGTTCATCGAGCTGGGCGGCATGACCCGTGTCGAGAACAGCAACGGCTCCGTGATCTACGGCTATGACCCGCAGGATAAGGTGTCCCCGGCAGATTGATGCTGCGGAGCCGTCCCTAAAAATCCCATGATCGAAAGCATGACGCCCCCGCCGATCGGCAGGGGCGTTTTGATGTTCACTTGACGTATTTCGAGAGGTCGATGTTCAGCCCCTTGATGCCGTTCGCGATGATCTGCGCCACGACGGTCGCACCGTCCTCGGAGAAGTGCGTGAAATCGGTGCCGCCGGTCGCGCCGCCCAGATAGTATTTGTTGACCGTATTGTAGTCGATTTTGTTGAACTCGGTGACCATTGCTGCGCCCAGATCGAAATACGGAATATTGTACTTGCCCGCGAGCATCTTGCAGGCGGAGTCGATGTTGCGGTAGCCTGCCGTGAAGGGCTGCTTCGCATTCCGGATCGAGAGCGTCGGGCTCATGAGAATCGGCGTTGCACCCTTCTCGAGCGCCCCCTTGATGTAGAAGGTCATGTAATACTCAAAGGAGCCGTTTGTCGGGTTGTCGGCATTGCCGCAGACCGGTGCATAGCGCTCCGACTTCGAGGAGTCGCCGTCGTTGATGCCGAAATCGATCAGCAGATAGTCGCCGGACCGGATGGTGTCGAGAATGGTCTGTAATCTGCCGTTGTCGTAGAAGCTCTTGGAGCTGCGCCCCGCGATCGAGTGGTTCGCGACGGTCACGGCATCGGTGAAATAGTTGCCGAGATAGTAGCCCCAGCCCTGCTGCGGCGCGTAGGATTCGCGGTAGCTCTGTGCGGTCGAATCGCTTGCGATATAGACCGTGGGCTTATCGCTGACCGGATTCTGCTGCCCGCTGTTCGGGTCGTAGGGCTCCGCGATCGGCTCGTCGGTGAAGGAAAGCATCAGGTAGTCGATATTCGGACCGCCGTCGGAGGTGTCGGACTGGAGCTTGATGTAGTTGACGCCGGCTTTCAGCGGGAGCACGAGTCCGCGCTCCTCCCATGTCGTCCAAGCGCCGGTCGTCAGGAAGCTCTGCCTCCAGATATCGGTGCTGCCGGAGACGGAGATCATCATGGCGCGGTCATTCGCAGAGCCGTTGGCGATGTGGAAGGTGCAGAGATAGTTGCCGGTCTGTGCCGCGTTGACCGCGAAGGTCACCGCGCTGGATTTGCTGTTGTCGAGGTTCATGTAGTCGCGGTAGAGATAGCCCGCGTTGGTCTCCTCGCGCCAGCCCTGCTCGATGATCTGCTCGGCGGCGGCATATTTGGTGTCGGCAAATTCCTTCGTCTTGCCGATCAGATAGTCGCGCAGTGCCGCGATATCGGTGCTGTCCGCCTTCATGTCGCCGTTTAAGTCGATTGCCTGCACGGTGTTGTATTGCGCGGCGTTCGTGAGAACGGCGCGCTTGGCAAGCGTCAGATCCTTCGCGGTGACCTTGCCGTCGCCGTCGAGGTCGCCCTGCAGCAGCGGACCGTCACCGGCTGCCGCCGCGGGGAGCATCTGCCATTTCTGGTTGTCGGTGCGGTCGTTTTCCCACTCGATCGCGTTTGCCTTGTCGTCGTGCGAGCCGCCCCAGATGCCGACATAGCTCTTGAAATCGGTCACGGCGGTCGCGATGTGGTAGATGTCGCCCTCCTTGAAAATTTTGAAGCGCTGTGCATTCGACTGCGTGTCCGTCCAGATGCCGATGTTCGTGCCGTTTGCGGTCTTGCCGTCCTCAACATCGAGCAGATAGGTCTCACCGCCGCCGAGCATCGAATAGATGTAATATTCGCCCTCGTTCCCGGTCGCCTTCAGGCGCCATGTGTTCGCGTCGGAGGGGAAGGTGTCTGCAGACTGTGAAACATTGGTGCCTTCCGCAGCCTTGCCGTCCTCGACCGCGAGATAATAGCCCGATTCGACATTGCGGAACATGAATGCCGCGCCGTCCGCGAAGATTTCGGGGGTGCGCTCCTGTCCTGCCAGAATGGCATCCGCCATGAACTCGGCGAGCTTGGAGGCGCCCTGCCGGTTGATGTGCAGATCGTCGCCGCTCATGTAGTAGGGCGAGGGGTTCGTGTCGTTGATCGAGAAGCGGAAATCCTGCCACAGATTGAACAGGTCGACGACCTCCAGCCCGAGCTCAGCGCCGATCTGGTCGAGCTGCCCGCCGAACCAGCGTCCGGAGAGCTTGGGGTTGCGGAGAATATCGCCGTCGCGCCCCTGCTGCTTGACGAGGATGACGCGCATCCCCTTTGCCGCCGCGCGCTTTGCCATGTCGGTGACGGTTGCGTAATATTCATCGCCGTTGGAATAGTTGGTGTCGTTGATGCCGATGGAGATGACATAGATATCGCCGGGCTGTCCGTTCTTCTCGATGACCGTGAACTGTCCGGCATCGACAAAGCCCTTCGCGAACTGTCCGCCGGTCGCAATGTTCATGACCTGCCACTCGCTGCTGTTCAGATACTTCGGGAGCATCTGCGCCCAGCCTGCCTGCGTCGAGGTGTCGAGCGGGTAGTAATTGCAGACGGTGGAATCGCCGCAGACCCAGACGGTCGGGTTGGTGTGCGTCTGCGTCGAAATCTGCCTGATCTCCAGCGCGGCGATCGAATAGGCGTAGCCTTCCTTTCCGGCACATGCGCAGATATTGAGCTGCCCGTCGGTGACCGGCACCTGCAGCGTGTGGTAGGCGCCGTTGCCGGTCATGTTCATGATCTGGTACATGTTTTCGATCGCGATGCTGGTGCGGTTGGTGTCGCCGAGCCACACCGAGACCTGATAGAGCCCGTTCGGGACGTCGGCGCAGAAGGTGTAGCCGCCGGTCGGAGACGAATTCTTGAACTGCACCGCATCGCTGAGCGCGCCGGAGCCCGAGGCGCCGACATTTGCGGCATTGGTGCCGGACGAGAAGCCGTAGCCGCGGGAGCTGTTGTAGCCGTCCGAGGCGGAGACGCCGGTATAGCCGCTCTGCACCCCGCCGCCGCCGAAGTCGAATTTCCACTCGGTCGAGGCTGCGGAGGCGGACAATGCGCCGCCCGGAAAGCCCTGTGCCAGTGCCGCCGCCGTTGTGAGTGCGAGCCCGGCGGCTCTGAGCCGTGACAAACGTGTTTTCATAAGTGAATCCCCCTATAACTGATTGGGTTGCCCCATTCTGTGTGTTGTATCTTCATCATAGCACAATGCGGGCATGCTGTCAAGGCGTCTGTGTGCAAAATGATAGAATCGGTCATTAAAATCTGACAATCCGACAGTTTTTCGTGTTCATAAAAACCTTTCAGACCGTTCACGAATTGTTCACGCAGAATGCATATTTTTTTCAGTTTTATGATGTATACTATAACCAAGGTTCAAGGAACCTTGTTTCAAATCCCCCAAATCCCCCAATCCCCTTTTTTGAGTTGTTTTCTTTTCTTCGGCTATGTGGAGTCTCTTCACATAGCTTTTTACTTTTTCGGGATATTTTCGCTTTTTAAGATTATTTTAAACATAGTGCGCTATAATGGGATCAATGAAACGGAACCGCCGCGCAGGCGGGGACGGTTCAGGTTCGATTTCAAGCCCCCATTTCCCTATTTCTCTATTTCCCTATTCCAATCAAATCATTTTTCCTGAAGGACTGTGCTGCGATGCACGGTCCGTTTTTCTTTCCTGAACTCTGCATTCCGCATTCCCAAAAAAGCGCCGGCGAACTGAACTGTCCGCCGGTGCCTTTTTGTTTCTGATGATTACTCCTCGCCGGTCTCAGCCTTGACGGAGGCGACAACCTCGTCGAGCAGGTTGGAGGGCAGCGGATCGTAGCGCAGGAAGGTGAACGTGAATTCGCCCATGCCCTTTGCCACCTGTCTGAGATACATCGTGAAATCGTGCATCTCGCGCATCGGAACCTCTGCGGAGATGGTCGTCATGCCGGTCTCGCCCGGGGTCGGCTCCATGCCGAGCACCTTGCCGCGGCGCGTGCTCAGATTGCCCATGATCTCACCGGTCTTGTCATCCGGGATCGTGACGGAGAGCGAGCCGATCGGCTCAAGCATGATCGGGCTTGCCTGCTTCATGCCCTCCTTGAAGGCGAGCGAAGCGGCGATCTTGAACGCCATTTCCGAGGAATCGACCGGGTGATAGGAGCCGTCCAGCAGCGTCGCCTTGATGCCGATGACCGGGCAGCCTGCGAGCACGCCGCGCTCGACGGATTCCTGCAGACCCTTTTCGATCGCCGGGAAGAAATTCTTCGGGACGGAGCCGCCGAAGATCTTCTCCTCGAAGACGAGCGTTTCGCTGTCGCACGGCTCAAACTCGATCCACACATCACCGAACTGACCGTGACCGCCGGACTGCTTCTTGTGGCGTCCCTGCACCTTGTCGGTCTTCTTGCGGATGGTCTCCTTATAGGCGATGCGCGGCTCTGTCAGCAGAATGTCGACATTGAACTTGGTCTTGAGCTTTGCCTTGACGACATCGAGGTGCTGGTCGCCCAGACCGGAGAGCACGCGCTCCTTCGTGGTGGTGTCGAGGTCGTAGGAGAGCGAGCGGTCCTCCTCGAGGATCTTTGCAAGGCTCGTGCCGATCTTGGATTCGTCGCCCTGTGCGGTCGCCTTGACTGCCATGCGGTAGGTCGGGTTCGGATACTGCACCTGTGCAAACTTCACGACGCTGTCTGCTGTGCAGAGCGAATCGCCGGTGGTTGCGTTCAGCTTGGTCGCGATGACGATATCGCCCGCTGCTGCCGCGGAAATCTCGACCTGCTTCTTGCCGAGCATCGTGTAGAGCTTGCCGATGTGCTCGACTGCGCCGGTGGAGGCGTTGACGAGATCGCTGTCGGGTGTGAGCGTACCGCTGATGACCTTGATGAAGCTCATCTTGCCGAACGGATCGGCGACGGTGCGGAAGACGAACGCCGCGACGGGTGCTGCCGGGTCGACCCTGACCTCGATTTCCTTGCCGTCAGCGTCCTCTGCCTTGATCGCAGAAGCTGCGGTCGGGTCGGGCATATACTTGAGGAACTCAAGCAGCAGGTCGCAGCCTGCGGGATTCGTGCACGAAACGGTGAACACCGGATATGCCGAGCCGTTGCGCATTGCCTCGTGGATGCCGTGGGAGATTTCCTCCTGTGTGAACGGCTCCTCCATGAAGAACTTTTCCATCAGCTCGTCATCGGTCTCTGCGACTGCCTCGGAAAGCCCGGAGAGCAGGTCCTCGGCGGTGATGCCCTCCTTGTCGTTCAGCGTGATGCCCTGTGCATCGGCAGCGACGGAGGCGCCCTTCTTGTCATAGGTGTAGGACTTCATTCTGCCGAGGTGCACGAGCGACTTGAACTGACCGCCTGCGATCTCCGGGACGATGACCGGGCAGACCTTCGCGCCGAACTCCTCCTTCATGGAGTTGAGCACCGAATAGAAATCCTGATTGGGGTCGTCGATCTTGGTGACGACGAAGAGGATGTGCTTGCCCTGCCTGACGGCAGCGCGGAACGCCTTGATCGTGCCGACGTGGATGCCGGACTTTGCCGAGACGCAGATGATGACGGTATCACCTGCAAAGACGCCCTCGTTGGTGGCTGCTGCGAAGTCGAGCAGACCCGGCACGTCGATCAGGTTGATTTTATAGTCGCTGTATTCAAAATTCGCGAGCGAAAGGTTGATCGAATACTTGCGCTTGATCTCCTCGGGGTCAAAGTCGCAGACCGTGTTGCCGTCTGCAGCCTTGCCGATGCGGTCGATGATGCCTGCGCGGTAGAGCAGCGCCTCCGCGAGTGCGGTCTTGCCGCAGCCGCTGTGACCGGTGAGAACGATGTTTTTGATCTTTGCTGTGTCGATGGTTTTCAAACAGATTCACTCCTTAAATGCTCCGTCGCAGGCGGTCCCTTGCAGACACGCATTCGCCCGCGCGGAAAAATGATACTCTTATTATACCATGTGTCAAAATGTCTTGCAAGTGTCAATTTCATTTTCAGCATTATCACGGTTTTCGGGCGCGAACTTTGTGCATTCTATACAATAATATTTGACGAAAACAGCGCACGCAACCGGCTCGCATCCGAGTCAGCACAAAAGCAGAAGTGACGGAACAACTCCTCACTCCTCACTGCTCACTCCGGACCTGACCTTCTGCCTCCTCCCTGCTGCCTGCTCCCTCTTCCCCGTTTCGCCGCGGGCTTCCGGGCAGACGGAACGCCCCCGGTCAAGCCGGAGGCGTGTGTTCAGGATTCGGGCTTTGCTGCGGCTTTTCGGCGCCGAGCGCCTCCCGCCAGAGCATACAGAGCATACAGAGCACTGCCGAGCTGAGCAGCGTCAGCCAGCGCAGATCGGGGCGCTCCTTGCTGAAGAGGTTCCCGTAGATGCCGATGCCCGCACAGAACTGCGAGACCGGCAGCATCCAGAGCGCTTTGGGTCTGCACATGATGACGAGCACCAGCAGCAGCTCCGAGGTGAAGTAATAGCGCTCGTGCATGAAGGGCAGCAGATACGGAACTGCCATGCAGGAGACCGCCGCCGCCGTGACCGTCTCAAAGACCGTCACCCTGCCGGGCGGATTGTGCATCGCGCCGTACCAGACATAGCAGAGCATGACGGCACCGGCGAAGAAGACGCCCGCCTGCCCGAGCTCGGGCTGTTTGACGTCGATCAGCAGCGTCCAGACATTCGGCAGTGCCATGTTCAGCATGCCGTACTGCCCCGCCTGCCGGAAATAGACCGTCAGCAGGTTGAGGAAGCTCCCGCCCGCGAAGAGCGCCGGCAGAATCATGACGACATAGATCACCGGCACCAGCAGAATGCTGCGCAGCCGGAGCTTTTTGCGCATCAGCATCACCATCACAAAGGGTGCGAAGAACACCGCCTGCAGCTTCACCGCAAATGCCATGCCGAACATCGCCATAGAGAGCATATCGCGCTCCTTCAGCAGATAGAAGAGCGACATGATGATGAAGCAGGTGTAGATGCCGTCGCACTGCCCCCATGCCGCCGAATTGCACAGCACCGAGGGCAGGCAGAAGCATGCAGCATAGGTGATGAGCGGCTTGGCGCTGCCGGGGAAGGCGAGTGCGGCAATCCTTGCGGCATAGACCGCGCCGACGAACTCGAAAATCCCCGAGAAGACCTTGATGCCGGGCACCGCGGGAATGTGACAGGTCGTGAGGAATGCGAGGAAATAGCGGTAAAACGGCGTATAATCGCCGATATCCATGCCGACTGCCCGGATGCCGCCGTTGTCGCGGATGGTCTCATACCACGGGATCAGGAAATGCTCGAGGTCCCAAGAGGAGAGCGGGAAGAGCAATGCCCGTGCGATGATGCCGCAGAGCGTGACCGCGGCATAGAACATCAGCTCCGTCTCCGTGACCGGATAGGATTTCGGCGGGCGGACAGCAGGCTTTTTCGGCTTCACTTCTTCGGAACAAGGCGCTCCTTGCCGCCCATGTAGGGACGGAGCACCTCCGGGATCGTGACGGAGCCGTCAGCCTGATAGTGGTTCTCGAGCAGTGCGATCAGCATTCTCGGGGGCGCGACGACGGTGTTGTTGAGCGTGTGCACGAGATAAGTGCCCTTTTCGCCCTTGGTGCGGATCTTCAGTCTGCGCGCCTGTGCGTCGCCGAGGTTCGAGCAGGAGCAGACCTCAAAATACTTCTGCTGGCGCGGGCTCCATGCCTCGATATCGCAGGACTTGACCTTGAGGTTTGCGAGGTCGCCCGAGCAGCACTCGAGCTGGCGTACCGGGATCTCCATCGAACGGAAGAGCTCGACCGAGAGCTTCCACATTTTGTTGTACCAGTCCATCGAATCCTCCGGCTTGCAGAGCACGATCATCTCCTGCTTTTCAAACTGGTGGATGCGGTACACGCCGCGCTCCTCGAGCCCGTGCGAGCCAATCTCCTTGCGGAAG
Organism: Oscillospiraceae bacterium; assembly: GCA_016288755.1. GTDB lineage: Bacteria > Bacillota > Clostridia > Oscillospirales > Ruminococcaceae > Firm-04. The sequence continues at coordinate 41,721 of JAEELE010000023.1, forward strand.
CAGGGCGAATAGGAGGTCAGCGTCAGCGGCAGCGATGCCTCATCGACGATCTGCCCGACAAAGCGCCCAATCATCGTATGCTCGGAGGTGCCGATCAGATAGAGGTCCTCGCCCTCGATCTTGTACATCATCGCCTCCATTTCCTCGAAGCTCATGACGCCCTCGACGATGCTCCTGTGCATCATGAACGGCGGGATCATGTAGGTGAAGCCGTGATCGATCATGAAATCTCTCGCATAGGCGAGCACAGCCTCGTGCAGGCGTGCGATATCGCCCATGAGGTAATAGAAGCCCGTGCCCGCGACTCTGCCGGCGGAATCCTTGTCGAGACCGCTGAGTGCGGTCATGATCTCTGCGTGATAGGGAATCTCATAATCCGGCACGACCGGCTCGCCGAAGCGCTCGACCTCGACATTCTCGGAATCGTCCTTGCCGATCGGCACGGAGGGGTCGATCATCTGCGGGATGCGCTTCATGATCTCGTCGAGCTTGACAGAGAGCTCGTCCATGAGCGTCTCCTGCTCCTTCATGGTGGCAGCGTCCGCCTTGACCTGTGCGCGGATGGCGTCAGCCTCCTCCTTTTTGCCCTCCTTCATCAGAATCGGGACCTGTGCGGAGAGCTTGTTGCGCTCGGCGCGGATCGCTTCGGATCTGTGCTTGGCGTCCATGATCTGTGCATAGAGCGCGGCTGCCTCGTCGACCAGCGGCAGCTTGTCCTCCTGAAACTTCTTGCGGATGTTCTCCTTGACCGCTTCCTTGTTGTTAATCAGAAATTTAATATCGAGCATAAGTGTTTCCTCTTTTCGTCTGCATGAAATGAATGCCGGCAGCGTGCCGACTGTCCACATTATTATAGCACATCTTCCCGAAAAATGCAAGCGGCATGCGCTCTATCGCCAAAATCCCCGGCGGGTGCAGCTTTGCCGTTCCGCCGGGGATAATCTGTGCCGGGATTACTGCATCTGCTCCAGCGCGGCGAGCTTCACGCAGAGGCAGAAGAGCTCCATTGCCTGCGCCAGCTCCTCCGGGGAGGGATAGGTCGGCGCAATGCGGATGTTGCTGTCGTCGGGGTCGTTGTGATAGGGAAAGGTCGCGCCCGCGCCGGTCAGCGTGACGCCGCCCTCCTTGCAGAGCTGCACGATGCGCTTTGCCGTGCCGTTGGGAGCATTGAACGAGACAAAGTAGCCGCCCTCGGGCTTGGTCCAGCTGCCGATGCCGAGCGGCGCGATCTCCCGTTCGAGGGTCTCGAGCACGACCGCGAATTTCGGCGCCAGAATCGCACGGTGCTTCTCCATGTGCGCGCGCATGCTGTCCGCGTCGCCGAAGAAGCGCACATGGCGCAGCTGGTTGGTCTTGTCAAAGCCGATGGTCTGGATGCCCAGATGCTTTTCAAGCTCGTCGAGGTTGGCGCGGGAGGTGTTGAGTGCCGCGACGCCGGCGCCCGGGAAGGTGATCTTCGAGGTCGACACAAACTGATAGAAGAGCCCGTCGCTGCCCGCCTCTGCACATGCCTGACTGATGGTCAGCGGCTTTGGGGGCTGCGCGACCAGATGGTGCACGCAGTAGGCGTTGTCCCAGAAAATGCGGAAATCCTTTGCGGCGGGCTTTAATGCGGCGAATGCGCGCACGGTGTCGTCGCTGTAGACGATGCCGGTCGGGTTCGTGTAGACCGGCACGCACCAGATGCCCTTGACCGCCGGGTCATTCTCAACATATTCGCGCACGAGTGCCATATCCGGACCGCCTTCGCCGGTCGGAATGTTGATCATCTCGACGCCGAAATACTCGGTCAGCGCGAAATGGCGGTCATAGCCGGGCACGGGGCAGAGGAATTTCACGGTGCCCTGCTGCGACCACGGCTTGCAGCCTGCGATGCCCTTGACATAGGCGATCTGGAGACATGCGAACATCAGCTCAAGGCTGGAGTTGCCGCCGATGAACATTTCCTCCGGCTTTGCGCCGATGAGGTCGGCAAAGAGCTTTTTCGCCTCGGTGATGCCGGAGAGCAGCCCGTAGTTGCGGGTGTCGTCGCCGCTCTCGGAGATCGGGTCGGCGTCGGCAGGGAGGGCGTTCAGCAGCCCCATCGTGATATCGAGCTGCTCGGGACCGGGCTTGCCGCGCGCCATGTTGAGCTTCAGCTTCTTTGCCTGAAAGGCGTCGTAGGCGGCTTTCGTGTCACGGAGCAGCGCCGAAAGCTCTTCGGCGGTGCAGTCCTGCAGGCGTTTTTGTTCCATATCGTGGATCATCCTTTCTGTGCATACAGTATCATGCAACTGCCCGCCACTGACGGACAGTTGTCCTTTGCATAGCTATATTGTAGCACAATTCCGTAGTTTTGTCAAGCCCGGAGCCCTGCGAGAGAATGCGGAATGAGAAGTGAGAAATAGCGAGACGGGGAGGAGGGGGAGGGAGGAGGGAGGAGGGAGGAGGGAGGAGGGAGGAGGGAGAAGGGAGAAGGGAGAAGGGAGAAGGGAGCAGGGAGAAGGGAGGAGGGAGCAGGGAGGAGGGAGCAGGGAGAAGGGAGCAGGGAGGAGGTCAAGTTAGCAGTTAGGAGTGAGGAGTGAGGAGTTGTTCCGTTACCGTTGCTTCTGCTGATTGAAAGATATTTTGAGAGTATCGCGTCTCAAGAAGGCGCTTTGGCGCCGTGCGTCGCGCAAATTGGGTGAGGATGCAAAACGGCTCGCGGAGCCAAATTGCCAGCCCGGGCTCCGGGCTCCGGGCTGCTTGACAAATCGGGGCGAATCGGATATAATCATACTGGATATGTGTATGCATATTAGAGGTTAGAGGGTAGATGATTAGAAGCTGCCCGGTTCACGGAACGACTCCTCACTGCTCACTCCTCGCTTCTCATTTCCCGCTTTCTCCTTAAAGGGGAAAGGAACATAACCGACAGAAAGGACACACTATTTATATGGATACCGATGGCGATCGAACGTGGCTGATCCTCTTTTTGCTGATCCTCTGCTGCCTGCTGCGCGCGTTTTTCACGGTCTGCGAGGCGGCGCTCACCGAGGTCAACGACGCAGCCGTGCACGCCCGCGCTCAGACCGACCCGCGCCGGAAGCGCCTTGACCGGCTGATCTCCCGCCCGGTGCAGCTGCGGCGCTGCTTTACCATGCACCGCATTCTCACGGCAGTGCTTGCGGCAGTGCTGTGCTGGATGCTGCTCGGCAGCCGTCTTGCCGCAGTGCTCCCGGTCGGGCAGAATGCCGGACTGCTTGCCGGTGTGCTGCTTTCGCTGGCGGCGGCGCTGCTGCTCGCCGTGCTGACCGACCTCTATCCGCGGCGCATCGGGCTGAAGGCAGGCGAACGCTTTGCGATGCTCTCGGCGGCACCCGTTCAGGCGCTCATGCTGCTGCTGACGCCGCTCTGGGGCATTGCCTCTCTGCTGACGGCGCTGCTCTGCCGCCTGACCGGCATCCCCGCGAAGGATGCGGTCGATGTGGTCACCGAGGAGGAGATCCGGCAGCTCGTCGATGCGGGCAATGAGACCGGCGGCATCGAGGAGAGCCAGCGCGAGATGATCAACAATATCTTCACCTTCGACGACGTGCCTGTCTCCGACGTGATGACCCACCGCAAGGACATGTCCGCCGTGCCGAAGGATGCGACCGCCTCCGGGACCGCCGTGCTGGCGATGGAAAAGGGCTTTTCGCGCATCCCGGTCTATGAGGGCAGCATCGACAACATCGTCGGCGTGGTGCTGGTGAAGGACCTGCTGCCGCTGGTCGGCAGGGCTGCGGACTGCGGCGTCAGCGAGCTGATGCGCCCGGCGATCTTCGTGCCGGATACCGCAAAATGCCGCGATGTATTCCAGCGGATGCGCCGCGAGAAAATGCAGCTCGCGATCGTCTCCGACGAATACGGCGGAACAGCCGGCATGGTGACAATGGAGGACCTGCTCGAGGAGATCGTCGGCAACATACAGGATGAATACGACGATGAGGAAGCTGAGCTGACCGAGCTGCGCCCGGGCGTCTTCTCCGTCGACGGCGCTGCCGACCCGGAGGATATTCTGCCGCGGATCGGCGCGGACCCCGCAGCCGCCGAGGAGTTCGACACCATGAGCGCATTTGTCGTGTCGCTGCTGGGACGCATCCCCGAGGAGGGCGAGCGCACGTCGGCAGAGAGCGGCGGCATCCGATATACACTGCTTTCCTATGAGGACAACTGGATCAGCCGGATTCAGGCAGAGCGGCTGACAGACACGGAGGAGGGATAACCATGACGCGGCAGGGGAAAATGATGGCAGCCTTTCTCGCAGTTCTGCTCCTGCTGCTTTTTGCCGCGATCTACAGCACCTCTCATAAGACGAAGCCGAAGCACGATGCTTTGCTCACGCAAGAGGAGGCGGCACTGCGCTATCCCTACAGCACGCTCGACGACCGCGAAAAGGCGTTGTATACCGCGCTCTACCGCGGCATGACGGCGCATGAGGAGGAGATTCCGCTGCCGGACACCTTCCGCGATGCGGAATATGAGCGCATCTATCTGCTGGTCACGATGCAGGAGCCGGCGCTGTTCTATGTGTCGAACATGTACGAGCTCAAGGATGTCATGGACACGGCGCATATTCAGTACAGCATGACGAAGGAGAACGCGGAGCGCTGCACGGCACAGCTGGAGCTCGCGGCGGATAACATTCTCAAGCGCATCTCTCCGACGCAGACTGACGCACAGAAGCTGCTGATCATTCACGACGCGATCGCGCAGAGCTGCACCTACGCCGAGATCGGGCACTACGACGACGCGATCGGACCGCTGACAGAGGGCTGTGCGCTCTGCGAGGGCTATGCGAAGGCGTTTTTATATGTCGCCCGACGCGGCGGCATGCAGGCGATGTGCGTGACCGGAAAATCGTGGCGCGGCGAGCTGCATGTCTGGAATGTCGCGCAGATGAACGGGAAATACTATAATATAGACGTCACATGGGACGACGACGACAGCTACATGGGCAATATTGCCCACTGCTGTTTCGGCGTTCCCGACCGGATGTTCACCGACCACAAGACCGACCTGACCGCCTATCAGCCGCCCGCCTGCACCGACACCGCGGAGAACTACTACCGGCAGCGCGGGCTGGTGCTCAGCGAGGAGGGGCAGCTGGCGGGCAAGCTGCAGGAGTGGAGCGCCTACAGCACAGGCGGCATCATGGAATTCCAGTGCAGCACCGATGCGGTCTATCGCGCGGTGAAGAAGAGCCTGCGCGACGACACGGCAATGAAAGCGATCATCCAGATCGGCGCGGGCGGCAGGAGCTCCCGCATCAATTTCGACGACAGTCGTCAGGTCGTCAGCGTGGTCTATCTTTGAGAACGCGATTTTTGTGCAGACTGACAAAACTGCAAAAAATCGCGTTTTTCGCTTGACATCGGCAAAAATCTGTGTTATAATATCAAAGCTGTCACCAAGACAGCGGCACATCTGAGCGAGAGCAAAGGAAAGAAAATGAAAAACTTTTCAAAACCCCTTGACAAACGCGCGAAGATGTGGTATAATAAATAAGCTGCCCTCAAGAGTGAGGGGAGCGAGAGAGCACCTTGAAAATTGAACAATGCAACCAAAAAGAAACCCTTGAAGATTCCGCATTCCGAGGGAGCGAAAGCGACTGAAGGGATGCAAGTCGAGGCGAGACTATAAAGCGCACACGAAGTAATTGCGAGTGAATCGTA
>JAEELE010000024.1 GCA_016288755.1 Oscillospiraceae bacterium
GACACCACCGTCGTGCTCGGCAGTGCGATCCTCGGCAAGCCGCATGACCGCGCCGACTGCGTGCGCATGCTGACGGCGCTCTCCGGGCAGACGCACCGCGTCATCACGGGGACGGCATTTGTCGCCGGCGGAAAAACGCGCTCGTTTTCCGAGGTCACTGAGGTGACATTTTTCGGGCTCTCCCCCGCGGAGATCGCCGCCTATGCCGATTCCGGCGAGCCCTATGACAAGGCGGGCGGCTACGGCATTCAGGGGCAGGGCGCACTACTGGTCGAGCGCATCTGCGGCGACTACTGCAATGTCGTCGGGCTGCCGGTCGCAAGGCTCGCAAGGCTGCTGCGGACCTTCGGCATCCTGAAATGAGCGCTGCGCCCGAAATCGGGCTTGACAATCTCACAGGAATCAGGTAAAATAGACCTTGTGTGCAGGATGCGGCAAAGCGATGCCGCAAATCCCGATTCCGATTTGTGCGCCCGCAGTCAGAGCAGCTGATCGGGTTCTCATGCGCGGTTTCCCGCGCCGCTCATCCATTCGCCTGCGGCGTTTTCCTGCGGGCTTGACCCATATATAACAGAAAGGATCACGGTATGGTTATTTTAGATGATATCAAAAACGAGCTTGTCAACGCGCGCCCGGAGGTCAAGGAGCTCGGAGAGGTGCTGCAGATCGAGCGCTCGAAGCAGGAGCTCGCCGACATGAAAAAGCAGATGGAATACGAGGGCTTCTGGGACGACCACGAGAAGGCGCAGAAGGTCACGCAGAAGTGCAACACGCTCGAGCGCAAGATCGAGAACTATGAGCGTCTGGTCGCGCTGCTGGAGGACACCATCGCGCTGATCGAGCTCTGTATTGAGGAGGGCGACGATTCCTCGACCGATGAGATCGTCGCGGATGCGGCAAAATTCCGCGAGCAGCTCGAAGCCGAAAAGCTCAAGACGCTGCTGACCGGCGAATACGACAACTCCAACGCGATCCTGACGATTCACGCGGGCGCGGGCGGCACCGAGGCGCAGGACTGGTCGCAGATGCTCTACCGCATGTACAACAAATACGCCGAGCGCCACGGCTTCAAGGTCGATCTGCTCGACTGGCTCGACGGCGACGAGGCGGGCATCAAGTCCGCGTCCTTCATGGTGCAGGGCGAGAATGCCTACGGCTTCCTGAAATCCGAGGCGGGCGTGCACCGTCTGGTGCGCATTTCCCCGTTTGACGCCTCCGGGCGCAGACACACGTCGTTCTCGGCAGTCGAGGTCATGCCAGAGCTGTCCGATGACGTCGAAGTCGAGATCCGCCCCGAGGATATCGAGATGCAGGTCTACCGTTCCTCCGGCGCGGGCGGTCAGCACATCAACAAGACGAGCTCCGCGGTGCGCCTGACGCATCTCCCGACGGGCATCGTCGTCTCGTGCCAGACGCAGCGCAGCCAGTTCCAGAACAAGGACTACTGCATGAAGATGCTCCGTGCAAAGCTGGTCGAGATCAAGGAGCGCGAGCATCTCGAAAAGATCTCCGATATCAAGGGCGTGCAGCTCAAGATCGAGTGGGGCAGCCAGATCCGCTCCTATGTGTTCATGCCGTATACACTCGTGAAGGACGTGCGCACCGGCTGCGAGACCGGCAATGTGCAGGCGGTCATGGACGGCGACCTCGACAATTTCATCAACGCCTATCTCAAGGCGCTCTCGCACGGCACGCTCAAGGCGGCTTCTGCGGCTTCTGACGACTGACAGACAGAGGAATCGTATCATGAGAAGACAGCTTTTGGCAGTGACTCTGCTCTCTGCAGTGCTCCTTTCCGCCTGCGGGAGCGCACCGGCGGAAAGCATCAAAGAGGACTCCTCGGCGGCGGAGACAACAACGACTGCCACGGAGACCGCCGAGGCAAAGGGAGAAACACCCGCAGACCCGGCAGTCACAGCAGAGCCGGTCAGTGAAAAAACAGCGGACGCAAACTGCTTTTCCACGCCGTTTGAGGGCATTTCTCTCGGCATGAAGATCGGCGAAATCCGCGGCGTGCTCGGCAGCGAGGCAAAACACGACACGGAGCTTGCGAATCCGCTGCTTGCGGAATGGTATGACTTCGATGCCGACAGCGTGACGGTCTTCGGAACGGAATTTCAGATTCCGTGCTATATAACCTGCTATCTGGACGGAAACGGATATCTTTCTCAATGCAGTGTCACGCTGGGCAAGCACCACGACAGTTCCTCCTCCGTATATTCTGATGCCGCTGCACAGCAAGCGGACAAGGACAAGCTCTATGCGCTGATCTGTGCGCACGATGGCAAACCGGTCAAAACAGAGGAGGGCTTTGTCGGAGACGACACCCAGTATACATGGTACAGCAGCAACAATACGGAAATTTATCTGACCGGCAGCGCTGCGCTCTGGGGAATCGAGGGCGAAACTGTGAATCTGCTGAGCACCTCCTGCGCGGACACTGACGGCAATCAGCGCACCTATTCCGAAGCCGCAGGCATAGCCGTGAAATCCGGCGGTTCCTCGTCAACAAGCAGTTCCGGCGGGAAAAAGAAATCCTCCGATTCGCTCGCAGAGGGCGAATACTGGTGCTGCGGCAAGAACGACACCTGCAAGAACAAAACCTACAGCCCCACGGACCTCTACTGCCATTCCTGCGACCCCGACGACAACAACATCGAGGGCGACCAGAGAAAGAGCTCGGGCGGCAAGATCACCGACCGCGACGGAAACGGCAAAGTCGATGAGGACGACTGGGAGAAGGCATGGAAGGAATATCTCAACGACCATATGAATTGAAACAGCAGCGCCCCGCACAGAAATCCGTGCGGGGCGTTCGTATGTGATATGGGCGAAATCACAGCATTTCCGCGATGTCGAGAATGAGCCGCTCGGTCTTCGTCCAGCCGAGGCAGGGGTCGGTGATCGACTTGCCGTAGCAGCCGCCGTCGACCTTCTGTGCGCCGTCCTCAATGTAGCTCTCGATCATGAAGCCCTTGACCAGCTTCTGAATCTGCGGATTGTAGCGGCAGTTGTGCAGCACCTCCTTGACGATGCGGGGCTGCTCCAACGGGTTCTTGCCGGAATTGGCGTGGTTCGTGTCGATGATGACCGCCGGATTGCTCAGCTCGGTTGCCGCATAGAGGTCTGCCAGATGCGCAAGGTCCTCGTAGTGATAATTCGGCAGCGACTGCCCGTGCTTGTTCATGTAGCCGCGCAGGATCGCATGTGCAAAGGGGTTGCCCTGCGAGTGGACCTCCCACCCGCGATAGATGAACGTATGCGCACTCTGTGCCGCCGTGATCGCGTTCATCATGACCGAGAGATCGCCTGCTGTGGGGTTCTTCATGCCGACCGGGCAGGACAGACCGCTCGAGACCAGTCTGTGCTCCTGATTCTCGACCGAGCGTGCACCGACCGCGACATACGCGAGCAGGTCGTCCAGATAGCGGTGATTGTCCGGATAGAGCATTTCATCGGCGCAGGAGAAGCCGGTCTCCTTCAGCGCGCGCATGTGCAGCTCGCGGGTCGCGAGAATGCCCTTGAACATATCGGGCTTGCCCTGCGAATCGGGCTGGTGCAGCAGACCCTTATAGCCGGCGCCGGTCGTGCGCGGCTTGCCGGTGTAAATGCGCGGGATGATGAAGATCTCGTCCTTCACCTGCTCCTGCACCTTCGCGAGGCGCGTGCAGTAATCGAGCACGGCATCGGGGTTATCCGCCGAGCACGGTCCGATGATCAGCAGCAGACGGCGGTCGGTGCCCGCGAAGATGCTGTTGATGATCTCCGCACGCTCCGAAACGGTCTTCTGCATCTCCGGCGTGACCGGATACATCTCTTTGGTTTCCTTCGGAATCGTCAGCTTGCGTTCAAATTCCATGTTCATCATGGTAAAAGCTCTCCTTCGATATGCGTTTTCTGTCCGGGCATGTCTGTCTGTATTCTGATTATACTACTTTTCCGCTGGAATGTCAACACTTTAACGCGAAAAAGCGTTAAATCGCTAAATTTTCTTGCCGTTCAGTTATCGCTTTCATACAGCTTGCCGTCAAAATAAACCAGCAGCAGTGCCGCAGCGCCGTCATAGACATTCTCGCCGAGCACCTCTGCCTGTGTCTCCCAGCCGACATCCGCGACATCCTGCACGACGGTCTCGACATTCGGCATATCGTCGAGCGGGCGGATGTCGTTCTCGACCATCTCCTCAAGCACACCCGAGGATTCATCCACGATCTGCCATGCCTTCTCGCTGACCTCCGTAACCGGGAGCTTTTTCGTGAGCGCAGACACAAAGGCTTTGATGCCGTCCTCCCGGCGCGGCAGTTCGCCGGATTCGATCATCCGGTCGATCAGCGGTGCTGCGGCTTCACTGTAGACGAGGTCGGCTTTGTAGGTCATTTCCCAGAAGCCGCAGAACCGGATAAACGGGTCGTCCGAGCGGCTGAGTGCGAGCAGCGCGAGAAAATCCGCCTCATTCTCCTTGTAGTAGCCCTTGTGGTGCGAGAGCTCGTGCGCATCGAGCACCGGCTGATAGACCGGCGACAGGCTGTAGCGCACATGCGTCGCCTCGGTGGTGTAGGGATAGGTGAAGCCGCCGATGCCCATGCGGTCAAGCAAATCGGAGCAGAGCGAGGTCTTCACCGGCGGATAGTAGCCGCTGAGCAGCGGATATTCCGACGCCATCGCCTGCATCGCGCCGATCATCAGAGCGGTGCGCTGCGTCTCATCCGGGAAGATGATATGCCCGTTTTCATCGGTCGGCACCAGCTCTGCCGCCTCGTTCACGCCCTTGTAGACATACTCGCGGAAGGTGTAGACCTCGTCAAACGAGTAGCTCTTGTCGGTGCGGACATTCTGCCCGAGCACCGACCCGCGGAACGGGATCAGCCAGTTGGTGACATAGAGCGTCAGCACGACCGTGAAGGTCATCAGCATCGCCTTGTACCAGCCCTTCGCAAAGCGCCGGCAGCCCTCGCGGCGGCGTCTGAACGGCAGCAAAATCAGGAAGATCAGGCAGAGCAGCACGAGCAGCACGCCGATGTAGAGCAGAATCTCGCCGAGCGGAAACGGAATCCCGGCGGTCAGCCATCCGAGCCCGTCTGCGATATGCGCATAGACATGCAGCGCGTACCAGTCGCAGAAGGGCGTGACAAAGCTCAGCCCGACGCCGACGAGAATGACCGCAGTCAGCACGAGTACGATGCGCCAGAAGGCAGTGATTTTTTTCATAAGGTGTACCCCCGCTTTCACAGTGATACTAACAGTATACCGGAAAGCGCGAAGAATGTCAATATTTCGGCGCAAAGCCCGAACCGGTAAATTCTGCTGACAGCAGCGCGGAAACAGCGGCAGGAGTGACAGCGGCGGAACAGTTCCTGCCTCCTGACTCCTGCCTTTGCACTGTGTTCCGAATTCAGTCTTCCGCAGCCGTGATCGCCTGCTTCATTTCCTTCACAAAGGCGCCGACGAACGGGGCGGCATCTCTGCCGTGCTCGCCGATCAGCCGGACGATCGCCGAGCCGACGATCACGCCGTCGGCGCATTTTGCCATGTCCGCCGCCTGCTGCGGGTTGGAGATGCCGAAGCCGACCGCACACGGAATCGACGTGTTTTCGCGGATTTTTGCGGTCATGCCGGCAATGTTGCTGTTGATCTGTGCGCGCTCACCGGTCACGCCGAGGCTCGAGACCACATACAGAAAGCCCTCTGCGTCCGCGGCGATCTCCGCGATGCGGTTCTCGGAGGTCGGTGCGATCAGCGAAATGAAATCGACCCCCTCCGCGCGGAATGCCGGCGCAAATTCGTCCTTCTCCTCGTGCGGCACATCGGGCAGGATCAGCCCGTCAATGCCGATCTCGGCGCACTTCTTCGCAAAGCGCGCAATGCCGTAGGAGAAAATCACGTTCGCATAGGTCATGAACACCAGCGGAACGGTCACATCGCGGCGGAGCTCCTGCACAAACGCGAAAATTTTGTCCGTCGTCACGCCGTTTGCCAGTGCGCGGACATTCGCGCTCTGAATGACCGGACCCTCTGCGGTCGGGTCGGAGAACGGGATGCCGAGCTCGATGAGGTCTGCGCCGTTTGCAGCCATTTCGCGGACGATCTTCCCGGTCGTTTCCAGATCGGGGTCGCCGCAGGTGATGAACGGGATAAATGCCTTGCCGTTTTTGAAGGCGTCTGCGATCTTACTCATGGATATCCTCCCCTCTGTAGCGCGCGATCGCGGCACAGTCCTTGTCGCCTCTGCCGGAGACCGTGATGACGATGATCTTGTCCTTGCCCATTTCCGGCGCGATCTTCATCGCGTGCGCGACGGCATGTGCCGATTCGATCGCCGGAATGATGCCCTCTGTCCGCGAGAGGAACTCGAATGCGTTGACCGCCTCGTCGTCGGTGACCGGCACATATTCCGCTCTGCCGATGTCGTGCAGATAGGCGTGCTCCGGACCGACGCCCGGATAATCGAGCCCCGCCGAGATCGAATAGACCGGCGCGATCTGCCCGTACTGGTCCTGACAGAAATAGGACTTCATGCCGTGGAAAATGCCGACGCTGCCGGTGTTGACGGTCGCAGCGGTCTCGAAGGTGTCGATGCCGCGCCCTGCCGCCTCACAGCCGATCAGCCGCACGCCCGGGTCGTCAATGAAGTGATAGAAGGTGCCGATCGCGTTGGAGCCGCCGCCGACACATGCCATGACCGCATCGGGCAGTCTGCCCTCCTTCTCCATGATCTGCTGCTTGATCTCGCGGGAAATGACCGCCTGAAAATCGCGCACGATCGTCGGGAACGGGTGCGGACCCATGACCGAGCCGAGGCAGTAATGCGTGTCGGCAATGCGGTTTGTCCACTCGCGCATCGCCTCAGAGACAGCGTCCTTCAGCGTTGCCGTGCCGCTCGTGACCGGGATGACCTCCGAGCCGAGCAGACGCATGCGGTAGACATTCAGTGCCTGCCGCTCGGTGTCCTCCTTGCCCATGAACACGACACATTCCATGCCCATGAGTGCGGCAGCGGTTGCCGTCGCGACGCCGTGCTGCCCCGCGCCGGTCTCCGCGATGAGGCGGGTCTTGCCCATTTTCTTCGCGAGCAGCGCCTGCCCGAGCACATTGTTGATCTTGTGTGCGCCGGTGTGGTTCAGGTCCTCGCGCTTGAGATAGATCTTCGCGCCGCCGAGGGTCTCGGTCAGCTTTCTTGCGAAATAGAGCCGCGACGGACGGTTTGCATACTCATTGAACAGCTCCGTCAGCTCCGCGTTGAACGCGGGGTCGTTCTTGTAGAAGTTGTAGGCTTCCTCGAGCTCAATGACGGCATTCATCAGCGTTTCAGGGATATACTGACCGCCGTGAATACCGAATCTTCCTTTTGGATTAGTCATATTTTTCCTCCTGTTTCTTGTCTGCTTCCATATACACCGTTATATCAACCCGTCGGGATACTGCTTTCCGTGCAGATACACGCCCGCACAGATCACCGCGGTCAGCAACAGATCGCCGGGGAGATCAAAGCAGAAGTCGGTGAAGTTGCCGAGCACATGCAGGAAAATCGCGACGGGCAGCAGCTTTTTGCAGCCCTCATAGTGCACCGCACGCGCGACCAGCACCGACAGCGCCGTGTGCGTCGCCAGATTGAGCACCTGCCCGAGCGTCACGGCAAGAAGCGTGAGCCAGCCCTGCTGTGCATATGCTTCGAGATGCTCGCCGGTCATCGCGGATGCTTCATACAAAATCCTGAACTGCATCACCGCGGACATGACCGTCTCCGCGCCGCCGTGCCCGAGCCCGTAGCAGAGGGCATCAGTCAGGGTGTCACGCCCCGGGATCCCGTACTTCATCGCGATATAGCGCCCGCACTCCTCAAACACCGCCCCGACGAACCAGACCGTCAGCCATTTGCCCGTGAGCGATTCCGCAGCCGGGGTCAGCATGCTGCGCACCATCTGCCGCGGCAGCAGAATCAGCATGACCGTGATAAAGCCGGTGAACATCGGGAAAAAGCCTGTGCCGTGCTTTCTGTGCAGATACGCATATCCCGCAAACGGCATGATCAGCAGGAGCAGCCCTCGCAGAAAGAACAGGAACATCTGCCCCGATGAAAAAACGATCTCCTGTGTGCTGTCCATGTCACTCACCCCGTCTGTCGGACGATCTCTGCAAACCGCCGGATCTTCTCAGGGTCCTTCTGCCCGTCGGTCTCGATCCCTGAGCTGACGTCGATGCCGTAAGGGTGCAGCATACCGATTGCGGCTGCCGCGTTGTCCGGGTTCAGCCCGCCCGCGAGAAAATAGGGGCGCGGGAATCCTTTGAGCAGCGACCAGTCAAAGGTCTGCCCGGTGCCGGTGCCCGAATCGAGCAGCACCAGATCGGCGTCGGACTGCGCCGCTTTTTGAGCATCCTCCGCGGACTGAATGCGGAATGCCTTGATGACCGGCAGCGTGCAGACGCGCCGAAGCTGCAGGATATAGGCGTCGTCCTCAGTGCCGTGCAGCTGCACGAGCTGAATGATATCCCGCGCGGCAAACGCCGTGATCTGCGCGATCTGCGCGTTGACAAACACGCCGACCGCCGGAATCTGCCGGTCGAGCGCGCGGCGAATCTCCGACGCTGTCTCCGGCGTGACCGATCTGCGGAACCCGGGCGAGAGTATCATGCCCGCGAGCTCCGGGCGCACCGCGCTGACTGCCTCCGCATCGGCTGCGCGCATCAGCCCGCAGAGCTTGAGCCTTGTCATCGCGATTTTCCCTTCAGCTCTCTGAGCTTTGCGCGCTTGTCGGGGGCGCGCATCAGCGTCTCGCCGACCAGCACGGCATCTGCACCGGCAGCGCGCGCATTCGCGATATCCGCGGCGGTCTGCATGCCGCTCTCGACGACAAACAGCGTGCCTGCGGGGACATTCTTCCGCAGATTCGCCGCGTGGGAGGGGTCAACGGAAAAATCGCGCAGATTGCGGTTGTTCACGCCGATGATGCGCGCACCGGCGTTCAGTGCCGTTTCGATCTCGGCTTCGTCGTGCGCCTCGACCAGCGCCGACAGCCCGAGCGAATCCGCGATGCTGAGATATTCGCGGAGCTCTGCGGGCGACAGAATCGCACAGATCAGCAGCACTGCCGCAGCGCCGAGCAGCTTTGCCTCGTAGATCATGTACGGGTCAACCGTGAAATCCTTGCGCAGGCAGGGCGTATACACGGTCGCGGCAATCTCGCGGAGGTATTCGTCGGAGCCGAGGAAGAAATCGGGCTCAGTCAGCACCGAGATGCAGTCGGCGCCGGCGGATTCATATTCCCGCGCAATGTCGAGATACGGGAAATCCGGCGCGATCAGCCCCTTCGAGGGCGATGCCTTCTTGCACTCGCAGATGAACGCGATCTCCTCCGCCTCGTCGACTCTTGCCTCGATCGCACGTGCAAAGCGGAAGGGACGCCGCGGGAGCTGCTCTGCCAGAATCCGCACGGACGAAAGCGAGCGCTGCTGCTTTGCCCTTTCGACGCGCGCCCTTGCGTGCTCTGCAAGGGTCTGTAAGATATCGCTGCTCACTTGTTCGACTCCGCAGCAAACTGCTCGAGCTTCTGCATCGCAGCGCCGCTGTCGATCAGCTCTGCGGCAAGCTGCACGCCCTCAGCCATGCTGTCCGCAGCACCGCCGATGTAAAGCGCGGCGCCTGCATTCATCAGCACGGCGGCGCGCTTGCCGCCCTGCTCGGCACCGGAGAGGATCGCTCTGGTGATCGCGGCGTTCTCTGCGGGGTCGCCGCCGACCAGCTCGGATTTGTCGCAGCGCGCCAGACCGAAGTCCTCGGGCGCGAGCGTGTAGGTCTTCTTCTCCGTGCCGCGGAATTCGCAGACGAGCGTGTCGCAGCTGACGGAAATCTCGTCGAGGCGGTCAAGCCCGTAGACGACCATGCCGCGCCTGATGTTCAGCCTGATCAGCACGTCGGCGATCGGCTCGACCAGCGCTGCATCGTAGACGCCGATAACGACGAGCTCTGCATTTGCCGGGTTCGTCAGCGGTCCGAGGATATTGAAGACCGTGCGCACGCCGAGCTCGCGGCGGATCGCACCGACATATTTCATCGAGAGGTGATAGGTCTGCGCGAAGCAGAAGCACATGCCGACGGTCTCGAGCAGCTCCTTTGCCTTTTCGGGCTTCTGCACGATGTTGACGCCCAGTGCCTCGAGGCAGTCCGCCGCGCCGCACTTCGAGGACGCCGCACGGTTGCCGTGCTTTGCGACCTTCACGCCGCCTGCCGCCGCGATGATCGCGGAGGTCGTGGAGATGTTGAAGCTCTGTGCGTTGTCGCCGCCGGTGCCGACGATCTCGAGCACCTCAAAATCGTGGTCGACATGCAGTGCATGCTCGCGCATCGCCGCCGCACAGCCCGAGATCTCGTCGATCGTCTCGGACTTCGTGCTCTTGGTGGAGAGCGCCGCCAGAAACGCGGCGTTCTGGGTCGGGGTGGTCTTGCCGTCCATGATCTCGTTCATCACGGTATAGGCTTCGTCAAAGGTCAGGTCCTTCTTGTCAACGATCTTCTTAATCGCTTCTGCAATCATTTTCGGTTCCTCCGTTTCAGGCTTTGCTGCGGGCTTTGCCGCTGGCTTCGTTTCGTACACAGCTGCTCCGTCGTTCCGCACTGCATGTGTACCCTGCAGGAAGTTTGTCAGGATCTGACCGCCCAGCGGCGTCAGAATGGATTCGGGATGGAACTGCACACCGTAGACCGGCATGCTTTCGTGCTGCACTGCCATGATCTCGCCGTCCTCGGTGCGTGCGGTGACATGCAGGCAGGCGGGAACGGTGTCCGCCTGTGCCGCGAGCGAGTGGTAGCGCGCAACTGCAAAGCGCTCGGGCATGTCGCGGAAGAGCACCGAGCCGGTGTCCGCCAGAACGGTCGACTGCTTGCCGTGCATGAGCTGTTTTGCGTGGACGATCGCCGCGCCGAATGCCGCGCAGATCGCCTGATGCCCGAGGCAGACGCCGAGGATCGGGATTTTCGCGCCGAGCTGCTTTACGACGTCGATGATGACGCCGGCATCCTGCGGGCGCCCCGGACCGGGCGAGAGAATGATGTGCGAGGGGTTCAGTGCCGCGATCTCCGCGACGGTCATCGCGTCATTGCGGATGACCTTGATGTCGCCGCAGCGCTCTCCGAGCATCTGATACAGATTGTAGGAGAAGCTGTCGTAGTTGTCAATCAGCAGTATCATCGTTCAGTTCCTCCGCTTCCTTCAGAGCACGCACAACGGCTGCCGCCTTGTTGATGCACTCCTGATATTCGTTTTCCGGCACGGAATCGGCAACGATGCCCGCGCCGCTGCGTACAAACACGCGGTCGTTCTTGCGGTAGGCAATGCGGATCGCAATGCAGGTGTCAAGGTCGCCGCAGAAGGACAGATAGCCGATCGCGCCGCCGTAGATGCCGCGCTTGGCGCCCTCCAGCTCGCCGATGAGCTGGCATGCGCGAATCTTCGGCGCGCCCGAGAGCGTGCCCGCGGGGAGCACGGCATTCACCGCGTCGATCGCGTCGCAGTCGGGTCTGATCTCGCCGCGCACTGCCGAGCCGATGTGCATGACATGCGAATAGCGCGCGATCTCGTGATATTTTTCAACAGTCACCGAGCCGAATTTGCTGACGCGCCCGAGGTCATTGCGCCCGAGGTCGACGAGCATATTGTGCTCGGCAAGCTCCTTTTCGTCCGCGAGGAGCTCCTTCTCGAGTGCGAGGTCCTCCTCGGGGGTCGCGCCGCGTCTGCGGGTGCCCGCGAGCGGGTAGGTGTGCAGCACGCCGTTTTCGAGCTTGACCAGCGTTTCCGGCGATGCGCCCGCGACCTCGACATCCGTGCCCGAGAAATAGAACATATAGGGCGACGGGTTCACGGTGCGCAGCACGCGGTAGGCGTTGAGCAGCGTGCCCTCAAACGGGGCGGAGAAGCGGTTCGAGAGCACGATCTGGAAGATATCGCCCTCGGTGATATAGTGCTTTGCCTTCTCGACCATCGCGCAGTAGGCGTCGCGGTCAAAGAGCGATGTGAGTTCACCGGTCATGCGGCTTTTGGGCTCCCTTGCGCGCTCGCCGTGCAGCACGAGGTCTGCCATCTGCCGGAGCGCGAGCACTGCCCGGTTGTATTCCGGCTCAAAGCTGTCAAGGCGGATATTCGCGATCAGCAGAATACGCTGGCGGAAGTGGTCAAAGGCGATCACGCGGTCAAAGAGCATCAGGTCCAGATCGCGGAACTGATCAGGGTCGTCGGTCGCGGTGCGGGTTGTCGGCTCCTGATAGCCGAGATAGTCGTAAGAGAAATAGCCGACCAAGCCCCCCGTGAACGGCGGCAGACCCTCGCGCTTGGGGCTTTTGTACTCCCGCAGGAGCTGCCGCAGACAGGCGCCCGGGTCGTCGGTCTCCATCTCGAGCTCCCCGACGCGCATTTTGCCGTTGAGGCAGGTGATCTCGAGCTTCGGGTCATACCCGAGGAAGGTATAGCGCCCGCTCGTGCCGTGCTCCGTGACGGATTCGAGCAGGTAGGTGTGTGCGGAAACATGCTTCAGTGCGCGGAGCACGTCGGTCGGCGTGACCGAATCGGCAAGCAGCTCACAGGAGAGCGGCAGCACGCGGTATTCGCCCTGCGCAGCGATCTGCCGCACCTCATCGAGTGTCGGTGTGATTTTCATTGAATATGGCTCCTTTCGTGGTTGAATGTTCGGGATGTACGAAGGCGCCATCGTTTTCCCGGTGAACGAAACATCAAAACCGCTCCTTTGCAATAAAATAAACCCGTCCTCAACTCAAACAGTCAAGGACGGGTCTGCTTTGCAAACTCGCGGTGCCACCTTGATTCATTCTCCCGCTCTCACGGGAAAATGCACTTTTGCGGGATACCAGCATATCCCTGACAACTGACGTATGTCTGCACGTCGCAGTTTTCCCGGCATCTGCCGACTGCGCCCTCCGCGGGCCATTTGATGTACTGTATTCCGTCCGGCTCTCAGCGTATCCGGGCTCTCTGTGGGATCATATACACCTTTATCTCCGCATCAACGGTTTGCTGTGTAGATTTATTGTAGCACGAATTGCGGCATTTGTCAAGACCCCAAGCGAAAAAAGTTTGAATGCAGACAGAAAAGTGAGAAATGAGAAACGGCAAGTTAGGAGTGAGCAGTGAGGAGGGAGGAGTTGTTCCGTCACCTTCACGCCTGCCGCGAACATGCGATACCGCCATTATTCGTTATTCTTTATTCGTTATTCTTTATTCTTTTCATTTTCTCATTTCTCATTTCTCATTCCTCATTTCTAACTTCTAACTTCTCATTTTTCTTGACAGAAAGCACGGAATCTGATATAATAGTAGTGAATAGAGTATGAAACGGAGGATGCTCCCTTTGGCAAACCAGAATATCCGGAATTTCAGCATCATCGCACATATCGATCACGGCAAGTCCACCCTTGCCGACCGTATTCTCGAGAAAACCTGCGCCGTCGCAGAGCGCGACATGGAGGCGCAGCTGCTCGACAGCATGGACATCGAGCGCGAGCGCGGCATCACGATCAAGGCGCGCGCCGTCGCCCTCGACTACACCGCGAAGGACGGTCAGACCTATCGGTTCAACCTGATCGACACCCCCGGTCACGTCGATTTCAACTATGAGGTCAGCCGCTCCCTCGCCGCCTGTGAGGGCGCGCTGCTCGTCGTCGACGCCTCGCAGGGCATCGAGGCGCAGACGCTCGCGAACACCTATCTCGCCGTCGAGGCAGACCTCGAGATCGTGCCGGTCATCAATAAGATCGACCTGCCCTCCGCGATGCCCGACCGCGTCGCCGAGGAGATCGAATCGGTCATCGGCATCCCCGCGATGGACGCCCCGCGCGTCTCCGCGAAGACCGGCATCAACATCGAGGAGGTTCTGGAGCGCATCGTGACGGATATCCCCGCGCCGCAGGGCGACGAGGACGCACCGCTGCAGGCGCTGATCTTCGACAGCTATTACGATTCCTACAAGGGCGTCATCATCTATGTCCGCGTCAAGGAGGGCACGGTGAAGACCGGCGACCGCATCCGGCTGATGGCGACCGGTGCGGAGTTCCAGATCGTCGAGGCAGGCGTGATGAGCGCGACCGACCATATCAACAAGGGCATTCTCCGCGCCGGAGAGGTCGGCTATCTCACCGCCTCGATCAAGAGCATCGGCGACACCAGAGTCGGCGACACGGTCACGCTCGCGGACAACCCCTGCACTGAGCCGCTCCCGGGCTACCGCAAGGTCGCCCCGATGGTCTTCTCGGGTATCTATCCCGCAGACGGCGCGCACTACAACGATCTGCGCGATGCCCTCGAAAAGCTCCAGCTCAACGACGCCGCTCTGACCTTTGAGCCCGAGACCTCGGTCGCGCTGGGCTTCGGCTTCCGCTGCGGCTTCCTCGGGCTGCTGCACATGGAGATCATTCAGGAGCGTCTGGAGCGCGAATATGACCTCGATCTGGTCACGACGGCGCCGTCGGTCATCTACAGGGTCACGCTGACGAACGGCGAGGTCGTTATGATCGACAACCCGAGCAATTACCCCAATCCCGCGAATATCCAGACCGCGGAGGAGCCGGTCGTCAAGGCGTCGATCCTCGCGCCGAAGGAATATGTCGGCGGCATCATGGATCTGTGTCAGGAGCGCCGCGGCATCTTCAAGGATATGCAGTATCTCGACGATGTGCGCGTGGAGATGCACTACACGCTGCCGCTCAACGAGATCATCTACGACTTTTTCGATGCGCTGAAATCGCGCACCAGAGGCTATGCGTCGCTGGATTATGAGCTGGCGGGCTATGAGCCGTCCAAGCTGGTCAAGCTCGACTTCCTGCTCAACGGCGAGATCGTCGACGCGCTGTCGTTCATTGTGCACGATACGAAGGCATACCCCAGAGCGCGCAAGATCGCGGAGAAGCTCAAGGAGAATATCCCGCGCCAGCTCTTTGAGGTGCCGATCCAGGCGGCGATCGGCGGAAAGATCATCGCCCGCGAGACGGTCAAGGCGCTCAGAAAGGACGTTCTTGCGAAGTGCTACGGCGGCGATATCACGCGAAAGAAGAAGCTGCTCGAAAAGCAGAAGGAGGGCAAGAAGCGCATGCGTCAGCTCGGCTCCGTCGAGGTGCCCAGTGAGGCGTTCATGGCAGTCCTCAAATTCGACGACGACAAATGATCGCGGCAGCCCCCGCGGGCGATGTCGCCCCCCGTTTTGACATATCTGTGCCCTTCGCACAGGTGCACCACGGGGTGGGAATCTGTCAAAGCGTTCCGACGGTAAGCAGAGAAATCAGAAGTGACGGAACGGCTCCGCACTTCTCATTTCTCAGTTCTAACTTCTCATTTTCACAGGTGATCTGATATGATGCATGTCTGCCCCCACTGCGGGGAAAAAACCTTTTCGCCGTGGCTGAAAGCGCGCTGCGGCGGCATGAGCTCGGTCGGCAAGCCCTGCCCGAAGTGCGGCAAGCGCTGCGTCAACGGCAAGATCTCGCTTGCCCTGCACACGGTGCTCTCGCTCGCAGGGCTCGTGCTGATCATCTATAACTATTTCACGTTCAATTCGCCGGCGGAATTCCTGCTCGGCGGCGTGCTCCCCTTTGTGCTGGCGCAGGTGATCGGCTTTGTGTTCGATATGTTCTTCTGCAGGCTGATCGAAGCGATCAAGCGCGAATGAACGCCGGCATCTATATCCATGTGCCCTTCTGCGCACAGAAATGCCCCTACTGCGATTTCTATTCGACAAGCTACACCAAGCAGACCGCGGAGGCATACACCGCGGCGGTCTGCCGGAATCTGAATGCACTGCCGCAGGGGCTCCCTGCCGATACGGTCTATTTCGGCGGCGGAACGCCCTCGCTGCTCCCGCCCGCGCACATCGCGCAGATGCTGGACGCACTCCGCAGGCGCATTGCCCTGACGGATGACGCGGAGATCACGCTTGAGGCAAACCCGCTGACGATGACCGCGCCCCGCCTTGCTGCATGGCGGCAGGCAGGGGTCAGCCGGCTGTCGGTCGGCGTGCAGTCGTTTGACGACGCTGTGCTGCAGGCGCTCGGGCGGCGGCACTCCGCGGCGCAGGCAGAGGACGCCATTCGCCGCGCACAGGCTGCGGGCTTTGCGAATCTGTCGCTTGACCTGATGCTCGGGCTCGGGATGCAGAATGAACGAATCCTGCAGACCGATCTGGAGCGGACACTGGCGCTCCGTGTGCAGCATATCTCGGTCTATCTGCTGAAGATCGAGCCGGAGACACCCTTCGGAAAATGCCCGCCCGCGCTCTGCGACGAGGACGA
The DNA here is from genome assembly GCA_016288755.1 of Oscillospiraceae bacterium. Classification (GTDB taxonomy): domain Bacteria; phylum Bacillota; class Clostridia; order Oscillospirales; family Ruminococcaceae; genus Firm-04. The sequence goes on from JAEELE010000024.1 coordinate 16,283, forward strand.
GACGGCGGCACTCTGGCTCCGGACGGACAGTGTGCTGACCGCTGCCGGCATGGCGCATTACGAGATCTCAAATTTTGCATATCCCGGCTGCGAGAGCCGCCACAATCTGAAATACTGGCTGTGTGCGCCGTATTACGGCATCGGTCCGGGCGCACATGCCTGTCACGGCGGTCAGCGCACGGCTGTCCCGCGTGACCTTGCCGCCTTCTGTGCCGCGGATACACAGCCGGAGACGGTGACCGATGCGGCGCCGCTCACCGACAGCGAGCGCATCATGCTCGGGCTGCGGCTGCGGCAAGGCATCCGGTACGGCGATTACCCCGATGCGGCGGAAACCGTCCGCAAAGCAGCAAAGCCGCTTCTCCCGACCTATCTGACAGAACACGGCGGTATGCTCTCCATGACCCTGCAGGGCTGGCTGGTTTCCAACGCAGTCCTCGCACATCTCCTGAAGGATGTACTGTGATCGGAGGTGATTCTCCCCATGACCGGCGAAAAAATCATGTACGCCGAGCTGAACATCGTTTGCGTCGTCATTCTGCTGGTGCTCGCGCGCAAGCTGCGGATGGCCAGCAAGTCCATCGAGCAGACCTATCTGTCGCTGCTGCTCGCCGTGCTCTCCATGATGTTCCTCTTCGATGCGTTCTGGGTCGTTATCAACGAAAACCCCGTGTTTCCGCCGATTCTCAACTATCTCGTCAACACGGCGTTTTTCACGTCGACCGCGATCGCACCCTATTTTGCAGCCTGCTATCTGCGCATCACGCTGACGAACACGACCTTCGACATGCGGGAGCATTTCATTCTGCAGATACCGGCAGTCATCATTCTGATGCTGTCGGCGTCGTCGGTCGGCAACGGGCTGATCTTCACGGTCAGTGCCGACAATGTCTACGCACGCGGTCCGCTGTATTATTTCCAGTTCGCGATCCCGCTGCTGTATATGATCCTTGATTCGGTCGTCACGCTGATCTTCTCGCTGCGGGCGCAGTCCGAGCAGCTGCGAAAACGCGGTCTGCTGCTCAGTGTGATGGCGGTACTGCCGGTCCTCGGGTCGGTGCTCGAGACCGTTTTCCCCGACCTGTCGATCGTCTGTGCATTTCTCACCGTGATGATGGTCTCGATCATCTTCAACTTCCAGCAGCGGCAGATCACGAAGGACACGCTGACGCAGCTTTCCAACCGCTACGACCTGATGCTCTATCTCGACGATCAGATCCAGATGCCGGACTACAGCGACGGGCAGGCACTCTATGTCATGTTTGCGGATATCGACTATTTCAAGAGCATCAACGACCATTTCGGGCATCTCGAGGGCGACCACGCGCTCTGCCATGTTGCAGAGGCGCTCCGGACGGTCTGCCGCAGTGCAAATGCCTACCCCGCGCGATTCGGCGGCGATGAATTTGTCATTGTCTTCCGCTCGGACGACGACCGCGGCGCGGCGTCCTTCCGGCGCGAGGTGCAGGATACGGTCTTTGCAAGGAGCGAGGGGCTGCCCTACCGGCTTTCGCTGAGTGCGGGCTATGCGCGGCGCGGCAAGGAGGACAGCAACCCTTCGCTGCTGCTCGAGCGCGCCGACGAACAGCTCTACGAAGAAAAGCGCATGCGTCCCTCCCGAGAGTTCATCCTCCGCATGAGCGACGACGGCGCCAAGGTGCAGCAGTCGGAGGCAGCGCGCTAACCCGGAGCCCGGGCAGGCGTTTTGGCTTCGCGAGCCGTTATGCATCTTCTCCCAATCTTCGTGACTGCACGGCGCTAAAGCGCCTTCTTGGGGGGCGATACTCCCAGCGCTTTTCTCAGTCAGCGGCTGAAGTGAAAGTGACGGAACAACTCCTCACTGCGCACTCCTAACTGCGAACTCGATCCGGCTTCCTCTGCATTCCTCATTTTCCGTTCCGATGAAAGAAGACATGCAGCTATGAACGATTTCTCCGCCCAGCACAGGAACCGTGCGGGGCGGAGTGTTTTTCAGAAGCCGCGCATCAGATACCGGGTGCAGGAGTGGATACAATAATACAGCAACCGGCGACAATCCTACATGCAGACAGCACGGCGATTTCAGTTTTTCTGAAACCGTTCCCGGCGCACCGGGCGGAAGCAGAGCGCTGAAACCGCCGTATCTGTGTCATTTTTCAATGAGCATGATATTCCCGAAATTATATTTCCGCCGATTTCAGTTTTGTTTAAGGTTCCCGTGCGATAATAGCATCAGTCAAGGGGAGCGCATACAAAAGCACATCCCCTGCCGAACATATTATCAAACACCACGAAAGGATGAGGGATATCATGAAAAAGAAAAGAATCCTCCGCGGGATCACCGCCGCAGCGATCGCGACCGCAGCCATGACGCTCGTCTGCTCCGGCTCTGCATTTGCATCCGTCACCGGCGATGCAACCGGCGACGGCAGCTTTAATGTCGCCGATGTTGTTTCGTTCTGCAAATATCTGACGGCACAGGGCGATATTGCCGATGCGACCGCAGCCGACATGAACGGCGACGGCAAGCTCAATGCGGTTGACCTCACGCTGATGAAGCGCGCTCTGCTCAACACCGCGACACAGCCGGATGATCCGGTCGAACCGCCTGTCACCGCCGATGACACCTATGTCACGCAGATCACCTTCGCCTCCGGCAGCGTGACGCTGAAGAACGCGAACGATCAGGTCGTTGACGCGGCAAGCGCACAGAATGTCAAGGTCGAGAACGGCACTTATGTCACCGTCACGAAGCCGACCACCGACGGCACCACCGATTTCGGCGACATCAACGTCGACGGCGAATGCACGAACGGTCAGCTCAAGGTCGATGTCGACGCGACCGCCTACGCGACCGGTCAGGTTACGTTCAATCTCCGCGGTCTGACCCTCTCGAACAGCAGCGATTCGCCGATCTACATTGCACAGATTGCTGACGAGTGCGTCATCACCGTGAAGAAGGACACCGTCAACACGATCTCCGACGGCAGCTCCTACACCAACGCGGACGAATCCGCAGCCGCGATCTATTCGCTCGACGACCTGAAATTCAAGGGCAAGGGCACGCTGATCGTCAAGGGCAACTGCGGCGACGGCATCGTCTCGAAGGACGATCTCAAGATCTGGAACGGCGATATTCAGGTCACGGCTGTCGATGACGGCATCCGCGGCAAGGATTCCATCCGCATCGGCGACCCTGACGACACCGATTACGCCGATCTGAAGCTCACGGTCAGTGCAGCCGGTGATGCGATCAAGTCCACCAACGACACTGCCGATTCCGGCAAGGGCTATATCAAGATCAACGGCGGCACTGTCAGCGCGACCTCCACGAACGGCGACGCCATTCAGGCGCAGCAGGCAATCGAGATCAACGGCGGCGACATCACCGTCAAGACCTCCGGCTCGACCAATTCCACCTCCGCAAAGGGCATCAAGGGTGTCGGGCTCTATGACACCGACGAAACCACCCTTCTGACCGGTGCGACGATCACGGTCAACGGCGGCATGATTACCGCGGACACGACCGATGACTGCATCCACGCCTCCGGCGCGATCACGCTGAATGCCGGCAAGCTGAAGCTCACCACCACCGACGACGCGGTCCACTCCGACAACGAGCTCTATGTCGGCGGCACGACTGCCGGCACGGATTACACCAGCCTTGAGGTGTATGTCACGGCATGCTACGAGGGCTTTGAGGCATACAAGATCTACCAGAACAACGGCAACATCTACATCATCGCCAAAGATGACGGCTTCAATGCAGCAGGCGGCGCAGACGGCTCCGGCAATTCGGGCAGCAGCCAGAATCCGTGGCAGCAGGGCGGCTGGGGTCCCGGCGGCGGCGGCAGCAGCTACGGCGAGATGAATCTCAACGGCGGCATCGTTTCTGTAAACACCTCCTTCCAGGATGCGGACGGCTTTGATTCCAACGGTCCGCTCGTCTTCAACGGCGGCTACTACTTCGGCAACGGCGGCGACTCCTTCGACTGCGGCGACGGCTCCTCGATCACCTACAACGGCGGCTATGCGTTCGGCGGTCTGGGCATGGGCGGCGGCAGCGGCTACAACATGTCCACGCAGATGGTCTTTGCAGACGCTTCGGGCAATGTGCTCGCATCCAGCATGTCCGGCGGGAACATGACCTACGCCTACGGCAGCAGCAATGTGCAGGCTTATTCCGGCGCACAGGTCAGCAACGGCACGAACATCTCGACGCTCGGTCAGCCGGCAGTGTATATCTCCGGTCAGATCTCCGGCGGCACTGCACTGACGCTCGGTCAGGGCGGCAGCGGTCAGCAGCCCGGCGGTCCCGGTCAGAATCCGTGGGGCTGATCCTCCCGATTGATAAAAACCTCCTGATAACCTACCTCAAGATTCAAAAAACGGCACGCGC
>JAEELE010000001.1 GCA_016288755.1 Oscillospiraceae bacterium
GAGCGCTTCGTCCGATTATGCGGCACTCGACCGCATTGCCGATGAGACCGTGAACTATTTCAAGACACTGAATGAGGGCATCGAGCTCGGCGACATGGCAGGCGTGCAGCTCCCGACCTCGACACTGGAGATCCAGGGCAGAGTCACAGAGCTTCCTTCCGATATCAGAGGGTGGTTCAAGGAGCTCTATGACAAGGCCTTTGAGGACGACGATTTTGCGAAGACCGCAGAGCAGGTGATGATCACGCGCGTGCAGCTGGACCGGCTCTGGCTTCTGGTGACCGTCGGTGCAGGCTGTGCGGTGCTCGCGGCTGTGCTGCTGGCAGCGGGCATTGCGGTGATACGCCGGGAAAAGGCGAATATGCAGCAGGCGTTTTGAGAGGCGCATGAAAGAGGGGGTATTCACATGAAAGGAAAGCGCATTCTTGCGGCGGTCTCCGCCGCGGCAATGCTGCTGGCGCAGACGGCGGTTCTGCCGCAGACTGTATCGGCAGCGGACGACACGCAGGATGACTGGCTGCATGTCGAGGGCGACAAGATCGTCGACATGCAGGGCAACGAGGTCTGGCTGACCGGCGTCAACTGGTTCGGCTACAATGTCGGCTCACAGGTCTTTGACGGCGTGTGGTCACAGAATATGCACTGGTGTCTCGGGCTGATCGCCGATCACGGCTTCAATCTGCTCCGCGTGCCGATGTCCACGCAGATTCTGCTGCAGTGGAAGAATCACGGATCGGAGGGTCCGCTCGTCAAGGTCAACACCTACGAGAATCCCGAGCTGACCGAGGAGGGCGTTGAGGGCGGCACGCCGAAATACAGCCTTGATATCTGGAATCAGGCGGTGGAGTGGTGCAAGGAGCTCGGCATCAAGATCATGATCGACATTCACTGCGCGACGACCGCATCCAACGGACACCAGCTGCCGCTGTGGTATGACAGCAGCTATTCCGAGGACGACTGGGTCGAGGCGCTCGAGTGGGTCGCGGAGACCTACAAGAACGACGACACCATCCTCGCGATCGACCTGAAGAACGAGCCGCACGGCAAGCCCGAGGAGGGGCAGTTCGCGAAGTGGGACAATTCCAATGATTCCAACAACTGGAAGCGGGCGGCAGAGCGCGGCGCCAAGGCGGTGCTCGATATCAACCCGAACCTGCTGATCATGGTCGAGGGCATCGAGTGCTACCCCGATTTCTCCAGGGGCGCAGACTGGTCCACACCGTCGGTCGATTACGCGCACTATGACGAGCCGAGCAAGATCTTCGGTGCATGGTGGGGCGCGAATTTCCGCGGCGTGCGCGACTATCCGATCGACCTCGGGAAATATCAGAAGCAGCTGGTCTATTCGCCGCACGACTACGGTCCGGAGGTCTACAAGCAGAAGTGGTTCTATCTCGAGGAATCCAAGACCTTCACCCGCGAAACGCTGCTCGACGACTATTGGCGCGACACATGGGCGTTCATTGCCGAGGAGCATATCGCGCCGCTGCTCATGGGCGAGTGGGGCGGCTGGGTCGACGCTGAACACGACAAGACCGGCGAAAACGTCCACTGGCTGCAGGAGATCCGCGACTACATGGTCGACATGCACATTCACCACACCTTCTGGTGCTTCAACGAGAATTCCTCCGATACCGGCGGTCTGGTCTATGACAATTTCGGCGTGTGGGACGATGTGAAGTACGACTTCATCAAGTCCGCGATCTGGCAGGACGAAAACGGCGTGTTCATCAGCCTTGACCACCGGCGCCCGATCGGTGCGAACGGGCAGTCGCTGAGCGATTACTACGGCGGCGGCAATGTGCACACCACACCGAAGGAGACCACGACGACGCAGCCCGATCTCACGACAACACAGCCCTATATCACGACCACGACGCCCGACGATACCACAAAGCAGCCCGTCGGCGATACCAAATGGGGCGATGTGGATGACAACAAGGCGGTCGATGTGGCAGACGCGGTGCTGATGGCGCGCTTCTGCGCAGAGGATAAGGAAGTGAAGGTCTCGGCGCAGGGCAAACAGAATGCCGATGTCAGCGGCGACGGCGACCTGACAACGGACGATCTCTCCAAGCTGCTGCTCTATCTTGCCAATATGCTGACAGCGGAGGAGCTCGCACCGTAATCACGATCCATGCAGGCGGGCAGAATATGTCCGCCTGATGTTTTGGGACATGTTCGGTTAGAAGTGAGGAGTGAGGAGTGAGGAACAACTCCTAACTTCTAACTCCTAACTGCTTTGGAGGTTCATATGAGTCTATCGTCTACGCCTGCCTCTGAGCGGGTGCATATCGGGTTTTTCGGCGCGCGCAATGCCGGAAAATCCAGCCTTGTCAACGCGCTGACCGGGCAGGAGGTCTCGATCGTCTCCGCGGTCGCGGGCACGACCACCGATGCAGTCAGCAAGAGCATGGAGCTGCTGCCGGTCGGTCCGGTGCTGATCACCGACACCGCGGGCTTCGACGACGACGACGAGGCACTCGGCGCACAGCGCATCGAAAAGACCCGCCGCGAGCTCTTCCGCACCGATATCGCCGTGCTGGTCTGTGACGCGGCAAAGCCCCTCGGCGAGACCGAGCAGGCGCTGATCGGACTGTTTGAGCAGCAGAAAACGCCGTATCTGATCGCGCGCACCAAGTGCGACATGCTGCCGGACCGACCGGAAACGCCGCCGCATACACTGTATGTCAGCGCAAAGACCGGCGAGGGCGTGCACGCGCTCAAGGAGGCGATCGGCGAGATCGCGAAAACCGGCGCGCCCGAGCGGTTCATTCTGCGCGATCTGGTAAAGCCGGGGGAGGCGGTCGTGCTGGTCTGCCCGATCGACGAATCGGCGCCGAAGGGCAGGCTGATCCTGCCGCAGCAGATGGCACTGCGCGAGCTGCTCGACGCGGACGCGAGCGCGCTGGTCACACAGCCCGGACAGCTTTCCGGTCTGCTCGCGAGCCTGAAAACGCCGCCGCGCATGGTCGTGACCGATTCGCAGGCGTTTGCGCAGGTGGCGGCGGCCGTGCCGGAATCGGTGCCGCTGACGTCGTTCTCGATCCTGATGGCGCGATACAAGGGCTTTCTGAAAACGGCGGTCGAGGGCGTTGAGGCTTTGCAGAGACTGCCCGCAGATGCACGCATTCTGATCGCGGAGGGCTGCACGCATCACCGGCAGTGCAATGACATCGGCACCGTGAAGCTGCCCAAAGCCGTGCGCCGTCTGACGGGGAAGGACTTCCGACCGGAATACTGCTCGGGCGGCACCTTCCCGGAGAATCTCGCGGGCTATGATCTGGTGATCCACTGCGGCGGCTGCATGCGCACGGAGCGCGAGCTGCTCTGGCGGATGCGCACGGCGGTCTCGCAGGGCGTGCCGTTTACCAATTACGGCGTGACGCTCGCCGCCTGCTCAGGCATCCTCACGCGCGCGCTGATGGGCGGAATCTTACTGGAGGAATGACGTTGTCGGCATGCTGGCACCCGTGTGAAACAGGATGTTCCGGTGCAAGGCAAAAAAAGGGGGCATCGGCTTGTGTACTGCAAGTCGGTGCCCCGTTTCGTTATCAATACGCTTGTTCCCTCTGTCTGCGTTTTTTTGGGGGAGCATCACGCTTTCAGAAGGCGCGCCGGCGCCGTGTGTTACGCGGCTTGGGAGGCTCCGCAAACATGTACCCGAAGGGAATCGCCCGCCCGGGCTCCGGGCTGCCCGGCAGGGAATCCCCCCCTGTCGGGCAGTTGTTGATTATTGTTCTGCAAGTGCCGATCGGGTCTCCGGTCCGCAGATGCCGTCGACGGAAAGCCCGTGTTCAAGCTGAAACGCGAGCACCGCGCCGAGCGTGATGACGCCGAAGTCGCCGTCGAGCTCCGTTTCGCGGAGATACCCGTGCGCGATCAGCTCATACTGCAGCCACTTCACCGGCTCGCCGCTGTCGCCGCGCCGCACCGGCTGCATCGGGACTCCGTAGGGGCACCGTTTCGGCTGATAGACAAACCCGAGAAAGCGGTAGCCCGCGCCGTTGCGCCATTCCCCGCCGGTCTGCGTGCGGTGCACCGTCCAGAAGGGCTTTTCCGCGCCCCAGCCCGATTCCGAGGTCAGCAGGCTGCCGTCATCGAAGATCTGCTCGACGACCGCGGCATGTCCGGCACCGTCGCTGCGGTCATCCGGCTCGCCCTTCGCCCAGATCATCAGTGCGCCGGGCTGCGGGGTGCTGCCCGTGCGCAGACCGTGCCGTCTGGCGTTCCCGAAGAGCTCCTCCGCGTTCACCGGGTCGAGCAGGTCGAATTCCGTGCGCCCGGCGATCTCGTGGAAGCGCCCGACCGCATAGCCGACGCAGTTTGCGAGCACATCGCAGTCGGGGTCGGTCGGCAGCCCGCGGATCGCCGTCGAACAGCCGCCGCGCGCCCTTGTGATATAGTATCGGTTGCCCGGCTCGGGGCGGGTCAGCCTCGGCTCAAACATGTGTATCACCGTCCTTTTTCTCGATGCTGCGCAGCTTTTTGACCAGTCTGCGCACCCACACGGCGTCCGGGCTGATCTCGCCGTAGTTTTCCAGCAGCGAGATCAGCTCCATGATCAGGATATACGCGAACACAAGCCCGGCGGCGAGCGTGCCGGAGATCTCCGCCAGCGCAGGGGAGCGGTAATACTGCCCGAGCCGCTCAATGCCGATCTCCAGCCCGCAGGCGGTCAGCATGACAATGACCTCGCCGAGCTTATTCAGCCCGCCCTTGCGCATTTTCGCGCTGGAGAGGTCGCTGCGGACATAAGCCTTGATGATGCCGGTGAGGAAATCCGCAGCAGCGAGCCCGATCACGATCGTCAGCATGATGAGATACTTCATTGCGCTCACGCATCCTTCAGGGCGACAAACCCGTCGGTGACATACTTCACCTGACCGACCGTGAAGACCGTCTCGGAGCGGAACTGCGAAATCGGCAGGAAGAATGCGTCTGCGAAATAGCTCGGCGTGCCGTATGCCGACTGTGTCGGGATCGGGCTGAAAACAGTCTGGTTCCACACATACGGCGTAAACGACCAACCGGAGACCGAAGAGAACGCAACGCCGCTCACGACAGTGCGGTCAAACGGCGCCGCATCGCCCCAAGCAATGACCTTTTGCTTTGCGTTGGCATAATCGGACTGCCCCGCGATTTTGTAATCCGCCGGCAGCAGCACGCAATATGCGCCGTTGTTGGTCTTCGACACGACACATGCCGCGCCGCTGCCCGCACCGGTATTGACAAACATCAGCCCCTTTGCCGTGCTGTAGGCAGTGCAGGCGACCCCGGCGATCTGCTCGTAGACGCCGTTTGACGCATCTGCATAGCCGTACCATCGCGCGGCGGTGCCCTGCGGGACGATCGCAAAGACCGTGTTGCCGTCCTCGTCCTTGCAGGCGATCGAGCCGGTGTCCTCGCTGTCATATACCACACTGTCAAAGAACCCGCTGTCCTCGAGAAACTGCGCCATTTCGGCGTAGGTCGTGATGATCTGTTTCGTGATTGCCATTCAGAATTCCTCCCATGCCTGCGCGTGCACATAATCAAGGATTTGCCGGATATAGGTCGGGCTGATGCCGCCGGATGCCGAGTAATCGTCCGCGTCGATGCTGCCCGGATAGGTCAGCATGTTGCCGGAGCTGTCGTCATAGCTGCCGCCGACGCCGTTGTTGACGGTCGACCAGTACCACTGGATGCCGCCGTAGGTGAGCGTGCGGTTCGCCGGCACACTGTCATTGCCGACCGTACACAGCACGCCGTCAGAAAGCGGCGAGATGAAGATCGGGTCGCAGTAGCCGAAGAAATGCGCGATCACGCCGATCGCGGGGACGCTGTTGGACTTCTGCCGAACATTTCCGTTCAAGGTACAGGAGACTGCGCTGTCAAAATAATAGCCCTCGTCGCAGCTGATGTGCACGGTCGGCGGGGTCTCCGTCGCCGTCTGCACTGTGCCGGTTGCGGCGAGGTCGAATGCGGCTTCGGCGGTGTGCACGGGGTCGCCGCTCTGCAGCCCCGCGAGGTATTCGAGCAGCTGATCGTAGACGTCCGCGGGCGGGTCGGCGTGCTGTGCTGCGCCGTCGGTGATGCTCCTTGCACACGGGACCCGCGCGGGCGTTGTGGTGCGGATGTCGCCCGCATAGACGCCGATCTCGACCTCGTAAACGTCGCTGACCGCGGGCATCTCGACCGAATCGCCCTCAAAGAGTACGTCGTAAAACTGCCGCACGCCGCTGCGCACGAAGCTGAACCGCGCGGTCTTTGCCGTGTACGGCGCCCACTCGCTGTCGAAGAGGAAGGTCACGGTGTAGTCGGAATTGCCGCAGACAATGACCGGGCTGCCCCCTGCCTGTGCGATCTTGTCTGCGACTCTGATCTGGATATTGGGCATAGCTCCTCCTTTCCCGTGCGTCGGCGGCCGCACGGTCGGTTTGATGCCGGAGGCTCCCTGCTCCGGCTGTGAGCGCGTGCTCCCGCGGAAATCACGGAACAGCGGTATCGCCGCAGCTGTCATGCGGTCGGATGCCCGCACGGCAATGAGACGGGATCCGTCATTTCCGACGCCCTCAATAATGGTGCTGAAAACAGAAAAAGTTGTACGCAACCGTACAACTTTCGGAAAACTGTAACCAAACTGTAATTTTTTGCGCACAAAAAAGCCCGGCGGTGCATGTCCGCCGGGCTGTGCTGTATGGGATTCTGCATTATTCAGCAGCGGTGGTGGTCTCTGCTGCGGATGCGCCGTCGGTGGTCAGATCAGTGGTCACAGCCTCGCCGTCGAGACCGGAGACCGTGAACGTGACCTCGATCTTGCTCCATGTTTTGAAGTCGTCCTTGTTGATGATGTGCGGGGAGTAGTCCGCAGCATCGGCGAGCGCAGGCTTGCTCGTGTCGTTGTCGGTGTAGAGACTGCCCTCGGTGCTTCTTGCGTCACCGCTCGGGTTCTGGATGTACGGGTTGTTGATGTTGGTGCGGATGTGCCCGTCCTCGGTGCTGGTGTAGTTCTTGGCGATGAGGCTGACCTCCTTGCCGTCGACGGTGATCTTGTCAACGGTGATGATCGCGTTCGGCATCAGGGTCTCGCCGTCCTTGATGATGATGCCCATGAAGCCGACGCCGTTGCAGACATAGCCCTCGGTCGTCTGCCCCTGCGAGATGTCATACTGTGCGCCCTTGGTGCCGACATTGACGCTGACGGTGTACTGCCCGTTGCCGTCGATCTTTGCGACGCCTGCGTCGTAGGTCAGCAGATCGGTGTCCTTGCCCCAGTACTGCACATAGACCTGCTCGTCGGTGATGTAGAGCGCTGCCTCGCCGGGCTGCTGCACGACTGCCTTCTCAAACTGGATCGGTTCGGTGGTCTGTGTCGCGACGGTCGCTGCGGTCGCGGCAGTGGTGGTCTCTGCGGCGGAGGTCTCTGCGGCGCTGGACTGCGCGCTGTCCTGGGCGCCGGAGCTGCCGCTGCATGCGGTACATGCTGCGAGCGCCGCGGCGGATGCCAGCATGGCTGCGATGAGCTTCTTGTTCATAATGGTATACCTCTTTCTGATTTTTTTCTGTTTGTGAGGCTGCGCCGGAGCGCAGACGCATCCTCATAACAATATCATACACTTTTTCGCAAGAAAGTGCAAGTGCGAAAATCGCCAAACTTGTCGGCAGCTTTCTGAGGTCTATCCGTCGTTTTTTACAAAGTTGTATGTTGACATTTGGATAAACTGCAAAAAACACTAATTATTTTACTTCGCTTTTATGCTTTTTAAGCGCGATTCACTACTCACTGGAAAAAATGAAGGGCAAATTCAGGGGGTCTGACTTAAAATTATACGGAAAGTTTTTTTTAATCAGGTATTTACAAAATTGAAAATTTGTGCTATAATAATTGCAAAGAGTGTCCCTTGCTGCGCACGGAATTCGTACAATCTGACGGACTGTGTGCGGCGAATGTAAAATCGTCGTGTTTACGCGAATAATCTGCGCGAAGGGAGATGCGTCACAGTTGAAGAACGGTATCCGGATGTCTGACATTGCAAAGGAGCTCGGCGTCAGTGTGGTCACAGTCTCCAATGCGCTCAATGACCGCGGCGGCGTCAGCGAGGAAATGCGCCGCAAAATCCGCGAAAGAGCCTCCGAGCTGGGCTACCGCCCCTCCGCACCGCGCGTCCCGAAGAAGAATGCGCAGCCCGTGCGGCAGGAATCGGGCAGCATCGGCATCCTGACGAGCGAACGCTTCGCCGGGGAGCGCGGCACGTTTTACTGGTTCCTCACCGCGGGCGTCTCGCGCGAGCTGACGCACTGCAATCTCTACTCGGTCTACGAGAGCGTGACCGCCGAGGATGAGCAGGCGGGCAATCTCCCGCGCATCGCTGCCGAGCGGCAGGTGCGGGGGCTGATCATCGTCGGGCAGCTCGCGGGCAGCTACCTCGAGCGTCTCGCGGCAACGCATATCCCGATGATCTTCCTCGATTTCTACGACAAGCACTCGGGGATCGACGCGGTCATCTCCGACAGCTACTACGACAGCTATCTCATCACCGATCAGCTCGTGATGTGCGGGCACAAACGGATCGGCTTCATCGGCTCGGTCAACGCGACCAGCTCGATCCAGGACCGCTTCCTCGGCTACTGCAAGTGCCTGATGGAAAACGGGCTCGAATACCGCAAGGAATGGACGGTTCCCGACCGCGACGCGCGCGGCATCACGCTGGATCCCTTTCCCTTCCCCGAGGAGCTGCCGACCGCCTTTGTCTGCAACTGCGACGAGACTGCCTTCCGCGTGATCGCACAGCTGCAGCGCATGGGGCTCGATGTTCCGGGCGATATCTCGGTCACCGGATACGACAATTATACGGTCTCCGACATGTGCAGCCCCGCGATCTCCACGGTCGAGGTCGACCTGAACGAGATGGCGCATACCGCCGTCACCTCGCTGCTGCAGCGCATGGATGACCCCAAGCGCCCCGCGGCAAGGCATGTCATACCCGGCAGAGTCATCCTGAAGGCGTCGCACGGAGCGCCCAAGGAGTGATCCGCAGTGAAATTTGGCGTTTCTACTAAAAATCGAAGGCAAAATTTGTGCGAAAAATAGTTGCAATCGGATTTTTTCTGTGATATAATATACTTACGGAACCATGTGCAGGGATAAGTGTGCACTTTTAACTTAACACTGCACAGGGAATAGATTTGGAGCTGTCCCGGTTCGCTCGTCGGTGCGCTCCTGATCCGCAACTCAACTCAAATACGGCTGTGGGAGGTGGTTTTATGCCAAGTTATGCTTATACAGCAAAGGATGCCGTCGGCAACGTCCGAAAGGGAGTCCTCTCTGCTGAGACTGAGCAGGAATTTCTGGCAAAAATCAGAGAAAAGGGAATGTTCGTCACTGAGTTCAAGGAGCGCCGGAGTGAGGTCAAGACAGTTAAGAAATTCAAGACCAAGGACCTCGCCTTTGCAACACGTCAGCTCGCCGCGATGCTGACCTCCGGTTTGACACTCGTCAAGGCACTTGACATTCTCTGCAAGGAGCAGGAAACAGAAGCTGCTCGAAATGTTTGGCGTGACGTTTATGAAAACGTCCAGAAGGGTGAATCGTTCTCCGATTCGCTCGAGGTGCACGGAAGCGTGTTCCCGACCCTGATGACCTCCATGGTCGGCGCCGGTGAGGCGTCCGGTCAGATGGATATCATCATGCAGCGACTCAGCGACTACTACGCAAACCAGAACAAGATCTCCAATACTATTAAAAGTGCAATGATCTACCCGATCATCCTGGCGATCCTGACGGTCGTCGTCGTCATCGGTGTTTTCGTGTTCATCATGCCGGTCTTCACCGACCTGTACGATGACCCGAACGACATGCCGACGCTGACAAAGGGCATGGTCGCGATCGGTAACTTCCTCGTGAAGCACTGGTTCATTGTCATTGCCGTTGTCCTTGTAGCGATCTTCGTTGTCGTCTACCTGCTCAAGCTCCCTGACGTGCGTCTCAAATGGGACCGCTTCATCATCAAGGGACCGGGCTTCGGCAAGCTCGTCGTCAAGATCTACACTGCGCGTTTTGCACAGACCATGGCTTCGCTGTATTCCTCCGGTCTGCCGATGGTCGAGTGCCTCAAGCGCTCCGCCGATACGCTGAACAACTCCTACATCACCTTGAAGTTCCGCGATGTCGTGGACGAGGTCAAGAGCGGTGAAACGCTCAGCTCCTCGATCCAGAGAGCCGATATCTTCGACTCGATGTTCTGCTCGATCATCTTCGTCGGTGAGGAAGCCGGTGCACTGGATGACATCCTTGCAAAGACGGCTGAATACTACGATGAAGAGGCTGACTCCGCCGTCAAGCGTCTGTGCGCTCTGCTCGAGCCGGTGATGCTGATCATCATGGCAATCGTCATCGGTCTCGTCTGCGCCGCGTTCTTCCCGGCACTGTACGACTCCATCGGCAACATCGAGTAATTCCCGGAACCCAAAGGTACAGTCACGGTGCGGCAGAGCCTGCCGCATCAGACTGACCTTCGATCACGCATGATTCTTCGCACCATTCAATAAAACACAGAGAGGTGGATTTTGTAAATGCTTTCCTTTGACATTACCGACCGAGCGATACGGATTATCAAGGGCACCGAGTCCAACGGCAAGATCAGAATCAATTCCGCTGCGACCCTCGACCTTGAGGAAGAGATCATTGTAAACGGTCACGTCCGCGACGTCCCGCGTCTTGCAACCGCGATCAACGGTGTGCTCCGCACCAACAAGATGCCTGACAAAGAGGCAATCGTCAGCATTTCGACGAACATGACGATCTTCAAGGAGCTGCACATTCCGAAGGCGGCCAAGGAGCAGGATTTCATGAAGAATGTCCGCGCAGAGCTCGGCGCTGCACTGGGCATCGATGAGTCCTATTCCGTCTCCTACATCATCGTGGGCGACTCCGATCAGGTCGAAGGCGGCGTCCGCGTGCTCGCAACGGCTTGCCCGTTCGAGGTCGTCGACTGCTACAAGCGCGTGTTCTCGATGCTGCAGATTTCGCTGCGCTCGGTCATGGTCGGCTGCAACTGCATCACCAAGGTGCTGCTCGCCGATACGAAGGTCAAGTCGAAGATGCCGCTGCTCGCCGTGCAGATCGACCCGAACTTCATTTCCCTGAACCTCTATGAGAACGGTCAGCTCTCGTTCTCCCGTTTTGCTTCGATCTCCGCTGAGGACTACGACGATTCGGAAGACTATGTGTTCGAGGCAGTCAACGAGAACATCTTCCGTATGCTGCAGTTCCAGAAGAGCAAGGCGGACGGCGACCCGATCGAGAACGTCGTCTTCTACGGCGATACCCGTGAGTATGTCCGCCTGACCAACGAGCTCGAGAAGATGGGCATCCGCACCAGCATCATCTCGGTGCCGCCGCAGATCCACGGCTACGAGAACCTCGAATTCTCCCTGTATGCCAACGCGATCGGCGCCATGTTCAAGCGCAACAAGGACACCGAGCGCATCAACCTGCTCGAGACCGATACGGTCAACAACAACCGCATCAAGTCCGATTCCTCCTACTATGTCCTGCTCATCGGTGCGATCGTCGCTTCGATCGTGCTCGTGTTCGGCGCATGGCTGTTCCTCAAGATCAAGGACGATGGCTACAAGAGAGAGACTAAGGTCTTCTCGGAGAAGCAGGAATCCGATATGTGCAAGAAGCTCAAGAAGCAGATCTCAGACCTGGTTGACACCCAGACGGCTGTCAGAACCTATCTGGACGGCGTGACCGATGCGTACCGCGCATATACCAGCCGCCCGTATCCTTCCAAGGCAACCTTCGATGCAATCGAGAACGCGATCCACGATTCCATCACCACCACGCTCAAGGAGCAGATCGACACGCTCGACGAGTTCGAGGATCTGCGCGAGAAGAAAAAGGACGACGAGGGCGTCGACTGGACGATTCTCTATGAGATCAAGGACATCAACTATTCCGACGGCAACTACACTGTGCAGCTGAAGACCCGCGGTCAGGATGACATGCCGTTCCAGCAGCTTCCTGCAAAGCTCATTCAGGATATCCGGAAGCTCAGCTTTGTCAACAGCGTGCCGTATTCCGGCTACTCGGTCAACGAGGAAGAGACGGAAGAGAGCAAGTCCTCCGGTCAGTCCCAGCAGCCCCAGTATGACGATGACGGCAACCTGATCACACCTCCTCCTTCCTCCACCGCCAAGAAGGAAGGCGAGAAGATCAGAACCATGAACATGTCGCTTGCCATCAATGTCAAGGGCACCGAAGTGAATTTTGAGGAAGAGGAGGGCTGATCCATGAAATTCGGATATCGTGACCGTATTATCCTGCTGATCGCCTGTGTTGTGATTATTTTCGGTATTGGTATTTTCGTCTTCATCAAGCCGAAGTACGAGGATATGCAGGCGGACAAAAAGGCAAGAGACGATGCAGAGAACACATGGAATGCACAGCTGCTCGAGTTTGACGGCATTGAGGGAAAGCAGAAGTACATCCAGGATAAGTATCAGGATGCTCTGAAAATGGCTGAGAACTTCACTCCGGAGATGGACGCCGTGGAGCTGGACCAGTTCTTCCAGGAGCAGTTCTTCAACAATCCCAAGCTCGACTACAAGAAGAACGGCGCAAAGCTGGATACTTCCCTGACAGTCTCGGACGAGGGCTCCTCTACCATCGGTTTCTACTACTACACCCCCAGCATTCTGACCTATCCGCTTTATGAGTATGCTGATCTGGACGGCTCTCTGGCAGATGCAGCCGAAAAGAAGCGCGAGTATTCCGACACGGTCTCCGCACGTCAGGCACAGGCTGCCGGTTCCGGTACTGCCAGCTTCACGGTCTTCGTCAACAAGAAGGACGCATTTGATTTCATCGACGGCATCCACAAGTATGCAGAGGACCACAAGGACACCATGATCATCAACAGCGTTTCCTTCAGCGAATATGACTTCAACGGCGTGGCGCTGGAGCGCGATGAGGACGGCAAGATCGTCGGTGAGCGCCCGGATACCACTCCCGAGAGATACGATGATGTTCCGGATGAAGAGCTTGGCTACACCGATGTGTCTGTCACCTACACCGTGTACTACATGCAGGAGCCGACCGAGCCGTATGTCGGAGACAAGTACGACAAGTCCGTCTGGGACGGAGATGAGTGGCGCAACTTCAAGCTCGAGGAGAATGCGCAGTAAACAACCGGATGCCTTCTTGCCCCAGATACAAGAAGGCTATCCGCACTTGAAAGGTGGTTTCACATGAAAAATATTCAGATGAAAGGGAAAAAGCGTGTAAAAGGCACCGTGCTTTTCACTGTGGTTGCGGTCATGTTTGTGCTGATCGTCTTCCTGATGTCCACGCTGATTCTGACTACATCGGCGAACCGCCGCTCCTACTACACCTACTATCAGACGCAGGCACAGTACGCAACGTCTGCGGCATTGGATGCAATAACGAACTACGCATATTCGGACAAAGATTTCAGCGATTGGGTTACGTCGGCGGAAGTCAGTGACGGAAATGAGCATGAAATCATGGTGCGCTTTGCGAACACCGCACTGCCCCTGAGCGACAGTCAGGCGACCCCGGACAGCGTCCGCTGCACGGTGCAGAGCGACAAGCCGCATTACACCTATGACTCTGTCACAGGCAAGATCCACGAGCAGAAGTCCTGGAAGATCACCGCGACCGCTGTTGTCGGCGCCGGCAGAAACCAGACCTCCTACTCGATGGTCAACTACATTTACGCAAATGTCAAGACCGGTGATACCTCCGGTCGTGAGAACACGGTCAGCTTCAACCGCTATACCTATGACCAGACCCTGCAGAACGGCAGCAACCCCAACGGCTCTCCGCCTTCCTTGGCGACGGCAATGTATACGCTGGGCAATGTTGCCGGTGCAGGCGGCGGCGAGGGCAATATGCTCGTGCTCGGTCCGCAGTATTCCGGCATGGCAACTGCTCCTGTGGGCAGAATCAAGTACAACAACACCACCACCCCGACGCTGACCTATGACAACAACAGCGCGGTCGTCGGCAACGGTGTTTATGTCAACAACTTCTATTCCGCAGTCGCGCTTGACTTCACCTTCCAGAACGCTGGCGAGGGCGTCCAGTTCTGGGGCAATGCAAGCGGTAAGAACAACAACGGTCTCACGTTCCATTCGCAGATCAGCAGCAGCTACGCTGCGACTGCTGCGAACAAGTGGGACTACAAGAACCTCAACTACGTCTATGTCGACGGTACACTGAGCGGTGCTGAGACCGGTACAGGCGAAGGCTCTAATCAGGGTGTCCGTCTCGGCAATTCGGCGACCGACACAATGCCGATCAACCTCTATGCAGGCGCGATCAATTTCCGGGGCGCAAATGAATCCCTCTATGTGCAGGGCGATGTGTACCTCTATGATCCGGCTCTTGATTCGATCTGGAACAAGAAGGTTACGACGCAGCTCACCAAGTTTGTGAACAGCAATATCAGCGGCAAGAATTCCTTCTTCAGCGGCGCGGGCGGCAACCTGATCTGCAACAACAGGTCGCTGGAGCTCAAGGACGGTCTGACGATCGACGGCGATCTTGTCTTCACGAACCCGAAGGGCACGCTGAAATTCGGCAACAATGTCACGATCAAGGGCAACCTCTATTCTGTAGTTGCGCCCACCGGCACGGCTACGGTGACCGGATCGACGAACATCGGTGTCGATGCAATCAAGACAGCGATGGGCAAGGATGCGTCCACGCCTCCGAAGGACAACTACGGCAAGGGCTATCCGGCAGGCTATGCAGCCGGTGCGACCGCTGACTACAACTATCAGCTCTTCCCGTACGCATACCGTCTCGACGAGATTTTCACGACCTACTACAGATGGGATCTCGCAGATGACGCAAACTGGGCTACCGATCCGCTCATCAAGGAGAGCACCGCCGCAGGTCACACATGGACGCGTGAGAGCGTCAGTGTCAGCGTGCCTGATTATTACACTGAGGCAGGGTTCAACGCTCCGATCACCGTCACCAGCGCACAGGCAGGCGGCGACGAATGGAAGTACGCGAACTATGTGGGCAGCGGCTACATGGCAGACGGTTCGAGAATCACGCTCGTTTCCGGTACTTCATACAATGACGCCGTGTATTCTGTGGAGACCAAGTACAATGTCGGTGACCTGAAGGGCTACAAGAACGGCACGATCTCTGTTCCGTGTACACATCCGCACGATTATAATGCATCAACCGGTGCGAGCACAAATGGCTTCATGAAGCCGCTGGAGATCGTTACCTATTCGGCTGCCGGCAGCAAGGTCTCCAAGCAGACGAACACGGATATCTCTACGCTTGAAGCCTTCCAGAATGTCTTCGCAGCAACCAAGACCAAGACGATCAACCGCAGCAATATCGCAACATACCAGAAGTCGATGCAGGTTGTCTATCCGGTCGAGGGTCAGGTAAATCTCAAGGCAGAGCCCATGACTGTGTACTATATCAATGAGAGCTGCACGCTTGACGTGACCGGTATCAACGGAACGATCCTCATTGATCCGCAGGCACATCACCTCAGCAGCGCATCACCCGGCATCGGCATCGTGCTCACAGGAACGCTCGGCGGAACGACCGACGAGACCAAGAAGATCAATATTCTGACGAATAATACCGTAATCTATGATACTGACGGCACGGTCAAGTCGGTATACGGTCCCAGCGGGCAGACCGATGCAGCGACCGGAAAAGCATTCAACGGCTCATATTCCGACAGAACTGAGATTTCGTTCTTCCTGTACAATTTCTCCAGCCCGAACAATGTCAACGGGTTTGACGAATTCCGCAAGATCATCCCGACCGGTATCTATGATTCTGTCAACAAGGGCGTGTTCGATGTTGTTTCCAACCCGCTCTATCCGGGTCAGACCGGCTACAGCGCACTGACCGGCGACGAGAGATGGAAGTTCATGTTCATCCCGAACAGTGTCACCTTCGCAGAGGCAAACAAGGACTACAACTTCGATGCGATCGTCATGGACACAGCGATGCTGCTGACGAACTCCACGATCTCCACGGGAGGTTCCCGTTATGTGACCGGTTCGTGCTCCTACAGAGAGGAGCACAGCTCTACGCCGTACGCCAAGTCAGGCTACAAGCTGCTTGGTCTGGGCACGATTGTGGTCAAGGACGTGCTCGGAACGAACTGGCCGACAACGGTCTACCTCGGCGACGCACACCGTCCGAACGGTTCCACGCCCTCCACGCCTGAGCAGAATTCCACAACCGGCAGCGATGACCGCAAGCCGAATTCCGGCGACGGCAAGGACTACTTCAACAATGACCACGTCGGCGCAAGCTAACGAAAGGAGGTTTTCCGCATGAAGATCACTGCGAAACGCAAGGGTCTGACACTCGTGGAAATCGTGATCTCGATCGCGATCTACGGCGTTCTGGCTCTGCTGATCATGGAGATCATGACGCTCGTCAACACGCTCGTCAAGTCGACCGACCAGATGACCAAGCGTCTTTCCTACGAGGCAAAGTATGCTGATAACCTTCTGACGCAGGATGAAGAGGGTCACCCCTTCAGCATGGCTGAGGAGTCGAGCACCGGCGGCGTCATGGTTCCTTCCGTGCGCGTCACCATCGACTACGACATCTCAAACAAGCACTTTGATTCCAGCGGCGACCTTGTCAGCTATACCGTCGGCAACACTGCCAATCCCGAGGCGGGCGCGCAGGATCACCGACTCCGCAGAACGACCAGAAGCCTCAACATCGACGGCTCGGGCAACCAGCTCAGAGCCGCGGAGTACACCACCAACTACAATGAGACCGCTTCGGTTGTATACCACGAGGACACCAACTACAAGTTCCTGACCTTCAACAAGGCAGGTCACATTAACACCGGCAAGCCGACCGGTCCGTTCAATGTCAATCTGTCGCTGCAGGCAGAGGGTCCGCAGATCACCAAGATCATCGTGAAGAATACCACGTTTGACGACGGCAGCACCACAAAGACCTTTACCGGTCCGTTCACGAACGGTCAGACACTGACACTTCCGCTCTACAACTCGGCTCCGGCAAGCGGCGGCACTGCCACCGATACCGTGACCGTCGAGATCTACGAGAACGTGACCTCCTCGCTCGGCAACAACCTCGGCGAGAAGCTCCACTGCGATGCGACGCTGACCTACTACACTGCTATTCAGGTCGGTGATTTCACAAACTACTACACCAACTGTGATATCAACTACCTCGGCAGCCAGAATTTCGGGTTCCCGCACAGTACCTGAGATGCAATTTGATGATACCGCAGAATCGGACACGATTCCGGTTCTGCGGTGTATCAGAAAGGAGTGTTATGCTGCATGAAAAAGCACAACCGCAAGGGCTTTACACTCATTGAGCTGATTATCGTGCTCGCGCTGTTCTCCATCGTCATGTACAGCGTTGTGCGTCTGATCGACCCGGTGACAAAGTTCTTCGTGCGCAGCTCGAATTTTGAAAATACATCGGCTTGTGTGGATAACATGAAGCGCTGTATCGAAGGAAATCTGAAGTACGCGAACCGTGTCAGAGCTTACAGCGGCTTTTCGCCGTACACCTACACGACCGTCAATGAAATCGAGACCTCGAGCTATGACCCCACTGCTGACCTCACGGCAAACGTGCAGTCGTTCTACAACGAGTTCTTCCTCGACAGAAAGTTTCTTGATTCCTCCGGCACGATCTATGTTCTCGTGTTCGACAACACGCAGATCATCCCGGACGGTATTTTCGATGTGACTCCGCCGCATGCGGGGTCGACCGGTCTGCACAAGTTCAGTATGCTGTCGGATATCGCCGACAATCAGCTCAATTCCGGTAAGATCGTCCTCTATGAGTACTCGTTCAACAACTACGGCTCGGGACTGGATATGACGCCCACCGTCACACCGTGGTATGTCAACCAGAAGCTGTACGGCGCATTTGAGTATCACTTCACGCTCGGCTCCTTCGCTGCAGCGGCAACGACATCAACGTCTGCCGGCGGCGGCGGCGGTACCCCGGTTTCGACCTTTGACCCGTCCGACTGCACGATCACGATCACGATGAACGAGATCCGCAAGGACAGCACCGGTCTGGTGCGCCAGGAAAACTACGAGAGCCAGACTGCATCGTTCGCGATGAAGAATGTGCTCGATGCGACCAAGAAGTACACCACACCGCTCGCGGACTACATCACCAAGGAGAGCGCGACCTACACCAGCGTCGCTGACAAGTATTACGTCGATCCGACGCCGATCCCGCGTTATACCGCTCTGAACAGATATTCCGGTGCGGATGCGTTTGACGGCTTCTACTTCATCTTCACGCTGGCGGAGACGACGAATGACTACGTCGACAACTCCGGCAACGCAGTCGATCAGAGCTATATCAGTGTGATCAACTCCATGTACCCGCAGTAAACATGTATGAAAAGAGGCAGCCGGTGTTGCCCGGCTGCCTCATACATGAATCAGAAACAGGTTCGGATCACTGTCAGCATCGCGGTTGTGTACGACCGCACCTGCTCGGGCTCGGGCAGACGCCGGATGTACCATTCCGTGATCTCCTCGCCGAATATGGCGCCGATCCAGAGACCCATTGCAAGAAACGGTCCGAAAGCGAATTTGGAGCTGCCGGTCGCCTTCTTAATGATAATTCCGCCGATTGCACCAAGAAGAATGCCGATGAACGCGCTCGGGATCATCGCCTTCCAGCCGAGGCAGAGCCCCGCAGCCGCCATCAGGTAGGTATCGCCGAGCTCGATGCCGCGGTAATCTTCGCCGGTATTCTTTTTGATGAAAATCCTGCTGACCTCGCCGATGATGAAGAACGGCAGTGCGATGCAGACCGCGCCGATCAGACGCTCCGGAATTGTGATCCAGTGCTCGCCCCAGAGGTAGAGCGGGATGCTGAGCAGCGCCATGATGCCGAGCACGCGCAGGTCGATCTCCAGCGTGTCCCAGTCCATGAAGCCCACGACCACCAGCAGCGATGTGAACACATCCATGATGACCATGTTGACCGTGAACCCGAACGCGAAGAAGTTGGCGACATAGAGCAGACCGTTCAGCGCTTCGACGATCGGATAGCGCGCGGAGATCTTCTCGCCGCAGCTGTGGCATCTGCCGTGCAGGAAGAGCCATGAGAAGACCGGGATCAGGTCGATCGCCCGGATCTTTGCGCCGCAGGTCATGCAGTGCGATGACCGCCTGATCAGTGATTCACCGCGCGGCAACCGGATGATCACCACATTGAGAAAGCTCCCGATCGTGATGCCGTAGAGGAAGATGATCGGAAGCACACAGAGGAAGAAGCCGAGATCATAGAATTTGATCTCCTTCCACCCTGTCTGTGCCGCAAGAAGCACAGGCTGAAACATTTGGTACATAACGGTACCTCCTTTTATGGTTTGTACTGTTATATATTCTACCACACTTTTGCATATTTTTCAAGAGAATTTTGGAGGTTGGAGTATGAGAAACATCCGAATCGGTGACTATCTCGTTGAAGAGGGTCACATCACCCAGGAACAGCTGCAGCAGGTCCTGCAGAAACAGCATGAGTCGACCGAGCAGAAGCGTTTCGGCGAGGTTCTCATCGAGCTGGGCTTCATGTCTGACGTGAAGTTTGCGCAGGCGCTCGCCGGCAAGCTCCGCGTTCCGTATGTTGACCTGAACAGCGTTGAGGTCGACGGCGAGATCGCAAGACTTGTCCCGCAGGATCTGGCAGAAAAGAACTGTGTCATCGCGATCAACAAGACCGGACGACGTCTGACTGTCGCGACGGATGACCCTGTCAACTTCAATATTCTGGAAGATATCAAGGTGAAGACGGGCTTTGACACCATCCCGGTGCTCGCAACCCGTTCCGCCATCAAGAAGGCGATCGGTAAGGCATATCAGATGTCCGATCTGGGCGACCTCGGCGCCGACCAGACACAGGGCGAGATGATCGACGATGAGGAGTCCAAGGACAGAGTCGAGTCCGCGCCGATCGTTAAGCTGGCAACGCAGATCGTCGAGAACTCCTTCCGCATGGAGGCAACCGATATCCATATCGAGCCGTTCGAGAAGTATACGCAGATTCGTGTCCGTGTCAACGGCGACCTCGTGACACTGATGAATGTCTCCTCCAATGTCCAGAACCAGCTCGCAACCCGTCTGAAGCTGATCTCCGGCATGAACATCGCTGAAAAGCGTGTCCCGCAGGACGGCCGTTTCTCGCAGACGGTCGACGGCATCACGCTTGACGTCCGTGTCTCCTCGCTGCCGATGGTCCACGGCGAGAAGATCGTTATCCGAATCCTCTCGACCGGCGCGATCAAGACCAGAGGTCTGAAGGAGCTCGGTATGTCCGACTACAACCTCGAGCTGTTCCAGAGCATGATCAAGTGCCCGCACGGCGTTATCCTCGTTACCGGACCGACCGGTTCCGGTAAGTCGACCACGCTGTACGCAGCACTCGGCGCAATCGCCCGCCCGGAGGTCAACGTCGTGACGGTTGAGGACCCGGTCGAAAAGCAGATGGACGGCATCAACCAGTGCCAGATCAACGTCAAGTCCGGTATGACCTTCCCGGCTGCACTTCGCTCCATTCTCCGTCAGGACCCTGACGTCATCATGATCGGTGAGATGCGTGACTCCGAGACCGCTGAGATCGGTATCCGCGCCGCTATCACCGGACACCTCGTTCTCTCCACGCTCCACACCAACGACGCCGCTTCCACGATCGTCCGTCTGGTCGACATGGGCATCCCGGCATACATGGTCGCGTCCTCGCTGATCGGCGTTGTCGCACAGCGTCTCGTCAAGGTGCTCTGCCCGCGCTGCCGCAGACAGAGAATGTCCACGCCGGAGGAGAACAAGC
>JAEELE010000025.1 GCA_016288755.1 Oscillospiraceae bacterium
CTTCTCCATTTATGTATTCTTGTACCGCTGACATCCGTTCTTCATCCGTAATTTTATTTCGTCTTGACATTAAAATAACCCCCTTAGAGTTTTCACACTTTTGTTTTTTCGTGTGTCTACTCTAAGGGGATTATATCAAAACCGGCTCGCTCTTTTTGTTTCTTCTGTCTTGAAGTTTGCGCGACTGGTCCTCTTCGGCAGCTTTTCGGACATCTTCGGATTCTGTTCTCATTGATAATCAACAGCCTCATTATCGCCGTACAGACATCTTTCGTCCGCGCTGTCAAACACGCGGTCATACCGGAAAACCGCATCTCCGGTCACCGCAACGGTCTGTCCGTTCTGTGCTGCAAACACCGCGTGCGTGTCGTCACAATACAGCAGATAATCGGCTTTTTCATCGCAGAACTGCTGTGTACTGCCGTCGTCAGACATCCGGTACAACGCCCCGCCGGAAATACAGCAAAGCGAATGCGGACACAGCTGATAATCCGCAACATTTGACAGCAGGGATTCCGCCTCGCCTTCCTTCGTGATACGGCAAAGCGTCCATGCCTCATCAAGATAATACAGCACGCCGTCACGCATCTGCGGCGCGATGAATCTGACGCCCGTCAGCCATTCCGTTCTTTCGCCGGTTTCCAGATCAAAGGAAACCAATGCGGTTTCGGTTTTTCCGTACAGAATGTGACCGTCAAGTGCCATCTGCGGGTTCATGCCGTAGGTATCAAAATCGAACACCCATGAAGACGGCACCTCCGCGAGATCGTCCAGCCCGAGCAGACCGTCTGTGTTTGTCGCGCGCCCGACGGTCAGCAGCTCGGTCTTTGTCAGGTCGGGCAGATGCAGCAGGCAGACTGTGAAAGCCGTCGCGGAATCCGGCAGCCGTTCGGTCACCAGCGCGTATTCGCCGTATATCTCCGAAATCCGGTAATATGTCAGCGGTGTCGGATTGATCGAAAATGTCGATGCGTCCGATTTGCTGTAAACCGTGCATCCGTCCGGGAAAACATGAAACTGCGGCGCACCGGTCATATCCGGCAGGGAATGCCCGCAGCCGGTCAGCAGAAACGCAGACAGCACAGCAGCGACCAGCCGAAAGCGAAGCGGCTTTTGCAGATACAGCCGCATACACAGGAAACGGCAAATCACGATCAGCGCGAATTGCACGAGCACACAGCGCAGGAGCTCGCCATCTGTGATCTCGCGATAGAAAAATTCAGTCTCGCCGAACGAATTCTGCACCGTTACGGAGCTGCGCCAAAGCTCCCTGCCCTGCATCAGCGAGACGGGCAGACAGAGCCTGCACCGCAGATCGGAGGACGGGAACAGATACACCGGCACCAGAATCAGCGCAAGTGCCGAGAGCAGAACCGGAAGTGCTTTTTTGATGCACAGCGCCAACAGCGTGACAAGCGCCGCGAAGGATGCGATTCCGAGCGCCTTGAGCGGGATCATCAGCAGGGCATAATGCAGCGCGGCGCCGGTCCGCGTTGTGTCCTGATAGTCGAACCTGAGCGCGGAAAGCGGGAGCGCCGTTTGCCCGAAGCGCAGCATGTCGATACAAAACTCGGCGCACGACGCGAGCAAGGAAAGCACTGCAGGGTAAACAACCGCCATGCCGAATTTGATGCGAAAAAGCCGTACCCTGCCGCATGTGGCGGTCAGGTGGAGCTCCTGCATATCGGTGGAAAACTCGCGCACCCAGATGCAGATTCCGCAGTATGCTGTCAGCGCGATCAGCAGCCAATCGGCGTTTTGCCGGAGAATAAACACTGCAGAGCCGGAGCTGTATACATCGGTGCCGCGCCGCATGATCGGATAAACGTGATAAAAAAGCGCGGCGGCACAGCGCAGAATCAAATAGAAAACACCGAGCGCCAGCAGATGGTTTTTTCGCATCTGCTTGAAAAGCTCCTGCTTTGTCATACGCGCCTCCTTCCTGCAGTCATACAGATCACGCTGTTGAGCATCAGCCACACCGTTCCCGCACAGACGGCCATCACCGGCACGAAGACCGGATATTCTGCGACATTGCAGACCGCATATGCCGTCCATTTGGTGAGGAGCAGGCGCAGCGGATTGATGCAGTTGAGCAGTACGCCCGCGCCCGTGTTCCAAAAGGTATAGCAGAGCATCAGCGCGACGGTCAGCAGCACGGCGCTGAAAAAGACCGGCACCGCATTGCGCATCGCTGCGGAAAGAGCTGTGAATGCCGTTGACAGAACACAGAGTCCGAGCAGCTTCGTCGCGCCGGTCAGCAGCAGATATTGCCATACAGTGCATCGGAGCGGTGAATCCGCAAACGCTTCGGCTGCATAGATCGGCTGCGAGAGCCCGTCGATGCGGTAAAAATACATAAACAGCGCAAAATCTGCCGCGGAAAACAGAATACACAGCGCCGCTGTCACAAGAAGCGCCGAAATCAGCTTTGCCGCCGCTGTTTTTCGCCCGCCGTTCCGCGCGGTGCAGAGCGCCTCTGCCATGCCGTTTTCGCGCTCTGTGACATACAGATTGCCTGCGATCAGAATGAGCATCAGAATCAGGAGAACGGTCGAAAAGCGGTAATCCGAAAGCGCCGCAGCACCCTCCAGCCGGCTGAGATCATGCAGCGCACGCCCGCTGTAAGCCGCCGAAATCTGCGCATTCTGCCTGCGGTAAAAATCGGACAGCGCCGGGTTTTCGTTTGCAGCGACAGCGGCATCGGAAAGCGCCTGCATGTCAGCTTCATACGCCGCAATGCGGTCGGATTCCTCCTGCACCTCGCGCCACAGATTCGCGTCTCCGTAGGCATATCCCGAATAATACCGCGCCGGGTCGTATGCGGTGTCATAACGCCCGCCTGAAAGGATTAGTTGCGCCGCGCGGTAGTTTTCCCCGATCATTTCGCGCTTTTCATCGGTCATTTCGCCGCGCAGTGTGCAGTATAATTCATACCGCCCGCGCGCCATCGGGTCGCTTGCAAATATATTGTGATGCCTTGTGATGTTGACAGCATTGAGCGTAAGCAGCATCAGCAGGATCACGGGAATGATACGCCTGCCGAGCGCCTTTTTCAGTTCAAACCGAATCAGCGCGATCATACTGCACCTCCGAAATGATGCAGAAACACATCGTCCAGATTCGGTGCAACGGCTTTTGTATCGGCTGTCGGAGCGGATTCCGCGATCACACGCACCGTGACGGGATTCTCGCCGCGCACCGAGCTGACCTGCATTTGATGCAGGATTTCGGGCAGATGTTCCGCCGAGACGGGGTATTCCCAGACCTGACCGTCCAGTTCACGGCAGAGCGCACCTGCTGAACCGTTTCGCAGCAGCCTGCCGCCGCCGAGCAGCAGAATGCGGTCTGCGAGCGCGTCGACATCGGGCACGATATGCGTTGCAAGCAGAATGATCCTGCCGGAGCGGATGCGTGCCAGCGTATTGCGGAAGCGGATGCGCTCAATCGGGTCAAGCCCGGCGGTCGGCTCGTCGAGAATCAGGAGCTTCGGGTCATTGAGCAGTGCGCAGGCAATGCCGAGGCGCTGCCGCATCCCGCCGGAATATGCGCCGACCTTTTTGTCAGCCTCTCCCGTCAGATTGACAAATTCGAGCATCTCTGTGATTCTTTGCTCGGGGACGCCGCCCTTGAGCGCCGCCATGTAGCGCATCATTTCAATGCCGGTGAAATGCGCGTAAAACCGCGGATACTGCGGCAAATACCCGATGTTGTCATAATACGCATTCCCGAGCTGCGCGATCGGTGTGCCGTTCCATGCGACCGCTCCGCTGTCCGGCGGCTGAATGCCCGCGACCGTGCGGATCAGCGTTGTTTTGCCCGCGCCGTTGGGACCGAGCAGCCCGTAAACACCGTCCTCCAGTGTGACAGATACATTATCCAGCGCACGGAATCTGCGGTATTGCTTTGTCAGATGCGAGACCGTCAGCGTCGTCATGCTTCGCCCTCCGTGAATGCTGCGGTTTTCAGCGTGCCGAATTCGAGCCAGTAGACCGTTTCCGTCTTTGCGCAGATGCAGATCTTATTCGCATCCGCATCCAGCGATTTGTGCCAGAGCTGCTGCCCGGTTTTGATGCTGTAGACCTGCAGGGAATGCTTCGCTTCGTTCAGTGTCAGCAGATAGTGCCCATCCTCGGAGATCGCGGCATTGTGCGTTTCGTCGGCGCTCTGACATGTCACTGTCTGTTCGCTGCCGTCGTTGACAGACAGCAGATGCACCTGTTTCCCCTGCTGCTTTCCGGGGCTGTCGTAATCCTGCAAAATGATGAAACAGTCCGCAGCGCCGTGCATCGAGGCCAGATTGACCGACGGATACTGTAGTTTTTCCAGCGTGTGATACCAATTCCCGCTGCCGTCCTCCGCGACCGCACCGCAGCAGACAGTGTAATCCTCCCTCGGCTGACGCTGCGAGAGCACAGCGCCGGTGTAGGCAATGCGCCCTTCGCGGTACGAGACCAACCCATCGACCCCCTGAAGTGCCCCGGCCCTGTCAGATAATGCGATCTTCAGCACGGTTTTGGGGTCGTCGAGGTCGATGCTGTCGGTCATGAGATAAGAGATGTTGGTCTCCGCATCCCGATAGCTGTATGCTATGCGCCTGCCGTCGGACGAAACAATATACCGCGTGTTGTCGTGCTGCGGCGGGCGGATCTCCCTGATCTGTCTGCAGGCTTCGTCATACATCCGGATCATGGCACCGCGGTTCTCGATGACCGCAAAGCCGCTGTCCAGCAGCTGGATTCTGCTCATATACGATTCGGCTGCACTTCCGCGGACAGTGCCGTCCGGGGCGAGCGCGGTGACCGTGTCAGCAGTCTGCGTGAGCACTGTGCCGTCCGGCAGCACGCCGATACGCATGACCGCGCCGATGCTGCCCGTTTCCGTGCCGGGCTCTGTCTGCGCGGGTGCGGTCGTCTGCTCCGCCGGAGGCTCGCCGCCGATCTGCAGCAGCTTGGTCGAAGTCTTGAACGGCAGGGTATCCGCTGCATCTGCCGGGTCATAGGGCACTGCAATCATATAGATGTGATGCAGACCGGTCATGCCGCGCAGATCGATTTTCGGATGCAGCGTTTTGAGCTTGGAGCGCTCGACATCGAGCACGGCATATTCGCAGCCGTCAAACGCTTTCTGCAGCTCGTGACCGACATAGACGCCGACCAGATATTTGCCGCTGATGCCTGCGCCGCGCACCGTCAGCGACAGTGCTTCCTCCGCCAGCAGATAGGGCTCGAGCGGGTCATTCTGAAAGCATTCCAGCAGCGTCATAATGTCCAGCCGGTTGACCGTTTCATGGGTCATCGGCTGCTCATAGATGTAGGGCTTTTCCAGCTCGGGCGTCATCAGGATTTCGTCTGCCTGGATATCAGAAACCGCCGTTTCCGCGTCCGGTGCATCCGCCCGGACCTCAACGAGAATCGGTGCCGTGCCGTTCAGCGAATGATGCGGCGTAAAACTGACATAGGAGGTATCGGGCAGCATGTAGTCGGGATTCAGCATCGCCTCGATGCAGCAGAGCGCGGTCTCGCCCTGTTTGCAGCCGCGAGGCTCCAGATACAGCGTCAGTTCCGCCTCCGATTCCGCCGCAAGGTGTACCTGATGCGACATGCGCGCCTGCGAATCCGCTGCCGTTGCATACGGCGTCTGTTTTCCGTTTACAAACACGAGAAATGCGTAGTCAAACGCCTGCCCGTTGTTTTTGATGCGATAGGTCAGCGGAATCGGGGCACCGTCGTAGACATAGTGCTCCTGAAAATCAACGATCGAGAGCTCCGAGCTGAAATTGCGGTTCTCATCGCGGATTTCCGCCGCAGATCCGGCAGATGTATCAGAGACAGAATCACTTGGAATCAAGCTCGGCTTGGGTCCGTTTTGCGAGGATGCGCCTGTGCATCCGGTGCAGAGCAGCAGCAGGCTCAGGCTCATCCCATACAGTCGTTTCATCATGGCAATACCTCCTCAGCAGATCATGCCGGCAATCTATATCTTTATAGACGGCATCCATGCTGCGCGGGTTACAACGATTCCAAAAAGCTATAGATATATCACAACGCGGGACACGCCGGGCATAAAAAACTATGGAATTATCACAGCAGCAGACCGATTCATGAAAAAAGCGAGCCGGTCGTCGGAAACCGGCTCGCTCTGATCTGATTCTATCATCGCAATCTGACATATTTCACGCTTTATGACAGAGAAACATCCATGTCAGCTGACTCAGCACGCCCTTGTCCATCTCGCAGACTGTATCGCACAGCACGGCGATATCCTCCGCGGAATGCGAAGCGATCAGAATCGTCTTGCCCTGTGCTCTGAGGTCAAAAAGTATTTGCGCATCTCCGCGACACCCTCTTTATCCAGCCCGTTCATCGGTTCATCGAGAATCAGCAGATCGGGATTTTCCATGATCGCCTGCGCAAGCCCCAGCCTTTGCCGAATACCGCCGGACATGCCGTCTGAGATCGGGGTCGAGCCCGATGATGCCGATTGCCGCAGCAATGCCGTATTTCCGCAGATTCATGATCTGAAACAGCAGGAGCATCATGGCAAGCAGAATCTCATACAACAGGCTCAGCACGAAGGACAGCAGCGCCGCACGGTACGGCGTGATCTGATGACAGAGCTCACCCTTGATCAGCTGCGTCCTCCCGGTTCTGCAGTATCTGATAGGCAGTGTGCAGCATCAGCCGGACCTACTGATGATACAGGCGTTCAGACGATTCCTCATCCGCGCGGCTGTTCAGCAGGGGCATAGGCGCGCCTCCTTTCCTGCGGCAATATCAGCTTTCTGAATATATTACGAACGAAACGGACGATTTTGGACAACAGAAAACGGTGCACCGCCGGAAGCAGTGCACCGTCTGATTCTGTTTATTATTCCGCTGCCGGGAATTGCCCGATCTTTGCAAGCAGATAGTCTCTGTGGAGCTTCGCGTCATCCGCTTCGACTGCGCCGTCGCCGTTGAGGTCGCCCTCTGCCTGATAGCCGTCCTCGAGCACCGTGCGCTTTAAGAGCGTCAGATCGCGTGCGTCGATCTGTCCGTCGCGGTTGAGGTCGCCGAGCAGAATCGAAGCATCAGCAGGGAAATTCAGCTTCCACCACGCGACATTGAACAGGTAGCCCTCACCGCCCTTGAACACGAGATACAGGTCATGTGTGCCAGTTGTCTTTTCGAGCGCGGCATTCTGCGTCTGCCAATCCTGCCAGCCGCCGGTCGACGCAACATTCAGTGTGCCGATCAGCTTGCCGTCCGGTGCATCGGTGCGAATCTCGATCGTCGAGCCGCCCGAATTTGCGCCGATACGGATGTCGATCGAATCCGCGCCGTTTGCAAAGTCAACGTCCTTGAAGCCGATATAGTCGCCGTCCTCGATGTACGCAACATCCTGACCGCCCTCGGAGCAGTTTTCGGTCTGGATGCCGGACTGCACCGAGAAGGAAGCCGCATCAACGGTCGAAGCCGAGCCGCTGAGCCGCAGCAGATACTTCGATTTGCTCAGGATCTTACCGTCGGAATCGGTGACATAGATGCGGTACTCCCCTGCCTCTGCGGGCGTGCGGATCTGTGATGCCGTGCCGCTTGCTTTCGTCATCGTGCTGCCTGCCTTGAAGGTCTCTGTGCTGTCCGGTGCGATCCAGACAGTCATGCCCACGCCTGCCGCACGGATCGGCAGCCTGATCTCGCACTTGGTCGCACAGCTTGCCGGGAACACATAGTCCGCATCAGAGAGCATATTGCCGGGCATGATGCTCTTGAATTCATCCTGCAGACCCGAGTTGAGACAGATCTCATACTGTGCCTGCGGCCAGACATTGTCAGAGACAACGATCGGATCTTCAATATAGCTGTCGGGCGGGTTTTTGCCCATCTTTCGGACCGTTGCGTAGGTACGGCGGATATCGAGATGATGCTTCTGACCGTAGTCCTCGCAGTTGATCGTATAGGTGACATTCGGGCTGATTTCGAGAATATTGTCGAATTCCTCGATATACGCCGTGCCCTCGTCATTGTGCAGACCGTAGGTCGGTGCACCCATGCCGCCGGCGGGAATGCCCTGAATATAGTTCTCGTTGATGACTGTTCCCGGCATCTGACCGATCGTGTAAATGCCGCCGCTGTCATGCAGACGGTTCAGGGAATTCGTCACGCGGTTGTAGCAGATCATGTTGTTTGAGCAGGAGGTGGAATCCTTGAAATTGCACCAGCCCCAGCCGAGGTGAATGCCGTTGTAGGCGGTGTTTTCGATCTGATTGCGCAGCACCTTGATCGAATCACCGTAATAGACCGTGATCGCCGCACAGCCGCCGAAGCCGTGCACGACGCTGATATTCCAGAGCAGATTGTCGGAGATCGTATCGTTCTGGCAAAGGCCCTCGACGCCGATCGGGAATTTCTCGTGATTGCCCGGTGCTGCATCGCCGATGTAGATATGCTGCGGATGCCCGACCGTGATGCCGGACGACGTGATATCGGTCACAAAATTGCCGGAGACCGTGCAGTTCACCACGTCGTTGGACATGTTCAGACCGTCTGCGCCGCAGTGCTTGATGACATTGCCGGTGAAGCTGAGGGAATCCGCGCCCTGCACGTCGATCATGCCCGGCAGCGTATCGACCATTTCATATTTGCGGTTATGCCAGTTGGAATCGGCATACGCCGTATAGGACTGTGCTGCCTGACAGGTCGTCTTGCCGTAGGAATCGCCGACCTTCGTCAGCATGTAATCGGTATGTGCAAAGGTGATGCCGCTGAAACCGATGTTTTTGACGCGGTTCTGCGTGCTCTCGCCGCGGATCACGACCAGCGATTCCGCGACCGGCGCCTCGGCAGAAGCCTTCGACATATCCTCCCAATCGTAGGGATAGTAGAAGAGCTTGTGTTCGGTCTTGTCGAAATAGAATTCGCCCGGGTTTTTGAGAAACTCCTTGGCATTGTAGATCGTGTGCCAGCCGCCGGTGGAGAAGCCTGCGCCCCAGCCCGGAGTCTGTGCGATCGCGCCGTAGGGCTGCTGCATCTGCACAACGACCGAGCCGCTGTCGGTGATCACATCACGCGAGCAGACAATGTTCTCGTTCCATGTGGTTCCGTTGACGACCTCGAGATCGTCGCGGTTGGCGCTGATCTGCGGGAAGGACGACATGTCATATTTGATGCCGTCGCTCGCTCTGCCGGAATCCCAAGCCCAGTCTGCCTGTCCGGCGGTCACGCTGTAGGTGCCCCAGCCGCCCTTTGCCTCGACACGGATGCTGCCCATGTTGGCGCGGTGGTCGTTGATGTAGAAGTTGCGGAGCTTGACGTCGCGGTCGAGCGAGGCGACATAGAGATTTCCGTCGGCTTTGGTCCAGCCGGTGACCTCCTGCGCACCGCTGATGACCGGTGTTTCGCCTTCATAGGCGGCATAGGTGATGCGGTGACCGTTCGTGCCGGAATCCTGCGGCTCAAAGCGCACCGGCTCGGTCTGTCGGTAGACGCCCCCGCGCAGATAGACCGTAATGTCGCCGCTCATGTCGGAATTGAGCTTCCGGACCGCATCGCGGGCGCCCCTGAGCGTCGCGAGCGGGCTTGCCAGTGTGCCGGGATTGCTGTCGTCCCCGTCCGGCGAGACATAGAGCACGGTGTCTGCCGCAGCGTTGACGGTCGGAAGCTGCACGGTCCCCGCCGTGAGCATCGCGCAGCAAAGTGCGGCGATCAGCCGCCTCCGGCGCTTGGAATGGGTGCTGTTTGTTTTTTGTTGCAGCATGGAATAATCCCCCTAAAATAAGAATCAGCGGGCAGAGACAGCCCGCCATTGTTATCATACTGCAACATATTGTATAAAAGCAAGTGCACTTTTATAGATATAGTGGATTTTTTAACGGTATTTCAGTAAAAAAACCAGCCCCGCAAACACAGGACTGATTCAGGATATCAGAAAAACTGCCATTTGGAGAGCAGATAACCGGGAATCACGACGATCAGGAAGAATGCCCAGCTCACCAGCGTGAACACCTTGATAAACTGCCTGCCGTTCTGCGGGTATTCGCGGACATAAATGCGGTAATTGATGACCGACGCGAGCGAGCCGATCAGGGAGCAGAGCCCGGCGGTGTCGAGACCGTAGATCAGACCGGCAAAGTTCACCGTGAACGGATAGAGCACGATCGAAGCCGGCACATTCGAGATGATCTGGCTGAGCCCGATCGACCACCAGTATTCGTGCCCGGCGACTGCATGCTGCAAAACATCGGAGATACGCGGGTTTGCAGCGACCGACGACGAAAAGACGAAGAAGCAGAAAAAGGTGACGATCAGCACATAATCGACCTTGCGGAACAGCTGCCGGTCGACGATTGCAATGACCGCGAGCACGACACCGACGGCGATATACCAATAATCCGTGCGCGTGACGATGGTGAGAATGATGAGCACAAACAGCGTCAGATAGGTCACACGGAAGCGGCGGCGCTCCGGCAGCTGCGTATTCGCGGTCTGCTCCGGGGAAATGTGCACAGCCTCGTGGGGGTCTTTGCGGTAGAGCACGCAGACAAACACGACCAGCAAAACCGCCGACATCACGCAGAGGGGCGACATGTGCAGCATGAAATTCCACACACTCGTGCCCGACTGCGAAAATAAAAACAGATTCTGCGGGCTGCCGAACGGCATCAGCAGAGAGCCGCGGATCGCCGCAATATTCTCCATTGAGATCACCGGAAGAATATACTGCTCCTTATCCCCTGAGCGGAAAATCATGATCGTCAGCGGGACAAAGATCACGAGCGACACATCGTTCGTGACGAACATCGACGAGAAAAACACACCGAAGATCAGAAAGAGCGAGATGCTCACCATATGCCTGCGCCTTGCACAGAACCGCACCAGCGGATTGAGAATCTGCTCCTGCTTGAAGCCCTCCAGCACGCAGAGCATCATCAGCAGCGTGCCGAGCGTATGCCAGTCGATATCGTTGAAGAGCCGCTTTGAGGGCGGCGTGATGAACAGGCTGATCAGCGCCGCTGCCGCAGAGACCGTCAGCATCGGCTCTTTTTTCAGAAAATGCTTGATTTTTTCCATACAGACTTCCCTGCAATATCAAATCATGGAAAAAGACCGATGGATCTGCACCGGTCTTTCTGGATTGGGGCGGAAGGAGCTGACAGAACAGTCCGCCGCAGCTGCTGTGCGTTCAAAGCACCGAAACGGCATTATTATACCACGAAAGCCGCTGTTTGTCAAGTTTTCCTGAATATCGCATAACAAAAGCCCCCGGAAAGGAATCCGGGGGCGCATTGGTTCTTATGCCATGCCGGCAGTAATGATTGCCATTTTGTAGACCTCGTCTGCGACGCAGCCGCGGGAGAGGTCGTTGATCGGTGCATTCAGCCCCTGCAGGATCGGACCGTATGCCTCGAAGCCGCCGAGACGCTGTGCGATCTTGTAGCCGATATTGCCGGCTTCGATCATCGGGAAGATGAATGTATTCGCCTGCCCTGCAACCTTGGAATCCGGGCACTTGGTCTTTGCGACCTCAGCGGAGACCGCCGCATCGAACTGGAATTCGCCGTCGATCACGAGATTCGGGTCAAGCTCTCTGGCTGCGAGCACGGCATCATGAGAAAGCTGAACCGTGCCGCCCTTGCCCGAGCCGTAGGTCGAGAAGGAGAGCACTGCGACCTTCGGATCAATACCGAAGCATGCTGCGGTGCGTGCCGTCTCGACGGCGACCTCCGCGAGCTGCTGTGCTGCAGTCTGAACGACGTTGCCGTCCTTATCGAGCTTGTCCGAGTAGCCAAGATTGATCGCGCAGTCACCCATTGCGATCGTCTCCTCCTTGCCGTCCTTCTCACGGAAGAGGATGAACGACGAGCTGACAAGGCTGGAGCCCTTCTTCGTCTTAATGATCTGGAGCGCCGGACGGACCGTATCTGCGGTCGAATAAGTCGCGCCGCCGAGCAGTGCATCCGCCTTGCCCGCCTTGACGAGCATCGTGCCGAAATAGTTGGACTTTGTGAGCGCCTTCCGGCATTCCTCTTCAGTCATCTTGCCCTTGCGGAGTTCAGCCATCTGCGCGACCAGCGCGTCCATCTCCGGATAGGTCGCCGGGTCGAGCACTGTCGCCTTCGAGACGTCAAAGCCGCCTGCAGCAGCAGCAGCCGCGACCTCTTCTGCGCTGCCGCAGAGAATGACGCCCATGAGGTCTTCCTTCAGCAGTCTGTCGGCTGCAGAAAGGATTCTTGCATCCGTGCCCTCAGTGAACACGATCGTCTTTTTGCTTGCTCTCAGGTTCGCAAGCAGCTTGTCAAACATCGCCATAATCAGCCTCCGATATATGAAAATATGGTGGCACTGCATGTTGCATGCAGAAGCCGCTGTGTATATTATAGCATATTCGCCCGGCTTACGCAAGGGAAAACAGAAATTTTTTCAAAAAGACTTGACAAGCATCTGGATTTATGCTATAATAATAAAGCTGAATCCGAACGGAGAGGTGTCCGAGCGGTTTAAGGAGCCAGTCTTGAAAACTGGTGATGCAGTCATGCACCGTGGGTTCGAATCCCACCCTCTCCGCCAACCTCATAACGGATATCGCATTCACCACACACGGAGAAATACCCAAGTGGTGAAGGGGCTCCCCTGCTAAGGGAGTAGGTCGGGAAACCGGCGCGAGGGTTCAAATCCCTCTTTCTCCGCCATATTAGCACCCCTATTTTGATACAATCGAAGTAGGGGTGCATTATTCTGCCTAAATGCAGATAATACGTAGTTTTTGAGGGCAATAAGAAACGGTAGGGAGTATAACAGAGCGTTATA
>JAEELE010000004.1 GCA_016288755.1 Oscillospiraceae bacterium
GCAAGCGGGTGGGCGGAGGGGTGATGGGCGGGGGGGACGGAGGGGGGAGGAAGGCGGAAGGAGGAAGGAGGAAGGAGGAAGGAAGAAGGAGCAGGTAGGAGGGAGGAGTGGTTCCGTCACTTTCATTCCTGCCGCTGAATGAGAAAAATACTGGGAGCCGTTACGCCATAAGAAGGCGCGCCAGCGCCGTGCATTGAACGAAACTGGGAGGCTCCGCGTAAAGGTCTCCGAAGGAAAACGCCAGCGCGGGCTCCGCGCCCCAAGTGTGCCGAGTTTGGGATTTATTGACACTTCTCACAATGGCGAGAACAGAAACGAACATTTGTTTGTTCAGTGCGCCGATTCAGCAGAAGAAGTTACAGTGACGGAACCACTCCTCACTCCTCACTCCTAACTCGACTTCCTACCTGCTCCCTTCTTACTCCCGATAAAATCGCGGCTCCGGAGCACAGGACTCCGGAGCCGTTTGTTCATTATTCCTCGTCCGGCATATCCCAGTTGTGCCAGACATTCTGCACATCGTCGTCATCCTCGAGATGCTCGAGCAGCAGACCCATTTTGCGCAGTGCCTCTTCGTCCGTCAGCGTGACGTAATTGCCGGGCACCTGCTCCTCCTCCGCGGAGACCACGAGATAGCCCTTCTCCGTCAGTCCGTCGCGCAGTGCGGAGAGCGCCTCGGGCTGGCAGACGATCTCGACGCTGTCCTCCTCAAAGGTCATGTCGTCGCCGCCGAGCTCCATCACGTCTTCCATCACGGTGTCCTCGTCGAGCTCGCCGTCGTGCTCAAGCACCACAACGCCCTTGAGCGTGAACAGATACGACACGCAGCCCGATGTGCCGAGATTGCCGCCGAACTTGTCGAAATAGTGGCGGATATTGCCGGCGGTGCGGTTCTTGTTGTCGGTCAGGCACTCGACGATGACCGCGACGCCGCTCGGACCGTAGCCCTCGTAGACCATGCTCTCGTAGCTGTTCTTGTCGCCGTCGCCCGCTGCCTTCTTGATCAGGCGCTCAATGTTGTCGTTCGGCACATTGTTCGACTTTGCCTTCGCGATCAGATCGCGCAGCTTGCTGTTGTTGTTCGGGTCGGGTCCGCCCTCGCGGATGACCACCATCATTTCGCGTCCGATCTTGGTGAAGATCTTCGCCTTGACCGCGTCGGTCGCTTCCTTCTTGCGTTTGATATTGTTCCACTTGGAATGTCCGGACATCTTCAATCGCCTCCCAGTTCTGATTCTGCGGACTGCGCCCAGATCACGGCGAACAGCTCCCGCAGTCTTTCGGTTTTGCCGCAGAGATACAAATACCCGAACAGGCATTCAAAGCCTGTTGCCTTCCGATAATCTGCCGTGGCGGCATGCTTCGGCACGCTGATGCCGCTGGCATTTCTGCCGCGCCGGAACATCTCATGCTCCGCCTCCGTCAGCATTTCGGCGATGCGTTTGGACGCGTCCGCCTGATATGCCGCGCGCACATGTGCGACCGCGGATGCGTGCAGGTCGCGTGCGGGACGGTTCGCCTCGCGCAGAAGCTGCTCGCGCACCATGCATTCATAGACGCTGTCGCCGAGAAATGCCAGTGCGAGCGGGCTGTATTGCTGTGCCGCCTCCGGCGTGAGCGGCAGTGCGGTCTCAATCAACATATTCAAACTCAAAGCCGTTGATCGCAACGGTGTCGCCCTCGCGGCAGCCCGCCTGCTCGAGTGCGTCGATGATGCCGCTGGAACGCAGCACACGCTCGAAATACTGCAGCGACGACCAGTCGTCGGGGTTGATCGTGCGCATGATCGGCTCCATGAATGCCGCCTCGACCAGATAGACGCCGTCCTCGACCGTGACGGTGAAGCGGTGTGTGTCGTCCTGCTCGGGCTCCGGCGCAGCTTCGGGCTCAAAGCGCTTGACCGGCGGCAGCGTCGCGAGCGTCTCCGAGATCTTGTTGATCAGCGGCTGAACGCCCTGCTTTGCGGCTGCGGAGATCACAAAGAACGGCAGCCCCTGCCCCTCGATATAGGCGCGCAGGCGTTCGATCTGCTCCTCGTCGGCGATATCCGCCTTGTTTGCCGCGACGATCTGCGGGCAATGGCTCAGGTCCTCGGAGAAGCTGCGCAGCTCGCGGTTGATCTTCTGGAAATCCTCGACCGGGTCGCGCGCCTCGGAGCCGGAAACATCGAGCACATGGACGATCAGGCGGCAGCGCTCGACATGCCGCAGAAAGTCGTGACCGAGCCCGGCGCCGTCCGCGGCACCCTCGATCAGACCGGGGATATCCGCCATGACGAACGAGCGCTCCTCATCGATGCGCACGACACCGAGCACCGGCTCGAGCGTCGTGAAGTGGTAGTTCGCGATCTTGGGCTTTGCCGCCGAAACGACCGAGATCAGCGTCGATTTGCCGACATTCGGGAAGCCGACCAGACCGACGTCCGCGAGGAGCTTGAGTTCGAGCAGCAGATCGAATTTCTCGCCGTCAAAGCCGGGCTTTGCAAAGCGGGGGACCTGTCTGGTCGAGGTGGCGAAGTGCTGATTGCCCTTGCCGCCCCTGCCGCCCTTTGCGAGCACGACGGGCTCATCGCCGGAGATATCGGCGAGCACGCGCCCGGAGTGCGCCTCCCGGATGACCGTGCCGCGCGGCACCTTGATGACGAGATCGGGGGCGCTTTTGCCCGTGCAGCGCTTTGCCGCGCCGGGCTGGCCGTTTTCGGCGATATATTTTCGCTGATAGCGGAAGGCGATCAGCGAGGAATCGTGGTCGTCCGCGACAAAGATGACGTCGCCGCCCTTGCCGCCGTCGCCGCCGTCGGGGCCGCCCGCCGCGACGAATTTCTCGCGGTGGAAGCTGACGGCGCCGTCGCCGCCTCTGCCCGATTCGATGTGGATGCGCGCGCGGTCTACAAACATGGACACGGGGCATACACCTCCTTTCTCGGTATCAGATTCCTTGCGGTTACTCGGAATCCTTCAAAAGATAATATTCTTCTTCCGTTTTCGGGAAATAATGCTTTCTGATCTCGAAGATCACGGGGCGTGTTCCGCTGCCGCAGCAGGCGAGCCTGAAGGGACCGTTTTCGCCGTCGCAGCCCGTTTCCGGCAGTGATGCGCCGTCAAACAGCGCACGGACATATCTGCTGATCGCCTCCCATGCGAAGGGGCAGAACGTTTTGCCGTATTTGCGCATCATCTCTTTGTCAAGCTCCTCCTGCGTCGGCATCCTGTCAAGAGAGATCCACTCACCCTTCGAAAAGCGCGGGCATGCGCCTGCCTTGCGCGGATCAAGCCGCGATCCCTGCAATTCCGGAAAGACTTTTGTGTCAGCGACGGTGATCGAACAATATGCTCTCATGTTCTTCTCCTTGTTCATCGCCTTTTTCATGAAAAATCCCCCTCGCCGCGGGGCAAGGGGGACGGTGGTTCACCGGATTGCACAGCAGCCCCGATATGCGGAAAACCGCTGCCCTGATACGGTTGCGGGATTACTGCTCGACAGCGTAGACGCTGACCTTCTTGCGGTCTTTGCCGAAGCGCTCGAAGCGCACCTGTCCGTCGATGGTCGCGAACAGCGTGTCATCAGAGCCGATGCCGACGTTGTTGCCCGGGTGGATGTGGGTGCCGCGCTGACGCACGAGGATGTTGCCTGCGAGGACATACTGCCCGTCGCCGCGCTTGACGCCCAGACGCTTTGCCTCGGAATCACGGCCGTTCTTGGTCGAGCCGACGCCCTTCTTATGCGCGAAGAACTGCATGCTGATGCGGATCATTTCAATACACCTCCAGATATGTGATGTGTCTCGGAGCGTTCAGGATTCGCGGTCCCTGACTGTGAGCATGCCGCCGTACTCCTCTGAGAGCAGCTGCATGTGGATCGCGAGCCCGCGGATGATCTCCGAATGAACGGTGTCCGGCGTTTCGAGCCGGAGCGCGATCTGATTCTGCATGTTTTTCGCGGGTCTCACGCTGACTGCCGTTTCCGGCACGCCGAAGCATTCGGTCAGCGTATTGCAGGTGAGCTGCACGGCGGAGGAGACAGCGGCACAGAGCACCGAAAACTGCCCGTCCTCCGTGACCGCATCGTGCCCGGAGACCGCAAAGCCCGTATAGAGCCCTGCGCTGCGAAAAAACTGCACAGTGATCTTCATGCGCTTTTATTTTGCGATGGATTCGATGCGGACCTGGGTGAACGGCTGTCTGTGGCCGCGCGCCTTCTTCTGGCCGCACTTGGGCTTGTAGGTGAAGACACGGATCTTCTTGCCCTTGCCGTTGCCGAGAACGGTTGCGGTGACGGTTGCGCCGTCAACGAGCGGAGCACCGACGGTAATGCCGGCGTCGTCGCCGATCGCTGCGACCTGATCGAAGGTGACGGACTGACCCGCCTCGACATCGAGCTTCTCGATGCGGACGATATTGCCCTCCTCGACTCTGAGCTGCTTACCGCCTGTCAGAATGACTGCATACATGGTTTTGTGGCACCTGCCTTTTCCATAATCTCGCTGCGGACGGTGCAAGGGCGGCCCGTGACAGGGCATGCCTCGGCTTCAACCGTACACAAGCGGCTCTACTATTATACCGTATTCCGCGGATTTTGTCAAGTCCCGGGGAAAGCAGGCGGAGATACAAAATCGGGCGGGACAGCATCCGTTTTTTGGTGAATTCAACAATGAGCAGTGAGGAGGGCACACAAAACCTCTTGCCTCTAGCCGCTTACGTCATGATCGCGACCAGACCGGATTCGGGGTCGACGATCGCCGCCTTCGGGAACCGTTCGTTGATCCAGAAGAGCTGCGCGTGCGTGAGCGGGTCGGACACGAATTCGTCCAGACGCATCCACCCGCGAAACCACGCGAAATCGCCCTCGAGATCGGGGTCGGAGACATCCCCGCGCGTTTTGAAGCCCGCATCCGTCAGTATGTCGGCATAGCCCGCGGCGGTCTGCGGATCGGTGCGGAAGATCAGAAACGACGACGCATGCGCGTCCTGCGCGAGCACCGAGCCGCGCGTGCGGAAGCTGTAATCAGAGGCGTTGTCCGGCAGCTCCGCCGGAAGCATGCTCTGATAATAGGACGTCGCGCTCGAAAACACGCCCGCGGTATAGACCCAACGCTTGAGCGGATAGAGCGCCTGCGTGCGCGTAAACCCGAACATCACGACCATCGGCAGATAGTACGCTGCCATTGCGCTGACGGCAATCACGCGGGCGGCGGTCAGCA
The DNA here is from genome assembly GCA_016288755.1 of Oscillospiraceae bacterium. GTDB lineage: Bacteria > Bacillota > Clostridia > Oscillospirales > Ruminococcaceae > Firm-04. The sequence continues at coordinate 5,201 of JAEELE010000004.1, forward strand.
CGGGGCACCCCTTGCCGATGCGCTGCGTGACCTTCCAGACGATCGCGTTGAGCAGGAGTGCCGCCCAGACCGCAAGAAACAGCACGCCCTCAAAGGACGGTATATACATCAGAGTGAAGAGCCACAGCGGCAGACACAGGTGCATGATCAGAATGACACGGTTTGCCTGCTGCAGCGGGGTTCTCGGTTTTTTCATAGGCTGCCTCCGCGGTTCCGATGCCTTTGCATCGGGCTTGTACCCTATTATATCACAGCGCGCGCAGAAAAACAACCCCCGCGTGCAAAAGCGGGGGTTATGATCTGATATGCCTTTGGAATCCTATTATGTGAGAATTTCACGCTGATACGTTGATTTCATCATAATGGGATTCTTAAGGGCTAGCAGCCCTTAAGCGGGGGTTTGGGGGCAGCGCCCCCAATATCATCCGTCGGAGACACCTCTGTTACCCGACCAGACCGGAGCGCTCGATACCTTCGGTGAAGTGCTTCTGCAGGAACGCATAGAGCACCAGCATCGGCGTGATGGAGATCAGGCAGCCGGCTTCCAGCCAGACGATCTTCTCGCGGGCACTGATCTGCGCGCTCGCGTTGTTGAAGATGGTCTTGTTCAGCGTGCCGTCGAGGTTCTTGAGCACGGTCGAGATCGTCTCCTTGTTGGTGAAGAACGAGCTCGCGACGTAGTAGTCATTCCAGTACCACACGATCGAGAACAGGAACACCGTCAGGAAGGACGACGCCGCGTTCGGCACCATGACCTTGAGGAAGGTATTGAACGGACCGCAGCCGTCGAGATATGCCGCGTCCTCGAGCTCCTTGGGGAGCCCGCGGAAGAACTGCCGGAAAATGAAGATCATCAGTCCGGCGCGGATGCCGTTCGCCATGATCGCCGGCAGATACATGACCCAGAAGGTGTTGATCAGGTTGACATTGCCGAAGAAGAAATTGCGGAAGGTGTCGTAGAGCGGGATCGAGATGATCTGCACCGGAACGAGGATCATCAGAATGACGATCCCAAACAGCAGGTTCCTGCCCTTGAATTTGAAGCGCGCAAAGCCGTAGCCGGTGACCGCGCAGGTCGCGACCTGACACAGCGAGCAGCCGATATTCAGGAAGATCGTGTTGACCAGCGGGTTGTTGTCGGTGATGCCGCGCGTCAGACCCATTGCGTTGATCGTCTGCTTCATGATGCGCAGCGTGACATTGCGCGGAATCCACATGACGGTCGGGTCGTTCATGTCGCGGTTTTCGCGGAAGCCGTAGGAGATCATGAAGATCAGCGGCGTCAGAATGACGAACCCGAGCCCGAACAGGATCAGGAAGCGGAACACGGGCCAGCATTTCTCGTAGATGCGCTTTTTGCGCAGATACGCGATCTCCTCCCTGTTCATGTTCCGCATGCGGATCTTCATTGCTTCCTTCTTCGTCATGCCCTCGCCGACCTCATGTGCCTCGTGCACATCGGGCTTGGCGCAGTCCGGTACATACGAGGCGACCGGGTGATCGGGGTCGGAGAGCGAGACGGGTGCAGCCTCCTGAACGGCTTCTGCTGCAGCCTCGGCAGCGGCGGTCACAGTCTCCTCGACTGCATCGGCGATCTCGTCTGCATTGGCGGGGGTGTTCTTGTTTTCCATATCCATTCAGCGCACCCCCTTACTCAACTTCGTAGAAGATAAACTTGTTGACGATCGCGACGATGATGCCGACGACCACCATGACGATCGCGAAATAACTCCATGCCATCGCGGCGGCGTAGGCGTAGTCCCAGTCGCGCTGCTTGGCGAGCACGCGGATCATGACCGCGTTGTCGGTCTTGGTGAAGGAGTCGATGACCGTGTAGATGAAGTTCGCGAGGATCATCGGGCTGACATAGGGCAGCGTGATCTTCCAGAAGTATTCCCAAGAGGTCGCGCCCTCCATCGAAGCTGCCTCCTTCGCCGACACCGGAATATTCTGCAGCGCGGCGAGGAAAATGAGGATCTGGATGCCCGAGCTCCACACGAGCCCGAAGATGTTTGTGACGACCGTGTTGATGATGTCGGTGAGGCTCGCGCTGATGTTCATGACACCGAGAAATTCGAGCAGATCGCCGACGATGTCGGTCTCAAAGAGCGTGGAGAACTGTGCGCCGCTGTCGGCGCCGGTGCTGGCGATGTTGCCGCTGATGATGTTGTAGACCGGACCGGTCGCGATGATGACCGGCAGGAAGAAGATCGCACGCGCAAAGCCGCGTCCCTTGAATTCCTGATTGAGGATGACCGCGATGAAGAGCGAGAAAATGAGGATCATCGGGGTCTGGATCGCGGTATCGCGCAGAACGGACACAAGGTTCTGCTTGAACTGCGGGTCGGCGGCGAAGGCATACTTGAAATTCGCGAGCCACTCGGTGCCGTGGAAGGAGAGCCAGATCTTGCGCATGCCGCCGGTGTCCGGCTTGAGGGACGCGTTGTCCATGAAGCAATAGCAGAAGGACTCGATCAGCGGGATGAGGAACCACAGCACCGTGCCGATCAGCCAGACGGAAATGAAGCCGTAGCCGTAGAGTGATTTTCTGCGTTCATATGGAATTTTCATTCAAAAACTTCAGCTCCTTCCTTCACATAATCCTTGAGGAACCGGGTCTGACCGTTCCATGTGACCGAGCACGCATTGAGGTCGACAACGGTCTGCACGCCGTTAGCGTAGGTCGTGGTGATCTGATCGCCGTCTCTGACATAGGAGACGATCTGCGAATCGCTCACCGATTTCAGCACGTCGCGCACAAAGTCGTTGTACTGTGCGGCGTTTTCGATCCAGTAGTCGTAGTAGGCGTAGTAGTAGACGTCAAAATCGGTGTCCTTGAGGTCGCTGGTCTCGGCATGGAGCATGTCGAAGCGCAGCCCGGAGCCCGAAGCCAGCGCGAGCATGACCAGATGCTCGGCGTCCGCGCTGCCGTTGACCGCCTTGGTCGAGAACGGGATCAGACCGTGCAGCACCGTCTGATAGAGCGGGATGTCGCCGTCGAAGATGTTGAACCCGCTGGAATAGAGCGGCACATCGGTGACCGTGTCGGTGTAGGGCAGCACATAGGCGCTCGGGTCCTCCGAGAGCACCGACCCGACGTCGGAATGCAGCAGCTTTAAGCTGTCCTCGATGTACTGCATCGTGACATCGCGCGCCGTGCCGGATTTCTTGCCGTAGTCGCCGTAGAGCGTCGAGGAGAGCGCCCCGATGCTGACGGATTTCAGCCCCTGCTTCCGGTAATTCTTCGCGAGCTTTTCGTAGAGCTCCGGGAAGGTCGCCGGCGAGAGCAGCGACATGGTCTTCTTGGTGCCGTAGGGCACGCCGTAGGCGCTCTCATAGTCGACGATCCGCGCGAACGACCCCGAAACGCGCACTGCCGTGTCGGTCAGCGACCAGTAGCCCTGCCCGGAGTAATACGCGGTGTTGGAGACGGTCGGATACCATGCGATGCCGCTGCTGTCCATGAAATCGGTCAGCTTTCTGAAATCGGATTTGCCGCCGAGCGTGCCCGACGCCTTGCCCTTGTAGTCGACCTTGCCCGCGATGCCCGCGTCCGTCCAGCGGTTGAGCGAGACGGTCAGGTCGTCGGCGCCGGCGTTTTTCAGCTTCTCGAGGATCTCCTGCATCTCGGAATAGGAGGTCATCGAGGTCTTCATGAAGACCGGGAAGCCCAGCACGTTCTTCTGTTTCATGCAGCCGCCGTAGAGGTCGATGAACAGGCTCGCGGTGTTCGCCTTGGCGGTCTGCTGCACATGCTCATCCTCGATCAGATATTTGCGGTAGCGCGCGCCGATATCGACAAAATCGAGCTCGGCGCTGTTGTCCGCGTTGATCTCGTCGGCGGTGCACAGCGGATAATACCGCACCTCCAGCTCTCTGTTCGTGAGGTTCTTCTCGTAGACGTCGAGCGGATTGAGCATATCGGAGCCGAGGTAATAGGAGTCGCTGCTGCGGAGCAGATACTTGAAATAGCAGCGGTTATACTCGGTGTTGGACTGACCGGTGCCGCTGACATCCGCGCAGAGATAGCAGCTTCCGTCGCCCTTTGCCGCGACGGCGAGCATCGCGTTCTCGCCCTTGCAGATGCCGTACATCGGCAGCGAGACGCCCTCGACGACCGGACCCTTTGTCTTGGGCACGGCGGTCGTGTCCACATCGTAGATCAGCTGGCTGTAGGTGCGCGCGGTGAACTTGCGGTTGTTGAAGCTGATGACCGCGCCGGAGCCGTCCGGGATGACGAAATAGCCGTCCTCGTCGGTATGCCCCGCACCGAAGGCGTTGAACACGGCGAGCTGCTGTGCGAGCACGGTTTTGTCCTCGCCGGAATCAACGCCGTATTTCTCCTTGATCTTCTCGGTGTTGATGCTCACCTTAAGGTAGTCCTCGCAGAGCGTGTAGGTGACGGGCACGGTGATGCCGACCTTGCGGAAATTGTAGGTCGCCTTGATGCCGTTCGGCGCGTCGGAATAGGAGATGATCGAGCCGCCCGTGGAGCGCGCGGGCGTCGTGGAGCGGTCCTCGATCTGCGCGGCAGTCAGCACCATTGCAGAGCGCAGCTCGTTCTGCAGCACCTTCGCCGCAATGCCGTCGCCCTGCGCGTTGATCGGCGACGTCCACCAGATATAGCCGTTCTTCTTGTTCTTCAGTGCGAAGAGGTCCTCCTTCTGCTCATCCTCGCCGAGCTTTTCCTCATCCCATGCGTAGAAGATGAGGTTGTCATTCTCCGCGACGACGCGCATCTTCGCGAGCACCTCGTCCTCGGTGCGGTCGACCCATGCCTCCTCGCCGTCGCCGGAGGAGGAATCGGTGCTGCCGTCGGTCTGCGTCTGTGTCGTTTCGCTCTGCCCCGCGGCTGCCGTCGTTTCGTCGGCGACCGCCGTCAGTGAGGAGGCGGATGCCGGGAGCAGTATGGCTGCGAGCACGCAGCACAGAATCTGATTCTTCATTTGCTTCTGCATATCCATCACCGCCTTACACTCTCACCCGATACAGAATCTCTGTATAGAGCGAATAGAAGAACACATAGACCTTCTGGAACAGGCTGAGGAACAGCACCGCCAGAAACAGGATGACCAGCATCGCAAAGAGCGTCAGCAGAATGGCGGCGACCGTCTTTGTGAAGCTGTACTGATGCACCGACTTGATCGCGTTGAAGAGCAGCAGTGCCGACCAGAGCAGCCCGATGTAATAGACCGTCGAGAAGAACACCTGCTCGTCGCGCACGAGAATGTGCGAAAGCACCACATTGATGAACGTGGACACGATGTACGGGATCAGCGCGTAGGAGCTGTAGACACAGATATTCTTCATCGTGCCCTCGCCGTCGAGCAGCGTGCAGATCGACCAGTTGCCGAGCACCCACGCGCCGAAGTAGACGACGCTCTTCATGATGTACGGCACGACGGAGAAATGCGCGTCGGGCAGCGGGCGGAACTGGAAGCCGCACCACCGGTCATAGGCGATCAGCGCGATGAACAGTGCAAAAATGATGATCGCCGTGTATTTGAGCGTGCCGCCCTTTTTCCAACGGAGATCCTCAAAGCCCTCGAACGGGTGAAAGACCACATGCTTTACCCACTGCGGCTGTGTGAGATCCATCATAAACGCTGCACCCCCTTACTCTTCGGATGCTGCCGTATCGGGCACGGCAGCCGCTGCGACCGCGTTTGCGCGCCGCTTCTTCACGATGCGTTTGAGCAGCCACACACCGGCAATGATGAGCACGATGCCGATCAGGAGCTGCGTCAGATGCGCCTTGAGCCACTGCGAGCGATAGCGCTCGAACGCCTTGTTGTAACGCCCGGAGGCGTCCGCCTTCTTCGCATAGACCATCGAATCCTTGTATCTGCCCATGTTGTAGTAGGCGGAGGCGATGCCGAGATACGCTCTGCGGTAGTTGCCGTCGCGCTTGAGGACCTCGAGCCACGGACCGAGCGCCTCCTCGTAGTAGCCGCCGTTGTAGAGTCTGGTCGCGTCGTGCACGATGTCGCCGAAGACCGTCTGTGCAAAGACCGTGACGGTCCCCTTGCCCGCATCGAGCACATAGACATTCTCGCAGCCCGCGCCCCTGGTCTCGACCGCCGCGACCGAGCCGGTCATGAACGAACCGACCTGATCGCCGTTCGCGCCCATGATGAAGAGCAGATCGGCTTCCTTGTCGTACTGGAAGACTCTGCCGGTGGTCGCGTCGAGGCAGTTGATCGAGCCGTCGTCGCCGATGTCGATATCGACGATCTTGGTCTTGTAGCTCGTGCCGGAGTACCATGTCGAGAACAGGTCGCCCCAGACGAAATTCGACATATAGTCAAAGAGGTTGTAGCCCTCGGGGTTGACCTTCTTGACGATATCGGTGTCGGTGCTGCCCGAGGAGGTCGAGGTATAGATGAAGCCCTTGACGCTGTCGATGTCGAAATTGTCGAACGCTGTCGGCGTGCTTCTGGCGCGGAAGGAGCGCTCGGTGTCCGAGGCGATCGCGTTCCAGAAGTGGTTCGCGATGACCGATGCGGTCTTTGCAACGGCGTTGGCGCCGTAGTAGCCGATGAACTCGCCGTCCGCATTGAACATGGCGGCGCCCTTCGTGGTGTTTCCGAGCACGATGTAGATATTGCCCGCATTGTCGCAGAGGATCTTCTGCGGCAGGAAGGTCAGCTGCTGGTCATAGACGGTCGATTCGGGCTTGGTGATCTCCATTTTCACATTGCCGTCCTTGTCCGAGACCAGCGCGCGGGCGTTTTCGTTGTCCGCGATGTACATCAGCCCGGTGTCGGGGGAGATGTAGATGCCCTTGGGGTTCTTGAGCGGAGAGGACGAGCCGTCGGGCATCGTGAAGCTGTCGTAGACCTTCACGACCTCGGTGAAATCGGGGTCGACCTTGAGAATGCGGTTGTTGCCCGAATCGACGATATAGAAATAATCGTCGCTGTCCTTGAACAGATCGCTCGGTGCGTTGAGCGCGGTGGTGCCGAGATCGAGCCCGGAGACCGCCCGCTCTGCGAGATAGCCCGCCTGCGACGGGACCGCCTCGCCGAGATAGTTGTAATTGTACACATCATACGGCTCATCCGCAGAGACGCTCTGTGCGAGCACCGGCAGCAGCAGCGCGGCGGAGAGCCCGGCTGCAAGCACCTGCCGCAGCAGACGCGGTGTATGCTTTTTCAATCGAATCACCCTTTCTGTTAGATTGCTGCGGTTTTCAGTCCTTGATGCCGGAATGTGCCATCGTCTCCATGACCTGACTCTGCGCCAGAATGAAGAACAGCACGGACGGAACAAAGAGAATGACACCGGCAGCCATTGTGACACCCTGACGGGCAATGCCGCCGGATGCCGCCTGCAAAATAACAGTCGGGAGCGTTTTGAGCGATTCATCGTAGACGACCGAGCCGCCCGTGATGTTCCATGCGCCCTGAAACGCGAAGATCGCCATCGTCATGAGCGCCGGCTTCTGGTTGGGGATGACGATGCGCCAGCAGATCGTGAAGAGGCTTGCGCCGTCGACCTTTGCCGCCTCGATCATCGCATCGGGCACGGTGGACATGCTCTGCCGCATGAGGAAGAGACCCATCGTCGAGGCGACCGAGGGCAAAATCAGCGCTGCCATGCGGTTGATCATGTGCAGCTCCGCCATGACCATGTACTGCATCAGGTAGATGACGTTGGAGTTATAGAGCAGCGCGAGCACGATGACCGCGTTGATGAGCTTGTTGCCGGGGAATTTCACCTTTGCCAGACAGAAGGCTGCCATCGAGGCAAAGATGCACTGGAGCACCGTGACGGAGACCGTCACGAACACGGAGTTGAACACATAGCGCGAGAACGGCACCCACATCTGCCCGAGCACGCGGTAGGTATCCTTGAAGTTGTCGAGCGTGGGGTTGAGCGTGTACCACTTCGGCGGGAAAATGAACATCTCGTTGACCGGCTTGATCGAGTTGACGACCATCAGCCAGATCGGGAGCACCATGAACAGGCTCAGCAGCGTCAGGAAGAGGAAGATCGCGACAGTGCCGCCGATTTTCCGACCGGCGCGCTTGTTGGACGCCTTGAGCTTTTTGGGGTCTTTGACTGCCATCGTTCTCCCTCCTTAATCCATGTATTTGCCGAGAATGCTGCTGATGAGCTTGTTGCAGAAGTACATGACAACAAACAGCACCATGCAGATCGCGGAGGCGTAGCCCATCTCGTAGCGCACCCAGCCGTAGTCGAAGGCGTGCGTCATGATGGTGTGAGCGGCGTAATCGGTGCTCGGGAAGCCGACCAGATTGCGCGCGACGATATCGGCAGTGAAGGCGGAGACGATCTGCATGACCGCCGCGAACATCAGCGACGGGCCCATGCCGGGGATGGTGATGTAGATGAGCTCCTGGAAGCGGTTCTTGATGCCCTCGATCGCGCCCGCCTCATACTGCGACTTGTCGATGTTCTGGAAGCCCGCGCGCATCGCGAGGAAGCCCGCGCCCATCGAGACCCAGAGCTGCACGATGATGACGACCGTCAGGATGTATTTGGAATCCGTGAGCCACTGGATCGCCGAGGTCGTGATGCCGAGGTTCATCAGCGTGGAGTTGGCGATGCCGTAGCTGTCGCCCGAGAAGATGAGCTGCCAGACGGCATAGACGCTCGACGCCATCGACGGCGCATAGAAGATCAGCGTGAAGATGACCTTCAGGGTCTGGTTGAGCTCGTTGATGAGCCAAGCGAGCAGAAAGCTCAGGAAATAGCTCAGCGGACCTGTGAACACCGCGAACACCAGCGTGACGCGGATTGCCTTGACAAAGATGCTGTCATTGAGGAAGAGGTTGTAGAAATTGCTGAGCCCGACCCATGTCGGCGGATACTTGACCATGTCGAAGTCGGTCAGACCGATCGGCAGCGACATCACAACAGGGATGACCGTGAAAATAATGAAGATCAGCATGAACGGGAGCATCATCAGATAGGCGTCCTTATTCTGCTTCATCTGAAGCCAGAGAAGGCGGCGCTGCTCCTGTTTGGTTCTGACACCGATTTGATCCTTATCCAAGCGTATACCTCCCTTCGCGCGTCAGTCCAGCCCGAGATTCTCGCGCTTGCGCTGGATCTCTTCGTTCATGTCGCTGTTGTAGTACATCAGCGTATCGCGCGGGTTTTCGTTCGAGTTGACGGTTTCACGGAATGCGTTCATGATGTTTCTGGTGACCGCATAGGACGACGGCAGAATCGGGATCTCCGTGAGCGACTCCCACTGACTGAGCAGCACGCCGAGCTCCGCGGAGGACCAGTTGAGCTGCTTTAAGGTCTCGACATTTGCAGCCTCATAGCGCCCCATCTGCCCGAGCAGACCTTCGAGGTCCGCGCCGTATTCGGTCTGCACGTCGGACGAGCAGAACCACTTGACGAACTCCCACGCAGCGTCCTTGTTCTTCACCTTGTTGAAGATGACCGCGCCCGAGCCGCCGGAATTGGAGGCGTGATTCAGCGTGCCGTCCGCGCTCAGCGTGCCGGGCATGACCGTGAAGTCCCAGAGCCCCTTGACCTCGGGGGCTGCGACGGAGAGCTGATTGTAGAAGCTGTAGTTCGCGACGACCAGCGGATACTGACCGGTGCGGAAATAACTGTATGCGTCATAGGTCTGCGCAAACTTGTATTCGCGGTAGAAATCGGTCCACTTCTCAAAGCACTGGATCGCCGCAACGGAGTCAAACTGCGTTCTGGTCTGCTCGGGGTTGTAGTAGTTGAGCCCCTGTTGCAGCACCAGCGTCGCGAAGGTATGCCCCGATTCGGTCGACGCCGCGACATTGGTCGCGGGAAGAATCAGACCGACGCCGAGGTGATTGCGCTGGAGACCCGGCAGCATGTCGATCACGTCGTCCCAAGTGCGCGGCAGCGTCTGGAAGCCGAGCTCGGTGAGGATATCGGTGCGGTAGAAGAGCATCGTCCAGCTCTGCGTCAGCGGCATGCCGTAGACGCCGCCGTTGTAGGAATAGAGCACGGTCGCGTCCTTCTGATAATTCTGCGTGACCTGCGGGAAATCGGAGAACTGCTTCATGTCGACGAGCAGCCCGCGGCAGGCGAGGTTGACCGGGAATTCGCCGCCGAGGAAGAGCGCGACATCCGGACCCTTGCCCGCGAGCGTCGCCTCGACGACACCGCCGACGACCAGATTGACCGCGACGGGGATCTCCGGGTGCAGCTGCGCAAATTCATTCTCGACGAGCTCCTTGACGACCAGCGCCTGATCGCGTCCGAGGTTGACCCACACGCTGATGACGTCGTCCGCATCCGTGTCGATATCGGAAAGGGTCGTGTAATCCTCGGTGAAGGAACCGATGAACGCCCGGAAGCGGAAGGAGAGCTGTTTGAAGAAGCCGCCCTTGAGCGATGCAAAATCGCGGTCCGCGGATGCCAGCTCGAGATAGTCGATCTCCAGCGGCTGGTCGCGGTAGTCGCAGATGAAGTTGGAGATGGTGGAGATGTTGTCCTTGATCTGCGTGACATAATTCGGGATGCGGGTGGGCTTCTCGACGCACTTGTCGAGAATGACATACATTCTCTGGAGTGCGGCAGCCTCGGAGCCCAGTGTGCCCGAGAGCTTCTCGATGCCCTCCTGCGCGTCCTTGAGCTGTCTGGAGAGGCGCTGGAAGTCGCTCAGCAGCGTCGGCACGCTCTCCTCGACGTAGTAGTCGTTGTACTTGTCGGGGTTCGGACCGGTGATCATCAGAATCTGCTTGTAGCAGGTGTTGAGGTCCGCGACGGTGCTTTCCAGCTTGCGCATGGAGTCGCCGATCTCACCGGGCATTGCCTCCAGCGTGATCGTGTGCGCCTGCCCTGCCTTCAGGTAGATATAGGCGTCGTCGCCGCCCGCCTTGACGGTCGTCAGGCTCCAGTCGGTGTTGTAGTAGAACTTGACCTGTGCGAAGGCGTCGTTCTGCAGCACGCCGTCGATGAGCACTCTGCGGTTGGAGTAGAAGCCGCGCATGACGTCCTGCCGCGCCTTGATGCCGAGCTTATACCAGCCGTCGCCCTGCAGCGCGTCCGCGGGGATCTCCCATGTGATCGTCGAGCCAGCCTGATCCCAGTTCGCGCCGCCGATCGTGTTGTAGACCATCTTGACCGGGTCGGAGGGCGAAACGGTGTAGTAGTTGTTGTCGTATGCCGGATAGAGCGTCGACGAGGATTTGTACGCCGCGCTCTCGCCCTCGATGCGGCAGAGCGTCGAGGGGGTCGCGCTGAGCTCGGCGGGGGAGGGCGCCTGATAGTGCGCCGTGCCCTCGGGCTGGCAGAGCGTGACGGACTCGATGCCGACATTCGCCTTGACGCCGGTGAAGGTGATCGTGTGCTGCCCAGCCGAAAGCGACAGGATCAGCGGGTCATTGAACAGACCGTCCTCGTCGTAGACGAATTTGGACTGCCACGCGGGCTGCTCGATCTGCGCCGGTCGCACCTGATTGCCGCGCGAATCGGTCTTGATCGCGGTCTTGTTGACGAAAATCTTGTTCAGGCAGATGCGCGACGCCGATTCAAACGGCGATTCGCCGTCGATCTCCATCGAAAGCTCGACCTGATTGGACGCAGACTCCATCGCGTAATAGGAAATGCGCATGGAGTAGATGCCCGCCTGTGCGACATCGACCGCAAAGCACACAGAGCCCTCGGCGCTGTTCCAGATGAGCACACCGTCCCTTCTGTCGGCGCCCTCGCCGAGCGAACCGACGGAAAAATCGCCGCCCTCTGCGCTCTGGTAGTCCTTGCCCGCGACAGTGATCTCCTCTGCGGGGCGCGGCTCCCCGGAATGTGCGTCATAGTAATCGCTGTAGCTTGTTTCACGCTCGAAGCTGAGTTCATAGAGCCCTTCGTCCTCCGCGGCATACGCCGCAGTCTGTGCCGGCGAACAGACCGGAGGCAGCGAAACGCTCACGGCGAGCACGGAGCTGAGGATCGCCGAAAGCTGCCGGGCTGCTGCTTTCTTTCTCACTGAATCTCCACCTTTCGGACGGGTGCGCGGAACCGGGCACCCGGAATATCTGATACAGCTGCAGAATACGGAGCATACCGCTCCAACATACTCTACAATAGAACTATTATACCAGAGATTCCGATTCTTGTCAAGATGTTGTAAAGACTTTTGCAAATCGATGAAGTATTTTAACACTCTGCACAACACACGAAACGATATATAAATATCATGCTGTACCTTGTATAAAATTGCTATATCACAAGTTTAGGGATAAAAAGGACAAAATGCGGAATCGGTGAAATTTTTTTTCCAAAAGGGCTTGCATTTTTTGAAATTTATGATACAATAGAGGTAACCGGGAAAACGGGTCCCGGAATCATGTTATAGGAGGGTACCACAATGGCATACGTGATCAGTGACGAGTGCATCCAGTGCGGTGCATGTGCAGACGCATGTCCTGCCGGCGCGATCTCTGAGGGTGACGGCAAGTATGTGATCGACGCAGACGCATGTGTTGAGTGCGGGGCTTGTGCAGATACATGTCCTGTGGGCGCACCGCAGAACTAATCTGAAGCGCCCGGACGCACGAACGAAAGTGCACAGAGGAAAAGGAGCGGCTTTTCGGAGCTGCTCCTTTTTTGCCCCGTCCGCGCATGCCGAATAAGAGGGGAGCTGTGCCTGAAAGAAACACCGGCAGAATCTGCGCGCCCTCTGTGACTTTTTCGGTGATACGGAAAACCCCCGCAGTCCTAAAAAACTGCGGGGGTTCGCTGCATATCGGGGATTCAGTTATCGGGCTCTCCACGCGGGCTTACTCAAAGAGCGGCGTGGAGAGGTAGCGCTCGCCGGTATCCGGGAGAAGTGCAACGATGGTCTTGCCCTGATTCTCGGGACGCTTTGCCAGCTCGATCGCTGCCCACAGCGCCGCGCCGGACGAAATGCCCACCAGAACGCCGTCCGCCTTGCCGATCGCCTTGCCCGTGCTGATTGCGTCCTCATTGGTCACCGCGATGATCTCGTCGTAGATCTCGGTGTTGAGCGTCTCCGGGACAAAGCCCGCGCCAATGCCCTGAATCTTGTGCGGACCCGCCGTGCCCTCGGAGAGCACCGGGGAGCTCTTGGGCTCGACCGCGACGACCTTGACCTCCGGATTCTGCGACTTCAGATAGGCGCCGACGCCGCTGAGCGTGCCGCCAGTGCCGACGCCCGCGACAAAGATATCGACCTTTCCGTCGGTGTCATTCCAGATCTCGACGCCGGTGGTGCGCTTGTGTGCAGCCGGGTTTGCGGGGTTCGTGAACTGCGACGGGATAAAGCTGTTCGGAATCTCCGCGGCGAGCTCCTGCGCCTTGGCAATCGCGCCCTTCATGCCCTTTGATCCCTCGGTCAGCACGAGCTCTGCGCCGTATGCCTTCATGAGGTTGCGGCGCTCAATGCTCATCGTCTCGGGCATCGCAATGATGATGCGATAGCCGCGTGCCGCCGCGACTGCCGCAAGCCCGATGCCGGTGTTGCCGGAGGTCGGCTCGATGATGACCGAGCCCTCCTTGAGCAGACCCTTTTCCTCGGCGTCGTCGATCATCGCCTTGGCAATGCGGTCCTTGACGGAGCCTGCCGGGTTGAAATATTCGAGCTTTGCGAGGACAGTTGCCTGCAGACCGTTTTCCTTCTCGATGCCGTGGAGGCGGAGCAGCGGGGTGCCGCCGATGAGGTCGGTGATGGTTTCAAAAATACGCATGGTGATAGCTTCCTTTCAATATATGATTTCGTTTTAGTTTATGCCGCTGATGCGGCGCGCGTTCAGATGATCGGATCGGGTCAACATCGTTTCTGAAATGGCATGGGCGGTTCCTCCCTTGTGTATTCCCTTATTTCCTATCTGCTTTGTATGTATACATTATAGCAGACCGCGGGCAGTTTGTCAAGGGCTTTTTGAAAATTTTTTTCGCACGCACAAATCGGGCGGCGGAAGGAGCGGCCGAATTGTCCCCTGAACCGAAAAAAAGCTCCTGCAAACCTTGTGCAAAGGCTTGCAGGAGTGCGGGATACGGTGTGCTCCGTTCGCTGTCGGCAGGCTGCGGAATTGATGCAGAAGGCATCGGCGATTCGCCGCCTGTTTCAGAACCGCATGGGACAGCGTGTTTCAATCCACGCTCCCCCGTGGGGGAGCGACAGCAGCGGATGATCGACCTTGCAAAGGAGCACATCATTTCAATCCACGCTCCCCCGTGGGGGGAGCGACCTCGGCAAGCCACGCAATCGCTTTTCTTGCGACGTTTATTTCAATCCACGCTCCCCCGTGGGGGGAGCGACATGGATTCGGAGGCATTAATCGTCTCATAATAGCTATTTCAATCCACGCTCCCCCGTGGGGGGAGCGACCGGCATACCGCCGTCAAACAGTCCGAGCATCAGCTTATTTCAATCCACGCTCCCCCGTGGGGGGAGCGACTTGTGGACGCGATCACGGACAGCTTGCCGATGCTGCTATTTCAATCCACGCTCCCCCGTGGGGGAGCGACCTGGATGTCGGTCATACAGTCGATGACGTCGACGA